>NZ_FOIB01000013.1 GCF_900111765.1 Myxococcus fulvus
CTGGTGCCGTTGTCGACGAAGACGTGCTGTGACGCGAGGCCCGAGAAGGAGAGAGGCGAGTCGACGCGGCGCAGGTCGAACATCACCTGGAAGAGCGGCGCGTGACTCAGGCTGCGCTCGACATGGAGCGCATCGACGACGCGCTCGAACGGCGCATCCTGGTGGCTGAAGGCCTCCAGCGCGGTCGCCCACACGTGCGCCAGCAACATGGAGAACGGCGCGGAGGGCAGCAGGTGGGTCCGCAGGACGAGCGTGTTGATGAACAGACCGACGATGTCCTCGGAGGCCGCGTGCGTGCGTCCGGAGACCGGCGTGCCGATGCACAGCTCTCGCTCACCCGAGTAGCGCTGGAGCAGCGTGGCGAACACCGCATAGAGCGCCATGAACGGCGTCACCTGGTGCTCTCGGCAGAGCGCCTCCAGCCGCAGCCGGAGCTCCCGCGGCAACACGTGGCGGCGCGAGTACGCGCCCCGGTCGGACAGCACCGGCGGACGAGGCTTGTCCGTGGGCAGCGCGAGCAGCGACGGCGCGTCGGCGAGCTGTCGCTTCCAGTAGTCGAGGTGGATGTCCTCGCGCGCGCGGACCTCGGGTGTGCGCTGCCAGGCGGACAGGTCCACGTAGTCCAGGGTGGCGGGCGCGGGAGGCGGGACGCGGCCTTCCTGGAGCGCGGAGTACGTCGTCGCCAGCTCGTTGAGGAGGATGCCCATCGAGAGGCCATCCACCACCAGGTGATGCAGCACCAGCAGCAGCACCTGGTGCCCGGGGCCACTCGTGAACAGGTGGAACCGATACAGCGGCCCCTCCTCCAGCGAGAGCGGTCGCGAGGCCTCTTCGCGAAGTCTGCGCTGGAGCCACGCCTCCGCGGTCCCGCTCTCATGCGGCGGGCGTGACACCTCCTCCACTGTGAGCAGCGACTCGCGGACCGGGTGGACGCGCAGCCGCGGGCTCCCCTCCACGGGCGTGAAGGTGACGCGCAGCGCGGCGTGCCGCTCCACCAGTCGCCGCAGCGTGTCCTCCAGCGCGGTCCTGTTCAGCGTGCCCCGGAGCTCCAGCGCATCGACGACGAGGTACGCCGCCGAATCCGGCTGGAGCTGCTGGAGGAACCACAGCCGCTCCTGCGCCAGGGACGCCATGGGCGCGACGTCGGCGGGAAGCGGCGTGGGGCCGGCGAGTGCCGCCGAGAGCGACTCGGAGATGGGGCCCAGCGCCCGGGCCAGTCGCGCCACCGTCGCGTGCGAGAACAACGCCGTCAGCGGCAGCTCCACACCCACCGCGTGCCGCACGCGCGCCAGCAGCCGCGTGGCGCTCAGCGAGTGTCCGCCCAGCTCGAAGAAGTCGCTGTCCCGGCCCACCCGCTCCACGCCCAGCACCTGCTGGAACAACCCCGCCAGCAGCACCTCCAGCTCTCCACGCGGCGCGCTGTCCGCGGACGCGCTCGCGGCGTCGACGCGGCCGAGCGACAGCGTGCCCAGCGCCTTCCGGTCCACCTTCCCCGAGGACGTCAGCGGAAGCGCGGTGAGCGTCACGAGCGCGGAGGGCACCAGGTGCTCGGGGAGCTGCTGCTTCAACCACGGGCGCAGCGCCGCGCTCACCCGGGCCTCATCCTGCCCCTCGGAGGGGACGAGGAAGGCCACCAGGGCCAGCTCGCCCTCCGCGATTTCGCGAGCCACCACCGCGACCTCGCGGACCTCCGGATGGCGCGCGAGGACGGCCTCCACCTCGCCCGGCTCCACGCGCATGCCTCGCAGCTTCACCTGCGAGTCGACGCGGCCCAGGTACTCGAGCTCGCCGTCCACCGTCCACCGCGCCAGGTCTCCCGTGCGGTAGAGCCGCTCGCCCGGTGTCGAACCGAACGGATGCGGCAGGAAACGCTCCGCCGTCAGGTCCGGCCGCCCCAGGTAGCCACGGGCCACGCCCACGCCGCCGATGAACAGCTCTCCCGCGACGCCAGGAGGCAGCGGCTCCAGCGCCTCATCGAGCACATACAGCCGCGTGTTGGGCCACGGCGTGCCCAGGGTGATGGCGCCCGGCACCACCGCGTACGGCGTGATCGCCGCGCAGACCGTGGCCTCCGTCGGGCCATACGCGTTGAGCAGCCGCCGGCCCTGTCCCCAGCGCTCGGCCACCGCGATGGGAAGGGCCTCGCCCGCGGAGATGACGGTGCGCAGGCCCTCCAGCCCCTCCGTCTCCAACTGCGCCAGCACCGACGGCGTCAGCGTCACCGCGGTGATGGCGCTCTCACGCAGGAGCGTCCGCAGGGGCGCGTCCGGGAGCAGCCGCTGTCGGGGCGCGAGCACCAGCGTCGCGCCCGCGAGCAGCGTGGCGAACACCTCGCACACGGACGCATCGAAGCTCATCGACGCGAACTGGAGCACCCGGTCCTCGGGCCGGAACCCATGCGCCCGCACCGCGGCCAGCGCCGTGTTGCGCAGCCCCGCGTGCGCCACCAGCACGCCCTTGGGCCGCCCCGTGGAGCCGGACGTGTAGATGACGTACGCCAGATGGTCCGTCGAGGCGACCGCCTCCAGCCGCTCCACGGAGTGACGCGCGAACGGTGGCAGCAGGCCGTCCAGCTCCACCGTCAGCTCGCCCCGCAGCGGCAGCTCGTCCAGCATCTGCTGCCGCGCGAGCACCACGGGCGCGCCGCTGTCGGAGAGCACGAAGCCCTGCCGCTCGGTGGGATGCGCCGGGTCCAACGGAACGAACGCGCCTCCCGCCTTGAGGATGCCCAGCATCCCCACCACCTGCTCCACCGAGCGCTCCGCGCACAGCGCGACGCGCGTCTCCGGCCCCACGCTCAGCGAGCGCAGATAGCGCGCGAGCTGGTTGGCGCGCTCGTCCAACTGCCGGTACGTCAGCCGGGTGCCCTCGAAGTCGAGCGCCGTCGCGTCCGGCGCGCGGTCCACCTGCTGCTCGAAGCAGGCCACCACCGTGTCGCCGCCCTCCAGGTGTTGCTCGGAGGCATTGAAGGTGACGAGCACCCGGTGCCGCAGCTCCTCGGAGAGGACGGGACGTGGAGCGGGCGCGCGCTCGGCCACGGGGGTGGCGTCGGGCGCGGCGGCGGAGTCGACAGGGGGAGCCTTCCGTCCGTGCGGACCGGGGGAGGTCGGGGCGGAATCGTCGTGAGCGGTCATCGTGAAGTCTGTGCTCTCAGAGCCGGAGTCGAACGTTGATGCCGGCGCGGAACAGGCCCATGTCCACCGGCGCGCTGGGGGCGATGCCGGCGTCGGGCTGGAAGCGGAACTCGCCGCCGCGCTCTCCAAAAGGAACTTCCACGTAGGCGGCGACCGTCACGTCGCGCAGCCGGGAGGCATTGATGTCCAGGCGCGCCACGTAGGACGGGTCTCCCACGTTGCCCATCACCGTGAGCGTCGTCGTGGGCTCGTAGATGTTGCGCGCGGTGACGGCCACCTGCGCCATGCCGTAGAACCGGCCGAAGTAGAGCGGCTGGAAGTCACCCACCGCCTGCACCCACGTCAACAGCTCGCGGTCGTCACTGCCCAGCTGGTTGTAGAACCCCTCCAGCCGCACCACCGTCTTGAACGTGTCCGCCACGCGCAGCTCCACCTGCGCGCCGCCGCTGGCCTGCACCTGGAGCCCGTCGAGCGCCCGCACCTGGAAGCCCCCCGCCTGCGAGCGCTCCCACGTGGCCACATCCGCGCCGTGCACCAGGGCAATCTCGGTGTTGAAGTCCAGCCGCCCCAGGCCAATCGAGTAGTCCACGCCGTAGCGGGGCCGCCGGCCCTCCACGAACGAGCCCGACACCGCCAGCTCGCTGGTGCCCAGCGCCATCTCCGCGCGCACCGCGCCGCCGTAGCGCACCCGGTCCCCGTCCGCCGTCACCTCGTCCAACAGGTCCGCCGTGCCGATGAGCCACAGGTTGGCCGCCATCTCCTCCCACGGCACGTTGACCTTCACCATGTCCACGCCCGGCCTCAAGTCATAGAGGAACAGCGGGTCCGGGTTGCGCGCGCGCAGGAAGTCGGTGGTGTTCCAGATCTTCGAGCTGCCCCACTTGATGTGCTGCCGCCCCGCGGTGATGAAGACGTGGTCGAACAGGCCGAAGTAGATCCACAGCCGGTCCAGGCTCGTCGCGGGCGTGGAGAGCACCGGGTCCAGCGGGTCGTACGCCATGCGGCCCACCGCGAAGCTGCGCAGCCCGTCGAACGGCTTGAAGTCCAGGTACACGTCCAGGAGCGCCGGGAAGAACGGGTCCACCCCCGTGGCCGACGTGCTCGCGCGCCGGGCCCCGGCCACCTCCGCGCGCTGCAGGTAGAAGCCGCCCACCGTGAGCAGCTCGGGCACCTTGAGGAACGCGGAGGGGTGCAGCGGGTCCTCCTCGACGGTGTCCTCCGTCACCGGCTGCGGCCCCGCGGTGGGGCCCCCCGCCGCCGAAGCGATGCTCGCGCCCGACGCGGCCACGTCATCCACCACCACCGGCCTCAGCGACGTGTCCACGTCCAGGGGCGGCGCGGGGCGCGGTGACGCTGTTTCGCCCTCGATGGTGGGCACCGCCAGCTCCAGGCTCGCCACGGCGGGCTGCGTGGCGGTGGCGGGCTCCGCGAAGGCCTCCACGGTGTTGGCGTCCGCCGTCTCCGTGTCGTCCTCGGACGCGGTGCCGGAGGCGGCCACCGTGTCGCTCGCTTCCGTCGTGTCCGCGGTGCCGGCGGAGGACAGCTCCGGCGGAGGCTCCACGCTCGCGGTGAGCGCGAGCTTGCCTCGCACGGGCTTCTGATACGTCAGCGCGCGCACGTCGCCACCGGTGAAGAACACCGCGAGGCCCCGCGACGGATAATGGAAATACAGCGAGGTGTCCGCCGTGGCCTTCACCACGTAGCAGGGCTTCTTGCTCCAGCCCGTCTTGGGACACGCGGGGCCGAATTGTTTCTCCACCGCGGCGCGCGTGGGCGCGCGGGTGGGGAAGACATCGATGCGCCGCAGCTTGCGCGTGCGTGTATCGACGGTGAAGCGCGCGCGCTGCGTCCCCGCCGGCGAGGACTGCCCCTGATAGTCGAGCACCAGCGCGCCATCCTCGCGGCGTCTCGCGTCGGGCTCGCCGAACAGGATGCGCAGCTGCGCCTCCGTCGTCAGGCCCGGTCTGGCTTTCTTCCAGGGCTCCGCGTGAGCCGTGCCATGAATCAGACACAACATGGCCACGATGCGCACGACAGAGGGGGCAGGGGGCATGGAGGGCCGCAGTCTAGTGGTGTTGTGACACGCGTGGAAACCCACGGTGGGTTGACATTCCCCTGCTGTTCCTCCGAGCATCCACCTCCCCTGCGTAGTGGAGGCCACCCACATGGCGTCGGAAGAGGCGGTTCAGTCCCCATCCGAAACAGCTGCGAACGCGGTATCCACTCCGAATCCCTCCGAGGCTCCCGAGGCGGTGTCGGCCGCTCCCGAGAAGCTCGATGAGATAGAGGAGATCGACTTCCTCCTCGAGGAGATTGAAAGCAAGATCGCCCCGCTCGCCCTGGCATGAGCACGGCTGGCGAGGTCCGCTCGTACCGGGACACCTTCCTCCCGTACTGGCATCCGGTGGCGTACGCCCACGAGCTTCGGGAAGGCCCCCTGGCCGCCCGGCTCCTGGAGACGGAGCTGGTCCTCTGGCGCACCGCCTCCGGTGTGGCGGCCACCCAGCGCTACTGCGCGCACCGCGGCGCGGACCTCTCCGCCGGGACTGTCACTCCCCAGGGACTTCGCTGCGCGTTCCATGGATGGACATACGCCCAGAGCGGCTCGTGTGTCCGCATTCCCTCTCAACCCCAGACGCCCGTCCCCGAGCGGGCCCGGGTGAACAGCTACCTTGCCGCACAGCGGCATGGGCTCATCTGGGTCTGTCTTTCGCCCGAGCCGGCGGCGCCGCTGCCCGAGTGGCCGGAGCTGGCCGACAGCGCGACGGTGGCCACGGTGCCGCTGCCCCGCCTGGACTGGGAGACGTCCGCCGGACGCATGGTGGAGATCGTCCTGGACGTGGCTCACCTATCGTTCGTTCATGAAGGCACGTTCGGCAATCCGGAGCAGCCGGAGGTGCCGGCGTATGACGTGGAGAAGCGCTCGGACGGACTGCGCGCGCAGATCGTCTATCCCGCGCTGGCGCCCGCGGTGGGGAGCGCTCCACCCCGGGTGGACCGCACCACGCTCACGTACGAGGTGACGTTCCCCTTCACCGCGCGGCTCACCTTCAAGCCCACGCTCTTCTATCCGCACACCGTCTACGCGGTGGCCTCGCCCTGGTCGGAGGAGAAGATGCAGTGCTTCTACTTCGCCTCGTACCACCCGAGGATCCGCAACTTCGCGGAGCTGTTCGTGAAGTCGGAGTCGGCCATCCTGGAGCAGGACCGCCGCGTGGCGGAGGGACAGCGCCCGCGCGCGCACCCGCTGGACTTCTCGGGGGAGGTCCCCGTGAAGGCGGACCGGCTCCCCATCGAATACCGCCGGGCCCTCGCGGCCCTGCGCCTGGGTCGTCCTCCGGACGCGCCCGCATGGGACTAGCCACAGGAGTTGCTCGAACGTGAATGCCGGGGGCCGAAGCTGGGAGAGGTGCGTGTCCGTGGTGGCGCTGCTCGTCGCCGTGAGCGGCTGTCGGGAGAAGGACGCGGCCCCCAAGCCGCCGCCCGCCGTCGTCGAGGCGAAGCCCGCCGCGCCTCCCGCACCCAAGCCCGTGTCCGCCGAGGCCGCGCTCGTGGAGAGGGGCCGCTACCTGGGCGAGTCGGTGCTCGGCTGCGTGGACTGTCACACGCAGCGGGACACGGGCCGCTTCGGTGGACCGCTGTCGGGCCCCCAGCTCGCCGGCGCGTGCTTCGGTCCGGAGTGGGACCTGCCCGGCACGCTGTGCGCGCCCAACATCACCTCGGACCCGGTGCATGGCGTGGGCAAGTGGACCGATGCCCAGCTGCTGCGCACCCTGCGCGAGGGCTATGGCCAGGGGGACCGCACGCTCTTCCCGATGATGCCGTACATGGAGTGGCGCGCCACCCTGTCCGACGGTGACGCGAAGGCCGTCGTCGCGTGGCTGCGCACCGTGCCCGCCGTGGCCCTCCCCACGCCTCCCTCCAAGCTCGCCCCCGAGGTGCTCGCGGACATCAAGGACCTGGCGGGCCCCCTGCCCGGACCCGTGGCCGAGCCCGCCCAGGACGAGGTGTCCCGGGGCCGCTACCTGGCCACCATCGCCCAGTGCGCCTTCTGCCACGCGAGCGCCGACGAGGAGCCGAAGCCCTTCGCCGGAGGCCGCGCCGCCCCCACTCCCCTGGGCGAGGAGCCCGTGCCGTCCCTGCTCCCGGAGGGGCCCGTCCTGAAGGACCTGGGCGAGGACGCCTTCGTCGCCCGCTTCACCGCCTTCAAGGACCTGGCCCCCGCCCCCAGCAAGAAGGGCCAGGTCAACAAGCTGTCCATGCCCTGGCGCGCCTTCTCCTCCATGAAGGAGGAGGACCTTCGCGCCGTGTACCGCTTCCTCAAGACCCAGGGCGTGGCAACGCAGCGCGCCAGAGGCCCGTGAATTGGCGCGGCGCTTTCTGAGAAAGTAGGATACACGCCTTGCCCTCCGCTGAACGTCACCGTGCCCTGCGCTGGTGAGCCGCGCTGGACTCGAATCTCATGACCCTGTCCTTCAAGAAGTGCGTCCTGATGCTCCCGGTGCTGGCGGTTGTCTCGGGATGCAACCTGCTCGACACGTCCGACGTGGAAGGCACGCGTGGCCGTGGTGCGCGAGCGTTCGACCCGTACTCGAGCTCCGCCTCCGGGGCCATCTCGCTGTCCCTGCTCTGGTACAAGGGCTGCGCCATGCTTCCCACGGGCGAGCCCGTGACGAAGGGCGACCTGAACCTGCCGGACTATGGCGCCACCTGCTACAACCTGAACAACGGCTACCCCTCGGAGCGCAATCCCTTCGAGCCGGTGGAGCCCTTCGCCCGGATGATCGTCACGCCGGGTGAGCTGTACTTCCTTCGCGAGTTCTCCGCGATGGACGTGGCGCTGGCGCGCTTCGAAGACCCCAACGACCGGCGCACGCCGGCCGCGTGGATGCGGATGGAGTCGCTCTTCAAGGACCTGGACTGGTCCGGCCTGTCCTCGGGGCGCGACGCGTGGAAGCGCCTGCAGCCCCAGACGTTCATGCGCGAGACGTTCTACGAGAACGCCGCGTGGATGCTGGCCACCGACGACACGTTCCTCCTGGAGGTGCTGGACGCGGACGGCAACGTGCGCACCGGCATCACGTACTCGCGCCGGGACTTCCTCGCGGAGAGCGCCGTCACGGGCCGCACCCGCGCCAGCTTCGCGGTGACGGGCCTGCAGCGCCCGCTGTTCCCCGGAGACCCGACGCCGCGCCGGGCGGAGGGCTACGACGCGCTCGAGTTCGCCACGGCGGTGAAGGTGTCGCTCGCCAACTCCACCAACCCGTTCAAGTCCTTCACCATGCCGGACCTGCGGGGCGAGGGCGTCATCCGCCTCACCTGGAGCCAGCTGCCGCTCAAGCCGTTCCTCTTCCCCGTCACCTTCCAGCCCTCCTCGGAGCGGCTCGCGACCTGCTACGAGCTGGGGCCGGACGGGCTGGCCACGGACGTGCCCACGCCGTGCGGCTTCGGCCTCAAGCAGCAGGTGCAGGTGGCGCGCCCCGCCAACGGCAACTTCTTCAACGCCGGTGAGACGGTGGACTTCGTGGTGTCGCTGCAGGACGGCGACGGCCACGGCCTGCACCCGCGTGACTCCATGCCGTCGTACTTCGACTACCTGGGGGAGGGCTCCAACGGCCTGGCCTACTTCAACGAGCAGATGCTGCTGACGTGGCGTGACAGCAGCGCGTCCGAGTCCGGCTTCAAGGTCGTGGGGCCGCTGCAGAACCTGAAGGTGGTCAATGGGGACTACGTGCCCAAGGACTACTTCGCCTATCCGGCCGCGAGCGAGCCGCAGTTCTACGTGCCGCCGGACATCATGGCCGTCGCGGGTGGCATGGCGGTGCGTCCGACGACGCGCTACGCGGTGCCGCTGCCGCCGGACGCGAAGCCCGGCACCTACGCCATCCTGCTCAAGGGCCACCGCAACTACGAGGGTGAGCGGCTCAACCGGCTGGACCCGTTCTTCTTCCAGGTGGGCCAGGCCGCGCCGACCTCGTACCCGGGCCGCATCGGCAACTGCCAGGTGTGCCACAACGGCGTCGGCTCGCTGAGCAACGTGCACCACGGCGTCTCGGTGGACCACGTGGAGACGTGCAAGGTGTGTCACCACGACGACGTGGTGGGGCACGTGTCGGACTTCATCCACCGGCTGCACATCTCGTCGCCGAAGTACGCGCAGAACAAGGGTGACTGCACCCTGTGCCACCTGACGCGCGAGAGCACGCTGCGCCCGAGCATGAACGCGTGCGTGGGCTGCCACCCGGGCACGCACGGCACCGAGTACTTCGACTTGCAGTTCCAGGAGCTCAACTCTCCCCCCAACGCCTTTGGCAACTGCGCCAACGCCTGCCACGTGACGACGGCTCCCGCCGAGCACGTGCTGCCGGCGCGCTGAGCCCTTCGAGGACCGCGATGAAGCTCCGCTCCCTAGCCTCCAGCTTCCTGCTCTTCGCCGCCGCCGGTGGGTGTTCCAGCTCCGACGCGCCCGTGAACATCCCGCCGGACACGGCGCCCGTCGTCGACCTGCCGGCGCGCTCGACGAACATCTCCGGCGTGCTCTACGACCCGGAGGCGTTCCTCGTCGCCTTCATGACGGTGCCCGAGGAGGACGCAGAGGGCGCGCTGCCCGGCGTCTTTGAAGGGCCGTACACCTTCCTGTCCGCCATCATGGGGGGGCAGGTGTCGCTGTCGTCGCCGGAGGGCGGCGGCGCGCTGGTGTCGGCGCCTTCGGACTTCGGGGGGACCTGGTCGGTGGTGGGGGCTCCGTCGGGTGAGACGACGGCCTATCTCGCGTCCGCGACGCCCCCCGAGGGGCCGGTGGAGCCGAACCCGGACTTCCCCGTCCCGATGCCGACGACGACGTACTTCCCCACCACGTACGTGCGGCCCATCCTGGCGAGCGTCACGCAGTGCTACGGCCAGGCCGCGGTGCTCGTGGGCAACACGGGCGCGCTGGACGCGGTGTCGCAGGCGATGACGGAGGCGGGCACGCCGACGACGCCCGCGGACCTGTTGGACCCGACGAAGACGGGCGGTGTCGCGCTGCTGTTCGTGCACGACATGAGCTTCCTGGCGGACCTGTTCCAGACGCCGGTGTCCAGCATCGCGGAGGCGTCCGCGGGGCGCATCTTCCCGCTCGACTGGGCGCCGGTGGAGGAGGCTCCCCTGCCGGGTCAGTCGCCGATGGGCTTCATGGTGCTGCCCGGCTCGGAGAGCTTCCTGGGCTACTTCGCGCTGGTGCTGCCGCCCAACGCCACGGAGCCGGTGACGGTGAACCTGGTGGACACCTTCGTGCCGGAGCCGGAGCCGGACCCCGAGGCGCCGCCGCGGCCGTACCTGATTCCGCCGGTCATCGTGGAGCCGCGTCCGGGTGAGGTGAGCGTGTACCGGGCGTTCGGGCAGATTCCGATGCCGCCGGGCGAGGAGCCGCCTCCGGGTGGCGGGCTCGAGGACCCGCCGCCGCCGTCCCCGGAGCCCACGTGGACCTGTTACATCCCGCCGCCGCCCGTGGAGTTGCCGGAGGAGCCTGTCGACCCCGAGGGTCCGCCGGCGGAGTAGCGAAGAGGGCCCCGCGGTTCATGCCCGGGGCCGTGCGGTCGTGACACGAGGACGCGCTCCGATTCCGAGGGGCCGTCCTCGTTTCGTTTGGCGGGGAGGCTTCGGTCGTGAGGGCTCACGCCCTTGGCTTGATGCCGCGGTCTCGTGACGGCCTGCTCCGGCCCGGAGCTCTCGCTCAGGTCCCGGGCCGGACGTGCAGCGTGCGGAAGCGGACCGAGGGCTGGCCGAAGGAGACGGGCAGCGGACCGTGGTCCAGCTTGCGGCACCCCCGCGTGGCGAAGAGGTTGCGCGCGTCGGCGCCCACCGCGTCGATGTCGGCCAGCGCCGTCAGCCCGTTGCCGAAGAGGACGCCGGGGCCCACCCGAGGGCCCGCGCGCCCGTCGCGCACCAGTCGCGCCTCGACGATGTAGAAGCTGAAGTCCCCCGAGAGGAGATTCATGTGTCGCGGCGTGAGGTGCTGCACGAGCAGCCCGTGGCCCACGTCCGCGAGGAGTGACGCCAGGTCGCCTTCATGCGGCTCCACGCGGGTGTGCGCCATGCGCGGCAGTGGGGGATGACGGAAGTCCACGCGCCGGCCATGACCGTTGGGCTCCAGGCCGAGCGCGCGAGCGCTGCGCGCATCCAGCATGGGTGAGGTGACGACGCCTCCACGCAGCAGCGGCACCGCGCGCGCGGCGTGACCCTCGTCATCCCACGTGAAGCCGAGTGCACCCTGTGCATCCGTGGGGTCGTCGGACACGTGAACGAAGGGCTCGGCCACGCGCTGTCCCAGTCTGCGCGCGAGGAAGGAGCCGCCGCGTGCGACGACATCGCCTTCCAGCGGATGGCCACAGACTTCGTGGAAGAAGCACGCGGAGGCCGCGCCCGGAGGGAAGAGCACGGGCAGCGCTTCGTCGGGGCACGGCACGGCGGGCGTCGTCTCGCGGAGTTCGCGCACCAGTGCGTCCACCCACGCTTCCAGCGAGGGCAGGGCGGCGTGGAGGCGCGTGGCATCGGGATGCGTCACGCAGCGCCACGCGTCGAACCGGGGGCCACCGGCCTCGCCGTGGAACGCCTTCACCTCCAGAAGGGCATGGCGCGTGTGCTCCTCCACCATCCGCTCGGGCTGCGCGTGGAGCGTCCAGCGGTCCACCTCGCGCAGCGTCACCTCGAGATGGAGCGCGCCTGCCGCACGAGCGACGTCCACGAGCCGGCGCACCACGTCCTCGCGGAGCGCGGCGCCATCCAAGAGTCTGGAGGACTCGGAGAGCGGCGCACGTGCCCGTTCAAGCACTTCGGACGGAAGGAGTCCCGGAGCGGATGTTCCACGAGACAACTCCGTCCACGTGTATTCGCCGTGGCTCGGGGGACCTTCGCGGACACAGACGCCACGCTCGAGGGTCGCGGGCAGAATCCGTGTGCCGGAGCGGAGGTGGAGCACGTCGGAGACTTCGCGCCGCTCCACGAACCAATCCAAGACGAGGGCTCCTTGTGTCAGCGTCGGGCACGCGCGAGGGAACGCGTCCCTCCGGGTTGTATCACGCCGTGCGCTGCCGGGCCGAGGCTCCCCCCCACGCGCACGCGCCTCGAAGATGTCGAGCATGACCTCCGGGGTGGCCTCGGCGTTGCGCCTGTCTCGGTCTCGCGGGTTGATTCATGATGGGCTTCATCCCGTCCGTGATGACGGTGGCAGGTCGTCAGGTCTCGGATGTTCCGAGCGATGCGTGTCGGGAGTCTGCATGTCGGAGCATGACGAGGACGTGGCGTTGGAAGAGGCCAGCCTGGTCTACACGGGAGGCCTGTCGCCCCAGGACTGGAGTGTCCTGGCGCGCGAGGTGATGGACCGTCTGGGACGCGAACGTGGCTGGCGGGGCGTGGAGCTCTACCTGCTGTCGTACGGCAACCTGACGCTGGACTACGACGTCGCCTCGAAGACCTTCTCCAGCAGCTCCGGTGGTGCGCTCGCCGTCTCGGCCCGGGTCTGGCTCGGGGAGGTCGTGGGCAGCGCCATCGAGTGCGTGCACGACAAGGCGACCCTGGAGCAGTTGTTGCTGTCCGCGGAGGAGAAGGCACGCACCGGTTCGCCCGGAGCCTTCCCCACGACACCGTCGCCAGGAACCTCGATGCCCACGGACGCATGGCGCGGGGCGACGGACTTCTCGCGCGCCCACCTGTGCGCCGAACGCATCGTGAAGGACGTCCTGCCCCCTGGTGTCGTCGTGCAGGCCCTGGTGGTGAAGCAGGAATGCACCGGCGCGTTGTCCCTGCGAAGCGACGGCTTCGAGGCCTTCCGTCGAACCCATCAGGAGGCCGCCTTCCTGCGCTGCGAAACCTCGCGCGGCGCGGTGGTGGATGCCGTGCCCCTTCCCCTGGTGACCGCGCCCATCCGCGCCCGACTGGCCGACGCCGTGGCCGCGCTCGAAGGACCCGCGAAGAAAGCGGACCGCGCCCTCCCGCTCGTGCTGCGGCCCCTGGTCGCGGCGCCGCTCGTCGCGGGGCTCGCCTGGCTGTTGCGCGGAGACATCGCCACCGCGACGCCCGCGCTCGTGCGCGCCGTGGGCCGCAAGCTCTTCCCCTCCCTCCTGACCGTGGAGGACGACCCGCTGAACCCCCGCGGCCTCCAGCGCCGCCAGCTCGATGACGAAGGCCGACCCACCCGCGTCCTGCGCCTCGTCGACGAGGGGCGCCTCGTGGGCTTCCTCCACTCGGAGGAGACGGCCGCGCGCCTCGGCGTCGAACCCGGAGGCCGGGGGCTCCGTGACCTCGCGCACCCCGCGACGCCCACGGCCCTCAACCTCTGCATCCTGCCGCGCGAGGACACCCTGCCCGCCGACTACACGGAGCTGGTGGCGCGCGTGGAGAACTTCTCCACCATGCCCACGCCCGGCACCGTGTCGCTCATCGCGGGAGGCTGGGAGGTCCGCGACGGTCGCCGCGTGCACCGCGTGGAGCCGCTGGAGCTGGAGCTGCCCGTGCTCGAGACGTTCCGCTCCCTGCGCGGCGTGGGCTCGGACCTGGCCTTCTTCCCCTCGGCGGAGGGCTGCGGCACGCCCACCTTGGTTCTCCCTCCGCCGGGAGGCTGAGCCTTCAGCGTCGCCGCGCGGGCTCGTGGCGCCACACCGCGCGCCACCGCGCCAGCTCATCCAGCAGCGAGCGCACCCCCGCGCGAGGAAACGCACGCGGCGGCAGTCGCCGGAAGAAGTCCTCCTCCAACGTCCCCACCGAGACCGGCCTGCCGGAGCTCAGCGTCTCCGTCAGCGCCTCGAGTCGCCGCCGCGCCACCGGCGAAGGACGCAGCGTCCGCGAAAACCCATTGGCCGCCACCACCACCTGCCCACCCTCCAGCGGCACGGTGACGATGGGCCGCGAGGAGCTGCCCACCACCGTGTCCTCCGGCGTGAGCGGCGCCAGCCCCCGCGCCTCTGGAGGTGGCCCATCCAGCGCGCCGTTGGTGAGGAAGCGCACCCAGCCCTCGGTGAGCGTGTTGCGCGTGGCGCGCAGTCCCTGCCCGCGCCCCTGCTTGCCGAGCGCGTCGCGCACCGACTTCGGCAGCGCCCGGTCCCCGACCTGGGGCAGCTCCCCGTGTGGCAGCCGCTCTGGCCACGGCTGCTCGGGCGCGCGGTCCAGGAACATGGGCGCGCGGAAGTTGAAGCCCAGCGAGGCGGCGATGGTGAGGCCCTCGCTCGGCTCGGAGCGGTGCCAGTACGACGACGGCCAGTACATGATGTCGCCCGCGCCGGCCTCCAGGAAGCTCGCCTGCGCCATCACCTGACGCGTGTCCTCCGCGTCGCGCAGCACCACGCCATGCGGCCGGTCCTTCAACCCCGGGTCCGCGTGCGGCGCCACCTCCGGCCGGGAGACCATCGCCTCCAGCGGCCAGAAGCTCATCCTCCGACGTCCCCGGATGACGAAGTAGAAGACGTGCAGGTCGTCCTTGTGGATGCCGAAGGGCGTGTGCCGGTAGTTGCCCAGGAACAGCGCGGAGTCCGCGCCCCCCAGCGGCACGCCGAGCGCGCCGTGGACGCCGGACAGGAACGTGCGCATCTGGAGCCAGTGGCTCCAGTGGTGGCTCTGCGTGTTGCTCAGCACCAGCCCGAACCTGCGTCCGTGGAGCAGGTGCTCCATCCGCCGCGCGTACCCGTCGACGTCACCGTCTTCCGCCAGGGGCAGGTAGCGCGACAGCGCCACGGCCGCGAAGACCTCCGGCGGTCCCTCCGCCGTGGCCTCGTGCTCCACGTAGAAGCGCACCGGCAGCATCACCTCGCCCTGGCGGTAGCGCGTGCCCACGTCCACCAGCGCCTCGAAGATTTCGGCGGGGGACGGGAAGTGGCGGGGGAACAGGCTGGGGAAGAGGGTGGGTCCCACATCCCAGTGCTCGCGGGCGAAGCGCCTCCAGAAGGCCTTGGGCAGGGCGAGGGACGGTTCGACCGGGAGTGCGGTGGAGGCTCGTGCCATGGGTCCGGGGGGATGCGCGAGGAGAAGGCCAGGTGATACTAGCATCCGGCATCCGGGCTCCACGACACGGGGCGCCCGGCCAGGAGAATCGAGCATGGGGAAGGAGTCATCGTTGGCGGCGCGCGTGGACACTTCGGTGGAGCGCGGCGTCGCGGCCCTGTGGACCGCGAAGCCGACGGAGCTGGTGGGCGAGTCGCGGGTGCTGCGCGCCCTGCCCAGGGTGGAGCTGCGGCGCGTGGGCCCCTTCGTCTTCTGTGACCACTTCGGCCCGTCTCCCGCCGTGCCGGGCACCATGTCCGTGCCGCCCCATCCCCACGTGGGCCTCCAGACGGTGACGTACCTCTTCTCCGGCGCCATCCGTCACCGCGACTCGGTGGGCTCGATGCAGGACATCCACCCGGGGGACGTGAACTGGATGACCGCGGGGCGCGGCATCGTCCACGCCGAGGACGTGGACTCAGGCCCCGGCGCCGCCCCGCTGCACGGTCTGCAGACCTGGGTCGCCCTGCCGCGCGAGCACCGCCACACGACGCCGTCCTTCGAGCACGTCCCCGCCGCGAAGCTGCCCCTCGTCGAGCACGAGTGCGCCCGGGTGCGCGTGCTCGCTGGCCGCCTGGGGGACGCCGTGTCCCCCGTGCCCACCTTCCATCCCCTGACGTACCTGGACGTGGAGCTGGAGGCGGGCGCCTCGGTGTCGCTGCCCGTGGAGCCCACGCACGCGCTCGCGCTCTACGTGGCGGACGGCGAGGTGGCCGTGGGCGGGACGACGGTGGAGCGGGGCGTGCTCGCGCACCTGGAGGACGGCGGCGCCACGCTGACGCTGCACTCGGTGCGGGGCGGCCGGGCGGTGGTGCTGGGCGGCGAGCCGCTGCCGGACCCGCTGGTCATCTGGTGGAACTTCGTCGTGGACAGCGTGGCCGAGGGCCGCGCGCGACTGGCGGACTGGGAGGCCGGACGCTTCCCGCCGCTCGCCCCCTGAGCCTCCGGGGTGACGGGCCCTCGCACCCGAGGGCTTCCTTCCCGCGGCACGAATCCGGTGCATGCTGCGCGCGCACTCGGGAGGACATGGATGTCGGGTCAGTCGTTGGCGATGAAGCTCTTGGAGGGCGCTCGGGAGTGGGCGAAGCGCCTGCCGTCCCCGCTCTCCGGAGACGTCGCGGTGGACGTGGGCGGCAAGCGGCTGCGGCTGTCCCACGTGCGTGTGGAGACGGTGGTGCGCCAGCTGCTCGTCAAGGCGAAGAACGTGGAGCTGCGCCACTGGGAGGCCCGCCCGGAGCTCTATGACATCCGCCTGTCCGTGAAGGGCTGGAGGGTGCGCGTGGAGACGACGCTGGAGCGCGTGGAGTTCGCCTCGGGACGCTACCGGCTGTGGCTGCGCACGCCCGGCCGCGTCGAGCTGGAGGAGTCGCGCGGCGCTTCCTCGCTGGTGATGGGCCTGCTGCGCGCGGGGGCCGGCCGCTCCGCGCTGCGCGCCATGGCGGAGCGCCTGTTGCCGCCCGGCTTCCGCTGGGATGGGCAGGTGCTCCAGGTGGAGGGCCGCCTGCCTCCAGAGGGCGTGCTGTCCGCGAAGCTCTTCGAGAACGCGTCGCTCGCCATGAGCGTGGAGCACGTCGAGGAGGGTTTGTGGCTGGGCGCGGAGGCGTGGCCCGGCCTGGTCGACCTGCTCCAGGCCGTGTTCGGCACGGAGCTGCCGCGCACGCCCCCGGGGATGTGAGCCCCGAGGGCCTGGGTGTCGCTCAGGCGAGCTCGACCTTGAAGCGGTGTCCGTGCGAGCGCTGGAGGCTGGAGCGGATGCGCACCTTGTCCCCGGCCTTCACCTGCACCCGCTCCCGGAACTCCTTCACCAGGAAGCCCCAGCACGTCGCGGGCGCGGTGGGGGAGGTCGACAGGACGGTGTGCTCGTCCATGTGCGCGCGGAAGTAGAGGGCCACGCCGCCCAGGGTGCCGGGCGCGTTCGCCTCGAGCACGGATTCGACGGGCGCCTCGTCCATCGCCTCCGTCAAGTCCTGGTCGAGCCTCACGTCCCGCAGCACGCAGGGCTTCGTGAGCAGCGTCTGCGGCGGGCCCGGCGGCACGTTCATCCCGCCCAAATCGAAGTTCGGTCCGGCCACGTCGTAGGCCTCGCGCAGGCGCTGGAGCACCGGGCGGAAGGACAGGCCGTAGAAGTCGTCGAGGTTCTCCGCCTCGCGCAGCATGCGCTGCCCGGAGCTCACCGGTTCGGTCATCTGGACGCCGACGCACATCGCCTCGATGCGATGCGGAATCAGCCGGCCCCCGGGCGCGAGGAACCGCCGCGTCGCGTCCTGCATCGCGGGCAGCAGGTTCTCCCCGAACGGGTCCACGTTGAGCAGCTCATGGACAATCACATTCGCGCGCTCGGGCAGCTCCACGTCCCGGCTGTTGCCGTGGAAGAGGGTGATGCGGTCCGCGACGCCATTCTCGGCGTACATCTCCAGCGCCACCTCCGCGATGGCCGACTCGTCGATGGCATAGACATGCCGGGCCCCCGCCTTCGCGGCGAGGATCGCGAGCAGGCCCGTCCCCGTGCCGACGTCCAGGACGACCTGCCCCTGGGCGTGCCGGAACAGCGCCGAGCGGTACGCGTGCACGCGGACCGTGTCGTAGAGCATCCGGTGGTGCTCGGTGATGTCCGCGAAGCCCCCGGGCCCCATCAGGTAGCGCGAGCTGTCCACGGCCGCGCCCTCCACCGGCACCACCAACGAGTGCTCGACGAGCGTGTCGAGCGCCTCGGTGAGCTGCTCGCGCGAGAAGGTGCTCGGCCTGGACAGCAGCGCCTCCTTGGGGAGCGCCGCCTGCAGTGAGCCCACCAGCCACCACTGCGCGGGGGTGAGCGTCAACGGCGGCTGGGACATGGACCCGATGGCGGTCATCTGCCCCTGCGCGTTCATCATCAACAGGATGGACTGAGATACCCGGAGCTGCTCGGTCGACACGGTGGCCTCGCTCGGTTTCAACCCAATTCAGGGAAAGCGAGGCTGAGTCTGCCTTATCGCGACTCCAATCCCACGCACATTCGAGCGCTACTCATCCTCCGGGACGTTGAGTGCGCGTCTGGCCATTCCCATGGTCACGCCCATGGTGTGGAACGCCAGGCCGATGCCCCAGCCGAGCGCGGGCCAGACCACGAACCAGGTGGGGCCGGAGAGCAGGTCGATGAGGGTGAGCGCGCCGATGACGATGGTGTAGCTGAGGCCGTGGGTGGCGAGCCCCAGCAAGTCCTTGCGCAGCTTCAGGCGGTCCTCGTCCTTCTTGCCGCGGGTCGCCAGGGCGGCCTCCACGGACGCCTCGCTCAAGCCCATCTCGCGCGCCATGGCGAGCACCTCCTCGCGCGTGAGCTTGCGCTCGTGGGCGCGGCTCTTGAGGGCGTGGGTGCTCGCCTCGCGGATGATGTCCGCGGCCTCTGCTTCGGTGAAGTGGGTGGCAGGCGCCTGGGTTCGTGTCTCGGCCATGGACCGGGGACGTTAGTGCGTCACCCGGGCCCGCGTCGATACGGGCTCCCCGCGCCCGACGCCCCCGGGCTCAGCCCGCCTTCTGCGCGGACTTCGGCGCCGGGTACGTGCCGGGCAGCGTGCGGGCGGAGATGGCCAGGCGGTTCCAGGCGTTGATGGTGGCCACCGCGCCGGTGAGGTCCGCCAGCTCCTTGTCCGTGAAGTGCGGCTTCACCGCCTGGTACACGGCGTTGGACACGTGGCCCTCCTTCAGGTTCGTCACCGCCTCCGTCCAGGCCAGGGCCGCGCGCTCGCGCTCGGTGTAGTAGGGGCTCTCCTCCCAGGCGTCCAGCCCGTACAGCCGCTGCTCCGACTCGCCGAGGGCGCGCAAGTCCTTCCAGTGCATGTCGATGCAGTACGCGCACCCGTTGAGCTGCGAGGCGCGCAGCTTGAGGAGGTGCAACAGGCCCGCCTCCAGGCCACACTGGTGCAGGTACTTCTCCAGCCCCATCATCGCGGTGTAGATGCCCGGGGCGAGCTTCGCGATTTCGAAACGCTGCGCTTCCATGGTGATTCCTCCGTGGCGAGCAGGACGTCGTGTCCCTTCGTCGATGGGCGTGAAGTAACCGGGCGGCGCCCACGGCGCGAGGGCCACTCGCGCACCCGTCGATGGGGCCACTTCGCGCCACGTCACCGGGCCGGCGGTGGCCCCGCGCCTCAGCGCAGGGCCCGCGCGAGCAGGCGGACCCCTTCTTCAATCTGCTCCTCGGGCACGCAGGAGTAGCCGAGCAGCAGCGCCCCGGGCCCCCGCGACGCGACGCGGAAGGCGGACAGGGGCTGCGACATCACCCCGGCCTCGATGCCCCGCGCCGCGGCCTCCACGTCGTCCACGCCCCCTGGCAGCCAGCCCACCAGGTGCATGCCCGTGTGCAGGGGCTCGAGCCGCAGCCGCCCCGCGAGCTCGCGCCGGGCCGCCTCCAGCAGCGCCTCCTGCCGGCGCCCGTACAGCACGCGCATGCGGCGCACGTGGCGGCTGAAGTGGCCCTCGTGGAGGAAGTCGGCGAGCACCGCCTGCTCCACCACGGGCGTGTGGGTGTCGATGAACCGCCGCGCCGCGCAGAAGGCCTGCACCAGCGACTCCGGGACGACGAGGTAGCCCACCCGCAGCGCCGGCGACACCACCTTGCTGAACGTGCCGATGTAGATGACGCGCGCGTCCGGCGACAGTCCCTGGAGCGCGGGCAGGGGCCGGCCCTCGTAGCGGAACTCGCTGTCGTAGTCGTCCTCGACAATCCACGCATCCGAGCGCGCCGCCCACGCCAGCAGCGCCTGGCGCCGCGCCTGGCTCATCGCCACGCCCAGGGGGAACTGGTGCGCGGGCGTGACGATGGCCAGCCGCGCGTCCGGCGACAGCCGCGTGCCCGCCTCCACGTCCAGCCCCTCGTCGTCCACCGGCACGGGCACCAGCGTGGCGCCCGCGGCCACGAGCGCGCCCCGGCTGGCGAAGTAGCCCGGGTCCTCCACCCACGCGGCGTCACCGGGGTCCAGCAGCACCTGCGCCGCCAGGCTCATCGCCTGCTGTGCTCCGTTGACGATGATGACCTGCTCCGGCACGCACCGCACCCCGCGCGAGGTGGCCAGGTAGTCCGCGACGGCGCGGCGCAGCGGCGGGTGCCCTCCGGGGTCCGCGCGCTTGAGCAAATCCCCCCACGAGCGCCGCCAGCGCGTGTGCAGCAGCCGGCCCCACAAGTCGCTCGGGAACGCGTCCACCGCGGGCGTGCCCATGCGGAAGGCCAGGCGGCTCTCGGGGATGCCCGGCGCGCTGAGCCGCACGTCCGGCAGCCCGGCCACCGCGCTGCCCCGGCGCGAGATTCCCGGCGTGTGCCGGGCCACGGGCGCCTCCTGCCTGGCGCGCCGCGAGGACTGCAGCCGCTCCGGCAGCTCGCTGGCCACGTACGTGCCCGAGCCCAGGTGGCCGCGCAGGTAGCCCTCCGACAGGAGGCGCGAGTACGCGTTGAGCACGGTGTTGCGCGACACGTCCACCTGCTCCGCCAGCGCCCGCGTGGAGAGCAGCCGCGTGCCCGGCCCCAGCCGCCCCGAGACGATGGCCGAGCGCAGCGCCTCCACCAGCTGCGTCTGCAGCGACGCGCCCGTGGAGCCGTCCAACACCAGCGACGTGGCCGCCATCACCGGAGGCCGCTTGCGCGCGCGACGCCGGGCGGGCTTGCCGCCGCGCGGTGCGGCCTTCGCGGAGGTCATCGCTCCCGCTCCCACCCGGCGTTGGCGCGCGTCCGGAAGGATTCACCAGGGTGATGTCCTGAATCACGAGCCATCACTGTCGGAAACGGACGCAAGCGGGCTAGGTGGGGGGCGTAGCGCCCAGCCAACGAGGGAAGGGGGAGCGTCATGTTCGGGGTGCCCTGGTTCCACTTCATCGTCGCGCCACCGCGCGCGAGAATCGAGGGAATGCGTGAGCGCCTGCTGCGCGCCGCGGAAGGCCTGCTGCGCGAGGAGGGCCTCCAGGCGGTGACGTTGGAGGCCGTGGCCCGTCGCGCCCACGCGGGCCGTGGTGCCCCGCGCTACCACTTCGGCGGTCGACAGGGGCTGCTGGAGGCGTTGGCCGCCCGTCAACACCCCCGCGTCCGGGGACGACGTCGAGTCCCTCACACTGTGCGTTGAGGGCCCTGTCGACGCCTCGTCACTTCGAGGGCGGACCCGGCGTTTCGCCTGCCTGCCTGCCTGCTTCGTCCGGGCGTCCCACCTGTCCCGTCCGCGAGCGCGCCTTACCTTCCGAGATGCGGCGGACCCGAGGGGCGACCATTAAGCTGAAACGAGAATTGTTCGGGGTGCCCGTGCGTTCTTCCGCGCGAAGTTGGGGTCGGTTGGTTTTTCGAGGTCACCCGGGAGATGACAGGGGCCTCCTATCAGGCTAAGGGCAGTTCCGCTCTCCAGGTTCGGGGAGTAAGGGCGGCCTTGGATGCCGCGAGAAGAAAGAAGACGCATATGGCGACTGGTTCTGTGAAGTGGTTCAACGACGCGAAGGGCTTTGGCTTCATCCAGCAGGACAATGGAGGCCCTGACGTGTTCTGCCACCACACCGCCATCCAGGCGGACGGGTTCCGGACCCTGGCCGAGGGTCAGAAGGTGGAGTTCGAGGTTACGAAGGGCCCCAAGGGGCTTCAGGCGTCCAACGTTCGCCCGATCGGCTGAGCGCGTCGCCTGAGTAACCGTGGCCCGGTCTCCTCGTGAGGGGCCGGGCCTTTACTTTCAGGAGGGAGGCGGCATGCAAGGAAGATCGACGAAGCGCCAGAAGGAGCAGGCGCGCAAGCAGCACCAGCAGGAGAAGGACGTCAAGCGCGAAGAGCGCAAGAAGGCCAAGGCCGAGAAGGGCCCCCGCCAGCCCGGCGACGTGGACCCCGACATCGCGGACATCGTCCCGGGGCCGCAGCCGCTCGTGGAGTACTGAGTCGTGGACTCCCCATCGAGGCCCACCACGCGTCTTCGTGGTGGGCCTTGTCGTGTCCGGCGCTGACGCGTCCTGAGGAGCAATCGCTCACTGGTGGATGGTCGCCCCCTTCCCCCGTCGACATGTCCTCCGGGTGTGGGCTACGCGTCCACTCCCGTGCCACGTTCCGGGCACGCGGCGACGTCAGACGTCGCGACAGGGAGGATGCCGAGTATGGCGACGGGTACCGTGAAGTGGTTCAACGACTCGAAGGGCTTTGGCTTCATCGCGCAGGACGGCGGGGGCGACGACGTGTTCTGCCACCACACCGCCATCCAGTCGGACGGGCATCGCACCCTGCGGGAGGGGCAGAAGGTGGAGTTCGAAGTCACCAAGGGCCCCAAGGGGCTCCAGGCCGCCAACGTCCGCGCGCTGGACTGACGCCGCGCCGCTCGCCCGCGGTCGTGCAATCGCAGGTGGGGTGGGAGCGTAGATGGGAGGTCCTCCCCAACGCTTCCACCGGCGCCCCATGCTGCGAATCTCCGCGGTCTCCAAGTCGTACCCCAACGGCGTCCAGGCCCTGCGCGGCATCGACCTGGACATCGAGCGGGGATTGTTCGGTCTGCTCGGGCCCAACGGCGCCGGCAAGTCCTCGCTGATGCGCATCCTCGCGACGTTGCAGGCGCCCGACGCGGGGCAGGTGACGTTCGACGGGTTGGATGTGCTCGCCCACCCGGAGGCGCACCGGCGTCACCTGGGCTACCTGCCCCAGGACTTCGGCGTGTATCCGGGCGTGAGCGCCGTGGAGCTGTTGGACCACCTGGGCCTGCTCAAGGGCCTGACGCACGCGAAGGCGCGCCGCGAGCAGGTGGACGCGCTGCTGCACCTGACCAACCTGCACGCCCACCGCGAGAAGGCCGTCAGCGGCTTCTCCGGCGGCATGCGGCAGCGCTTCGGCATCGCCCAGGCGCTGTTGGGCAACCCCCGGCTGCTCATCGTGGACGAGCCCACCGCGGGCCTGGACCCGGAGGAGCGCCAGCGCTTCCACAACCTGCTGGGCGAGGTGGGGGAGAGCGTCGTCGTGCTGCTCTCCACGCACATCGTCGAGGACGTGCGCCAGCTGTGCCCGCGCATGGCCATCCTGTCGGAGGGGCGGGTGTTGTGCGAGGGCGCGCCCGAGGCGTTGGTGGCGTCCCTGGAGGGGCGCGTGTGGCGCAAGACGGTGGAGAAGGCGGCGGTGGAGCGCTACCGCGCGGACTTCCCGGTGTTGTCCACGCAGCTGAGGGCCGGGCGCACGCGCGTGCACGTGCTGGCGGACGCGCGACCGGAGGAGGGCTTCGAGCCGGTGGCTCCGGACCTGGAGGACGTCTACTTCTCCACGCTGTCCGCCCGTCGCGCGGCGTAGGTGGGGGCGGGCATGCTCGGCGGAATCCTCCACTTCGAGTGGCGCCACCAGACGCGCCAGGCCGTCTTCCACGCGGCGGCGGTCGTCTTCGTCGCGCTCGCGTTCCTCTTCGTCTCCACCGGCTACGGCGGTGACAACCTCTACGTCAACTCGCCGCACAGCGTGGCGCAGTCCCTGGGGTTGTTGTCGCTGACGTCGCTCTTCGTGCTGGGCATCTTCTGCGCGAACACCGTGCAGCGCGACGCCGAGCACGGCATGACGGAGCTCATCTACACCACGTCCGTGCGCAAGCGGGACTACCTCCTGGGCCGGTTCCTGGGCGCGACGCTGGCGACGCTCGCGGTGTTCGGCGTGGCGACGCTCGCGCTGATGGTGGCGCCCTTCCTGGTGACGCTCGCGCCCGAGCGGGTGGGGCCTTTGGGCGTGGGCCGCTACCTGTGGCCGCTCGCCGTGCTGGTGCTGCCCAACATCGTCTTCGCCGCGTCGCTGCTGTTCGCCGTCTCCGCGCTGTCGCGCAGCACGCTGGCGACGTACGTGGGCGGCATCCTCGTCTACGCGGTGTACGTGGTGGGCTCCATGTGGGCGGACTCGCCGCTGATGGCGGGGACGTCGCCCCAGACGCCGGAGGCCCTGGCGCGCGCCGCGTTGTTGGACCCGTTCGGCCTGTCCGCCTTCTTCGAGCAGACGCGCTACTGGACGGAGGCCGAGCGCAACACCCGCCTCTTCGCGCTGGAAGGCCACCTGCTGTGGAACCGGCTCTTGTGGCTGGGCGTCTCGGCGTGCGTGCTGGGCGGGGTGCACGCGCGCTTCTCGTTCCGGAAGTCCGCGGTGAAGCGCCGGCCCGACGCGAGCGCGGATGAGGTCTCCGGTGGGACGCCGTCCGTGTACCGGCCCATCGAGGTGGACACGGCGCCCCGGTGGGCGGCGCTCGTCTCCGCGACGCGGCTGGAGCTCTTGCACGTGCTCGGGAGCTGGCCGTTCCTGGCGCTGCTGGTGCTGTGGCTCTTCATCGTCGGCATGGAGGTCGTGACGGGCGCGGGCCGGGGGGAGTACGGCACCCTTCGCATCCCCACCACGGGCCGGGTGGTGGAGCACCTCTGGACGCCCCTGTCGCAGCTGGGCACGCTGGTGCTCATCTATTTCGGCGCGGAGCTGGCGTGGCGCGAGCGCATGGCGCGCTTCGACGCGCTGCTCGACGCGACGCCCGTGTCGAGCGCGGTGTTCGTCGTCTCCAAGCTGCTGGCGCTCGCGGCGCTGGTGGGCGTGCTGACCGGCGCGCCCATCCTGCTGGGCATGGGCTATCAGCTCTCGCGGGGCGTGACGGCGCTGGAGCCGGGGCTGTACCTGTCCTCGTTCTACTTCGCGGGGCTGCCGCTGGTGCTCTTCGCGGTGGCGGTGCTGTTCCTCCAGGCGGTGAGCCCGCATCGGTACGTCGGCATGGTGCTGAGCCTGGCCCTGGCCATCGTCTCGAGCCAGGGCGCGGGCTGGGGCCTGGAGCATCCGCTGACGCGCTTCGCGGCGGCGCCCGGCGTGGTGCACACGGACCTCAACGGGCTGGGGCCCATGGCGGGCTCGTTCACCGCCTTCATGGTGTACTGGAGCGCCTTCGCCATGGTGCTGGCGCTCGTCACCTGGGGCCTGTGGCGGCGCGGCCTGGGCTTCTCCCTGCTCGCGCGCCTGCGCGGCCTGCCGGCGCGGTGGGGCAGGGGCGGGGGGCTCGCGGCGGGCGTCGCGGGGGCCGTGCTGGTGCTGATGGCCAGCGTCATCCTGCGAGACACGGTGCTGTTGGGGACGTACGAGTCGCGCGAGGCCTCACGCGACTGGAAGGAGGCGTACGAGCGCACGTACAAGGTGCACGAGGCGCTCCCGGTGCCGAGCATCACCGCGCTGACGGCGAAGGTGGACCTCTTCCCCCGGGAGGCGCGCTACCGCGTCACGGGGAGCTACCGGCTGGAGAACCGCACCCGGGAGCCCATCGACACGCTGTGGGTCGCGGTGCCCCGGTCCGCGCGGCCCGTGTCGCTGGCGCTGCGCGGCGCGGAGCAGGTGTCCCACGACGAGCGCTTCGGCATGGTCCGCTTCGCGCTGTCCCCCGCGCTTGCGCCGGGCGATGTGTCCGAGCTGTCGTTCGACGTCACCCGCGAGGAGCGGGGCGTGAGGGCGACGGACTTCGAGCTGGCGCTGGTGGAGAACGGCACCTTCCTGCGCAACACGGAGGTGTTCCCCTCGCTGGGCTACCGCCGCACGTATGAGCTGGGCAACGCCGCCGAGCGGCGCGCGCGGGGCCTGCCGGAGCAACCGAGGCTGCCGAGGCTGGACGAGCGCGGCGCCGTGCCCGCGCCGGTGGAGCAGGGCTGGCACACGCTGGACCTCACCGTGTCCACGGAAGGGGACCAGACGGCGGTCGCGCCGGGCGCGCTGCGGCGCGAGTGGACCGAGGCGGGGCGGCGCTCCTTCCACTTCGTGGAGGCCCGGCCGATGACGCCGATGTTCGCCATCGTCTCCGCGCGCTACGCGGTGGAGCGGACGCGGCACCAGGGCGTGGACGTGGAGGTGTATTACCACCCGTCGCATCCCTACAACGTGAAGGCCATCCAGGCGGCGATGACCCGCTCGCTGGACGACTTCGGCGCGCGCTTCCAGCGCTACCCGGACGCGCAGCTGCGCGTGGTGGAGATTCCGTCGTACTGGGACTTCGGCGCGCTGGCGATGCGGCAGGTCATCTACTTCGTGGAGGACCGGGGCTTCCTCACGGACATGGGGCGAGCGGACGACGCGGTGGACCTGGTGACGCGGCGCACGGCGCACGAGGTCGCCCACCAGTGGTGGGGTCACCTGCTGGACCCGGCGCCCGTCGAGGGCGCGACGATGCTGGTGGAGTCCCTGACGAAGTACGCCGAGCAGCGGGTGCTGGCGGGACTGCACGGTGAGCGCTCGCTGTTGCCGGTGCTCGCGTTCGACAGGGACCGCTATCTCTCCGGACGCGCAGAGGAGGCGGAGGCCGAGCCGCCGCTCTACAAGGGCGCGGGCCAGTCCTATCTCTACTACGGCAAGGGCGCGCTGGTGATGAACGCGCTGCGCGACCTGCTGGGCGAGGCGAAGCTGGACGCGGCGCTGCGCCACCTGCTGGCCTCGCAGACGCGGGAGAACACGCTGACGACGTTGGACCTGCTGGCCGCGCTGTACGCCCAGGCGTCCGCCGAGCAGCGCGTCCTCGTCGACCAGTGGATGAAGGAGGTCGTGCTCTACGACCTGAAGGTGGAGTCGGCCTTCGTGGAGGCGCTGGAGGACGGGCGCTTCCGGGTGACGGCGCGCGTGGCCACGGCCAAGCACGCGCGGCGCGGGAGCGAGGACGTGCCGCTGCCCATGGACGAGGTGCTCGAGCTCGCCGTCTACCGTGGCTCGCCGCGTGACGGCGCCGTGGAGGACGTCCCGCTGCGCGTGGAGCGCCACCGCTTCCAGGGCCCGTCCACGCAAGTGACCTTCATCGTGGAGGAGCGCCCCGCGTACGTGGGCGTGGACCCGGGCTTCCTGCGCATCGAACGGGAGCGCGGGGACAACTTCCGGAAGCTGACGCCCCAGGTCCAGGCGTCAGCTTCTCGTTAGCGCGCCTCTTCCGGCGGCCCAGGGCGAGTGTTGCCCGGGCCGCCGTGACCAGAGGCCTTGCCGCCTGAATCAGGCGACCTTCTTCTCGCGCAGCTCGCGACGGAGGATCTTCCCGACGTTCGTCTTCGGCAGCTCCGTGCGGAACTCGATGGACTTGGGCCGCTTGTAGCCGGTGAGCTGCTCGCGGCAGAAGTCCATGATCTGCGCCTCGGTGAGCGACGGGTCCTTCTTCACGATGAAGAGCTTGACCACCTCGCCCGAGTGCTCGTCGGGGATGCCCACCGCGGCCACCTCCAACACGCCGGGGTGCATGGCCACCACGCCCTCGACCTCGTTGGGGTACACGTTGAAGCCGGACACCAGGATCATGTCCTTCTTGCGGTCGACGATGCGGGTGTGGCCGCGCTCATCCATGATGCCGATGTCGCCCGAGCGGAAGAAGCCGTCCGGGAACATCACCTTCGCCGTCTCGTCCGGGCGGTTCCAGTAGCCCGCCATCACCTGCGGACCGCGGATGCAGATTTCGCCCGACTCGCCCATCGGGACGTCCTTGCCGTCCTCGTCGCGGATGGCGATCTCCGTGCCCGGCACGGGCAGGCCGATGGTGCCCGAGTACTCGGTGGCGACGGGCGTGTTGCTCGTGGCGACCGGGGACGTCTCCGACAGGCCGTAGCCCTCGATGAGCGGCACGCGCGTGAGCGCGAACCACTTGTCCGCCACCGCCTTCTGCACCGCCATGCCGCCACCGTTGGAGACCATCAGGTGGGAGAAGTCCAGCTTGGCGAACTCGGGGTGGTTGACCAGCGCGTTGTACAGCGTGTTGACGGCCGGCAGGATGTGGAAGGGCTGCTCCGACAGCGTCTTGATGAACGCCGGGATGTCGCGCGGGTTGGGGATGAGGATGTTCATCGCGCCCATGCGGATGCCCATCAGCCCGCACACGGTGAGCGCGAAGATGTGATACATCGGCAGCGCGCAGACGATGTTCACCTGGTCGATGTTGCGACCCTGCTGCGCCGGCTTCAGCCACGCCTCCACCTGCAGCAGGTTGGCGATGACGTTGCGGTGCAGCAGCATGGCGCCCTTCGACACGCCCGTCGTTCCGCCCGTGTACTGGAGGAAGGCGATGTCGTCGCGCGTCGTGGTGGCCGGCGTCAGCGTGCGCGAGCCACCCTCCGACAGCACCTGCTTGAAGCTGACCGCGCGCGGCAGCTCGTACGCGGGCACCATCTTCTTGACCTTGCGCACCACGAAGTTGACCAGCGTGCCCTTCAGGCCGCCGAGCAAATCTCCCATCGTGGCGACGACGACGTGGCGCACCGGCGTCCTGTCCAGCACCTGCTGCAGCGTGGTGGCGAAGTTCTCCAGGATGAAGATGGCCTGGGCTCCGCTGTCCTTGAGCTGGTACTCCAGCTCGCGCGGCGTGTAGAGCGGGTTGACGTTCACCACGATGTAGCCCGCGCGCAGGATGGCGGCGATACACACCGGATACTGCAACACGTTGGGCATCATGATGGCGATGGTCGCCCCACGCTCCAGCCCACGCGACTGCAGCCACGCGCCGACCCGGCGCGACAGCGCGTCCAGCTCGCGGTAGGTGATGACCTTGCCCATGCATTTGAAGGCCGGCCGGTCCGCGTACTTCGTGAAGGCCTCCTCCAGCAGGTGCGTCAGCGTCGGGTACTGACGGTCATCGATTTCCGCCGGAACTCCAGGCGGATAGTGCTTCAACCAGGGCTTCTCCATCGGCTCGCCTCCAAGGCGCGTGTCGTGGGTGGGTTGGGTTGGGTTGGGGGACGCGGATGGTATCCCGATTGCGCTCCTGTTCGACCCTTCACGTCACCGATGTTCGTTGTCTGCCTTTGATGCGGTGCGGCATGACACGCGGCGCGCGGGGAATTCAGGGCTCGAAGGCGCGCAGCACCTCGGCGTGGACGATTCGGTCCAACCGGAAGGGGCGTCGCTCGCCGCTCTGGACGTCCTGGGTATCCAGGCGTGTCTCGTGTCGGTCCATCACGACGGAGAGGATGCGCACCTCGCGCGTGGTCTCCAGGTAGTTGCCGTCCACGTACGTCAGGCGCAGCGGCTGCTGCTCGAACCAGGCGCGCTCGATGGCCGCTCGGACGGCGGGCTTGCTCGGCAGCGACGGCACGCCCAGGAAGCTCAGCTCCTTGAGCCGGTCGAGCAGCTCGCGCTGCGCGGAGGTGGAGAGCGCGGCGCGCACCTTGTCCAACGCCGACTCGAGCGTGCCCGCGAAGGGCATCAGCCGCATGTCGATGGCGAAGCGCCCCAGCGCCACCAGCAGCGCCGCCTCGCGCGCGGTGAAGTTCACCGGCGGCAAACTGTAGCTGCGGTCCAACGCGTAGCCGCCGCCCCGTCCCCGCTCCGCCGCCACCGGCATTGACGCGGCGCGCAACGTGTCGAGGTCGCGGTAGATGGTGCGGATGGTGACGCCGAAGCGCTCGGCGAGCGTCTCGGCGGTGACGCCGGTGCGGCGGCCCCGGAGGTACTCGGCGAGTGCGAAGAGTCGCTCGGTGCGTTGCATGGCGCGGGTTACCTGACATACCGCTGACACCCGTGAGCGGCAAGCTGTGGGGCATGATGGCGGGCATGGTGGAGGACGAATGGCTGTGGGGTTGGGACGCGACGCCGGGCATCGTCTCGGTGTGGGCGGAGCCCGACGGCCGCGCCTTCGTGTGGCGCAGGCTCCCGGAGTCGGGCGAACTCTTGCGCGAGGACGTGCGCTTCCGGCCGTGGTTGGTGCTGTCGAACCTGGAGGACCTGGAGCACCTGGGGCCCCGGCTGCGGCCGGAGCGTGAGGGGCCCGCGCCGCGTCGGGTGACGTACCAGGAACTGTCGGGGCCGGGGGCGCTGCGCTTCCTGATTCGCGCGGAGGACGGGCGCGCGCTCGCGTCGGACGTGCTGCAGGGCGCGTCGCGGCGGCTGGGGCGGCCGTTCGCGAACCTGCGGGACTTGAGCGCGGAGACGGTGCTGTCGCTGCCGCCGGAGGAGCAGTACCTCACGGCGTCCGGACGGACGTACTTCCGGGGGCTCTCCTTCGAGGCGCTGCATCGGCTCCAGTTCGACTTGGAGACGACGGGGTTGGACCCGGGCAAGGACCGCATCTTCCTCATCGCGATGCGGGGGCCTCGCGGGGACACGGACGTGCTGGAGGCGCACGGGGACGGTGACGCGGCGGAGGCGGACCTGTTGCGCCGGTTCGTCGAGCGGGTGCGCCAGTGGGACCCGGACGTCATCGAGAACCACAACCTGCACGGGTTCGACCTGCCCTTCGTCGCGCGGCGCGCGCGGCGGTTGGATGTGCCGCTGGCGTTGGGGCGGGCGGGCTCACCGGGCCTGCGACACCGTCCGTCCGCGAGGGGCTCGGCGTTGGGGCGAGGAGCGGAGCGCAACGCGGACTCGATGCGGCGCGCGCGCTACACGGTGCCGGGGCGCGAGTTCATCGACACGTTGGACGCGGTGCTGCGGCACGACTTCTCCGCGAGGGACCTGCCGGGGCATGGGCTCAAGGTGGTGGCGCGGCACTTCGGCATCGCGGGCCCGGCGCGTGAATACATCCCCGGGGCGCGGGTGCACGAGGTCTTCAGGACGGACCCGGAGCGGGTGCGGCGCTACGCGCGCGACGACGTGGCGGAGGCGGAGGGCGTGGCGCGGCTGTTGGGTGGGGCGGCGTTCGCATTGGCGCGCATGGCGCCGCGTCGCTACGAGCGCCTGGCGGACGCGGGGCCGGCCACGGGGGTGTTGGACCCGTTGCTGGTGCGGGCGTACCTGCGCTCGGGGGCGGCGATTCCGGCGCACGAGGGTGGGGATGGCACGGCGCACAGCGGCGCGGCGCTGCACCTGTTCGCCACGGGGGTGGCCCGGCGCGTGGTGAAGGCGGACGTGGCCAGCCTGTATCCGTCGTTGATGCGCGAGTACCGCATCGGTCCGAAGCGGGACCGGCTGGGGGCATTGTTGTCGATGGTGGACCGGCTGGTGGACCAGCGGCTGGCGGCGAAGAAGCGGGCCAAGGCGGCGCCCGCGGGCTCCACGGAGCGGCACGAGAACGACGCGCTGTCGTCGGCGATGAAGATCATCGTCAACTCGGCCTATGGGTACATGGGCGCGGTGGGGCTGACGCGCTTCTCGGACGTGCACGCGGCGAACGAGGTGACGCGGCGTGGGCGCGCGGTGCTGGCGCTCTTGTGTCGGGAGCTCGCGCGGCGGGGCGTGACGTTGTTGGAGGCGGACACGGACGGCGTGTACTTCGCGGTGCCGGAGGACTGGCGCGAGGAGGACGAGCGGCGGGTGGTGGCGGAGGTCGCCGCGCTGTTGCCTCGCCGTGTGCAGCTGGAGTTCGACGGGCGCTATGCGGCGATGTTGTCGCACGAACCGAAGAACTACGCGCTGCAGTCGCATGACGGGACGCTCCACCTCAAGGGCGTGGCCTTCCGCTCCAGCCGCGCGGAGCCGTTCGGCGAGGCGTTCCTGCGCAAGGCCCTGCGGTGTCTGCTGGCCGGAGACGTGGCGGGGGTGCGGGACGTGTACGTGGACACGGTGATGGCGCTGCGCAGACGGCGGGTGCCGACGACGGAGGTGGCGGCGCACGTGCGGCTGACGAAGGACTCGGCGCAGTATGCGGCGGTGCGCGAGCGCAGGCGCGAGCTGGCGTACGAGGCGATGCTCACCGCGGGCAGGACGTCGTGGGCGGCCGGTGAGCGCGTGCGCATCTACCGCGCGGTGGGGGGGCGCGCGGGCCTGCTCCCCGAGCCGGCGCAGGACGACGTGGACGAGGATGTGTCCGCGCAGGGCGACGAGGACCCGCGGGACTACGACGTCGAGTACTACGTGCGGCTCTTGAAGGACACCTTCGCCGCGCGCCTGGAGCGGGGACTGACGCCGCTGGACTTCTCCACCGTGTTCGACGACCCGGGGCAGCCCTCGCTCTTCACGCCGTCACTCGCGGACTCGCGTCCCATCCTCACGGTGGTGCAGGCGCCGCCGGAGGACGAGCCGCGACAGGAGTCGCTCGGCGGCTGACAGCGCGCGGCGGCGTGCTGTTCAGAAGACATCCTCCGTGACGCGGGCCGCGTTGAATCGACGTGGGCGCTGCGTCAGACCTGGAGCCTCCAGGGGGATGGGATGCGGCCAGCATCGATGCAGATGTCACCCTCGCGCCGGATGTCGCGCACGCTGCTGACGGCGGGAGACCTCGCGGGCACCTTCGTCTTCGCCGTCGAGGGCGGGCTGACGGCGGCGCGCGCGGGCCTGGACGTGCTCGGCATCCTGGTGCTCGCCTTCGCCACCGCGCTGGGCGGAGGCATGGTGCGGGACGTGCTGCTCGGCGCGGTGCCGCCGCTGGCCCTCCAGGATTGGCGCTACGCGACGACGGCCTTCGGCGGAGGCGCGCTGGTGATGCTGCTGAGCGGCCCCCTGGGACACGTGCCCGTGACGCCGCTGCTCATCCTGGACGCGGCGGGGCTCGCGCTCTTCACGGTGACGGGCGCGGGCAAGGCCCTCTCCCTGAGGGCCACTGCGCTGGCGGCCATGCTCCTGGGCGCCATCACCGGCGCGGGCGGGGGAACGATTCGGGACGTGCTGCTCGCGCGAGTCCCCCTGGTGCTGCGCGCGGATGTCTACGCGTTGGCGGCGCTCCTGGGCGCGGGCGCGTTGCTCCTGGCGCGCAGACTGGGCGCCTCCGCCGTGCTCGCAGCGAGCGTGGGCGCGGCCGTGTGCTTCGGGCTGAGGACGCTCGCCGTCCTCTTCCACTGGAAGCTCCCAGGAATCCTCCCCCAGCCCTGAGGGGCTTGTTGGCAGTTTCCCGCGTATTCCCATGCTGACGGGCCAGGCCTAGAGTTCCCGTCCATGCGCGAAAAAGACACGCAGTATGTATTGGATTGGATTGCCATCCAGGAGCTGGTGGCGGAGTACGGGCAGGCCATCGACTTCGGCAAGGACACCGGGGACTGGAGCCGGTGGGCGAACGTCTTCACGCCCCAGCTCACCGCGGACTACAGCCGCTTCATGGGCGGCGAGCCCATCCACATCACCCGCGAGCAGGCCGCCGAGTACGGCCGGGTGGCGGTCAGCGCCTTCAGCCGCGTCCAGCACGCCACGGCGACGACCATCCGCATCCACTTCAAGAACCAGACGCAGGCCCAGGTGATGGCGTACGCGGAGGTGGCCCACTACTTCACGCTCGGCGGCGTGCAGCAGGAGTGGACCATCGTCGCGCGCTACACGCATGACGTGGTGAAGACGGCCGAGGGCTGGCGCATCGAGAAAGTCCTCCTGGACCCCGTCCACTACCGGGGCAACCCCCTGGGCCTGGAGTTCGTGCAGGGCAAGCGCCTGGCCTGAGATAGTCCGCTTATCCGGAAACTATTGTTACTGGATTGCCGATACTCCGGGTGCTGGGTGCTTCATCCCCCTCACCCTGGAGTGCTGCATGCCGCGTGCATGGTGCGTGTCGTTGTGTCTTTTGCTGCTGGGGCTGTCCTCGAGTGCGCTGGGACAGCCCCTGGTGGACGCGGGTGAGCCCTTCGGGCTCTTGCCGTTGATCGACGAGGTCAACGTCGGAGACCCGGCGGACCCGCATCCCGTCGTGCACGGGGCGAACAGCACGTCGACGATTCGCTCGCTCACCCTGGGCGGGGTGACGCGGCCGGTGCGCGTCATGACGATGGGGCCGCAGGCGAAGTCCTTCTCCTACAAGCTGGGCGTGGGCAAGGGGCTCCAGGCCGGGCGCGCGTACCTGCTGGTGGTGGAGTACCCCGACAACGAGTCGCGCCTGATGGCGGTGGCGAACAAGGGTGGGGACAAGTTCCGGGGCTTCAGCACCGGCACATCCATTGGCGACTTCCGCGAGCAGTACGCCTATCCCAACCCGGAGTCGCTCAAGTACCCGCTGTCGAACCAGTGGAAGCAGTTCCGCCAGTTCTTCTACCTGCACGACCGCTTCGTGCCCATCGTCGGGCAGCGCAACGTGGAGGACACGCGGCGCCCCGAGGGACCCGCGCAGGGCTTCTGGGTCTCCGTGGGCCACTTCGCGCGCCACGGTGGACCCACGGACAAGGGCACGGCCGTCTCGCGCATCCGGCTGTTCGAGGTGCCCAACCCGTCGAGCCTGGACCTGGCCATCCACTACCCGCCCGCGCCCCTGCCGCGTCGGCACATCTTCTGGCGCGAGGAGATGAACGACGACACGGCCATCTGCGCGCAGGGCGCCCAGACGGATTGCCAGCCCGCGGCCTCGCCCGGCACGTGGTTCGACTACCGGATGAAGCAGGCGAAGTTCCTGGGCATCGACACGTATGGCCATGACTTGATGGAGTTCGGCTACACGGAGGGCTGGGACGCGGACTCGTTCTCCGCGCCGCCCTGGTACGTGCAGCCCCGGGACCCGACGCTGTGGGCCACGGCGGTGTCCCGCGCGGCGGCCAACGGCTTCTCCGTGCTGCCCTACTACGAGTACACGGGCGCCATCGCCGGTGAGCGCCTGTACACGAACACGCGCTGCTCGCAGGACTCCGACTGCAAGTCCCTCTCCCAGTGGCACGAGTGCATCGAGCCGTGGCAGCAGCCGCGGGTGTGCGGGCTGCGGCCGTTGGGTGAGCAGCGCCGGTGCAAGCCGCTGTTCGACCGGGATGGGGACATCTACTCGCCCATCTACTGGGCGGACGACAACTGCGTGGACGTGTCGGACCCGGACGCGCTGGCGGACGTGAAGAAGCTGATGGACGCCACGGTGCTGCACTTCAAGGGGCAGGTGAACTTCCTGGGCGCGTGGTTCCGCACGCGGCCCACGGACCTGCCGGTGAGCTTCTCGCCCGAGGCGCTCGGCCGCTTCTCCAGTGACACCGGGCAGAGCGTGTCGCGCGCCATGCTCCAGACGGACCTGGCCCTGCGGGCGCGCTACTACGCGTGGTGGTTCGGCAAGCGGCGCGCGTTCCTGGAGGCCATCCGCGACTACCTGCGACAGAACGGCGTGGCGAACGCCCAGGTGCTCTTCACGCCGTATCCGGAGGAGGGGCTGCCCACGCCGGAGGACCTGCCGGACATGGCGGTCACCGTCACCGACGACCCGGCCACGTGGGCCACCATCGATGACCAGGGGTGCTGTGCTCCGGGGGACACGACGACGAACTGCTGCAAGTACCGCTTCCCACCCACCGAGCCCGGGGTGTTCCTCCAGGACGGCACGTACCGCAAGGCCATCACGGCGGACGTGCTGCCGCCCACCGAGCACCTGGACCGCTCCTGGGGCGAGCCCTTCAACAGCTTCCCGCCCGCGGACCCGGATGGCTTCAGGACGTCGGAGGGAGTGTACCTGACGTATCCGTTCAACCGGCTCTTCAGCGTGGCGGACCCGACATTGCTCGGGCGCTTCCGTGGAGCGTCGGGCCTGGCGATGGTCCACCACTTCCCGCTGAACGAGGACGACGGCAAGGGCAACTACGCGCAGGACACGGCGGATGACCGTTACGGCAACTGGCCCATGGGTGGGCTGTGGGGTTATCTCTCCATGGCGGTGGACCGGCAGGGGCCGTACTCGATGCTGGCCGAGGCACGGGCGGTGGCGAACGGGGACCCGACGCTGCTGGGATACCTGGAGGCGTCCTCCATCAGCCGTGGCTTCCCGGAGTACACGCGCGCCTTCCACGCGGCGTTCCTCGCGCTGCCCGCGCTGCCGAGCACGGTGGTGCCGGGCGCGGCCTCCGACGCGGAGGTGGTGGTGCGGAAGATGGCCACGGCGCAGGGCAACTTCTACGCGGTGGTGAACACGTCGATGCAGTCGAAGACGGGGGTGAACATCGTGCTGCCCGGTGAGACGCAGCCCATCGTGGACCGGGTGCGGCGGGCGGTGGTGACGGGGACGAACCTGAGTCTGTATCCCGGGCAGCTCCTGGCGTGGCAGGTCGGCGGGACGGAGGGAGTGCCGGGACCGGCGGACGCGGGCTCGGAGCCTGGGTGCGTCGATGAGACGGGTGTGGGGACCGCCCGGCCGCTCAAGGGGATGGACGATGAGGTGGAGGTGGTGCAGGGCTGTGGTGGCTGCGGCTCGACGGGTGGGGCAGGGACGCTCACCTTGATGGGGCTCGTGGCGCTGGCCCTGATGCTGCGCCGCAAGCGCGCCTGAGCGATGGGGTGCTCCTCCCAGGTGGTCAGGGTTCCGGCGGTCGACCGGTCCGCTCGCGCACCTGGGAGGGACCGCATCATGGGTGAAGAACATCCCCTGCGCATCGCGTCCGAGCTCGCGCGGGCGGGCAGGACGGCCGAGGCGATCTCGTGTTTGGAATCAGCGTTGGAGGGCACGCGCTCCATGGCGGAGCGCCCCGCCAACGCCTCGCTCCTGGCGAGGACGGCGGGGCTGTTCTGCGAGGAGTCCGGACGGCTTCCACAGGCGGCGCGCTACTACGAGGAGGCCCTCGCCGTGGCGGCGGAGCGCGAGCCGCTCTTGTTGCTCTCCCTGGTGGAGGTGCATCGGCGCTTGGGGCAGGTCGCCAAGGCTCGTGCGTACCTGGATGAGGCCGAAGCCCTGGCTCGCAGCTCCGCCGATGTCGACGCAGCGAGGATGGTTGCCCGGCTTCGCGAAGCGTGGGCGCGCGACGAGTGTTGAGAGAGGTCTCGAGACGAGTGGCTCCGGTCGAAGCAGTGTCTCGCCGGACGTGAGCCCCTCGTGAGGTGCTCGCTGACGGACGGCTCCGGTCCGTAGCCCGCGTGTCCTCGAACGAGCGCGTGGCGTGCGTGGGTGGCGTGCCCGGTGACGGACGGCTCCGGTTCGTTGCTTGCGTGTCCTCGCACGAGCGCGTCACGTGCTTTGCGGCGTGCCCGGTGACGGACGGCTCCGGTTCGTCGCTTGCGTGTCCTCGCACGAGCGCGTCACGCGCTGTTCGGCGTGCCCGCTGACGGACGGCTCCGGTTCGTCGCTTGCGTGTCCTCGCACGAGGGCGTCACGTGCGTGGCCCCCTCGCTGACGGCCGATTCGGGTCCGTGGCCTGTGTATCCCGTGCGAGTGCGGCACGCGCGTGGGGGACGTGCCCGCTGACGGACGATTCGGGTTGGTCGCCCCGTGTCTCCGGCACCCGCGTGCCACGCGCGTGGTTTACTCCCGCCCCTGGACAGCACATGTCGCCAAGGAGCGGGAACCGGTGAAGAAGCTCGTCAATGAGCCCAAGGCCGTCGTGAGGCAGATGCTGGAGGGATTCGTCGCGCTCGCTCCAGGACAGGTGTTGCTCGATGACGAGACGGTGGTCATCCGGAGCGACACGCCCGCGGACCCCCGGCAGCGCAAGGTGTCCGTCATCTCCGGCGGCGGCAGCGGCCATGAGCCCGCCCACGCCGGCTACGTGGGCGCGGGCATGCTGGACGCGGCCGTGGCCGGTGACGTGTTCACCTCGCCCAGCACCGACGCCGTGCTCGCCGCCATCCGCGCGGTGTCCGGCCCCGCGGGCTCGCTGCTCGTGGTGAAGAACTACACCGGAGACCGCCTCAACTTCGGCCTCGCCGCGGAGCTCGCCCGCGCCGAGGGCATCCCCGTGGAGGTCGTCGTCGTGGCCGACGATGTCGCCCTGCGCGACACCGTGGAGCCCTCGCGCCGTCGCGGCATCGCCGGCACCGTGCTCGTGCACAAGGTCGCGGGCGCCGCGGCCGCCGCCGGTCTCCCGCTGTCGGACGTGCTCCGCGAAGCCCAGGCCGCGTCGGCGGAGCTGGGCACCATGGGCGTCGCGCTCGGTCCCTGCACCGTGCCCGCGGCGGGACGTCCGGGCTTCACCCTCGGCGACGAGGAGATAGAGCTGGGCCTGGGCATCCACGGCGAGCAAGGTGTTCGTCGCGCCCAGCTCCAGTCGGCGGACGCGCTGGTGGACACGTTGCTCGCCGCCATCGTCGAGGACCGTCGCCTCGCCACGGGCGCGCGCGTGGCGTTGCTCGTCAACGGACTCGGTGGCACGCCGCCCATGGAACTCGCCATCGTCACGCGCCGGGCGCTGGCCGTCCTGCGCGAGCGCGGCCTGCGCGTGGAGCGCGCCTGGAGCGGGACGTTCCTCTCCGCGCTGGAGATGCCCGGCTGCTCACTGTCGCTCTTGAAGGTCGACGACACGCTGCTGACCCGACTGGACGCGAAGACGTCCGCGCCCGCGTGGGGAGGGGAGGGGAGGCTCGCTCCGGAGCGCGCGCCCAGGCCCGTCACCGCCGCGCCCTCCGTGTCCTCGGCCCCCGCCGCGAAGTCACCGGGGATGGAGAAGGTCCACGCGGCGGCGCTCGCGGTGGCATCCGCCTTCGAGGCGAGCGAGTCGCGCCTGACGGAGCTCGACAGCGCGGCGGGAGATGGCGACCTCGGCATCAGCCTGTCGCGCGGCGCCGCGGCCATCCGCGCGCTCCCCGAGTCCGCGTGGACCAACCCCTCACGAGCCCTCACCTCCATCGGTGAGGCCCTGCGTCGCGCCATCGGCGGAAGCTCCGGGCCCTTCTACGCCACCGCGCTGCTGCGCGCCGCGCGCCGCTTGTCGGAAGGCCCCGTGGATGCGCCGGCCTGGGCGGAGGCGTTCGTCCTCGCCGTCGACGCCGTGGCGAACCTCGGCGGCGCCAAACCCGGAGACCGCACCATGCTGGATGCACTCCGTCCCGCGGCGGACACCTTCGCCCAGGCGCTGAAGACGGGGAAGTCACCCGCCGAGGCCTGGGCCGCGTGCGTCCGCGAAGCGGAGCAGGGCGCCGACGCCACCGCGCGCATGCAACCTCGCCTGGGCCGCGCCAGCTACCTGGGGAGCCGCGCGCTCGGTGTTCCAGATGCCGGTGCCGCCGCCGTCGTCGTCTGGGTGAAGGCGCTCACGCCCTTCATCGGATGAGGGGCGGCGTGTTGCCCTTCGCCGGGGGCATCGTCGAAAGGCTGCTCCCGGCTGGACGCGTGGACGCCGCGGCCCGCTTCGGCGGCCTCCACCCGAGCGACACCCTCAGATAGGGCGCCGGGCCCGTGGACTGGAGCATCCCCAGCTCCACCCGGTCCCGGTTCCTGTCGAGCAGCGCGTAGTCGTTCAGGAAGTCGAGCCCCAGCGACGTGCTCAACCACAAACTGCTGCCGCCCAATCGCGTGTTCACCGTGGGGCCCGCGCGCAGCGCCGTCTCCCGCACGTAGCGAGCCGCCAGGTCCTGGCCGCCCTCGGGCAGGCGCGTGCGGAACACCTGCTGGTCGAACATGGCGCTGAGGCCCAGCTCCAGCCCGTCACCCACCTTGAGCATCGCGGTGAGCCGGGGCAGGCCCAGCTCCAGGATGTACGGCCCCTTGCGATAGGTGAAGGCCACCATGGGGATGACGGGCGTGGCGTCGAACGGATAGATGGCGACGAGCCCGAAGGTGAGCCGCACATCCGGGTCTCCGCCAATCAGGTAGTTCGCCATGGCGAAGCCCGCCCACGACGTGTCCATGCCCACGTCGAACGAGCTCTTGAAGTCCGTGCGCGGATTGGCTGACACGCCCGAGATGAGCATCCACCGGGGCGCCAGCGGACGAATCACCGTGAGCCCCAGGCTGAAGCGATGGAAGCGCCGGCTCAGGTCCTCCTCGGACACGTCCGCGAGCGGGCCGCGTCGCTCGAGCCCCATGAAGCGCGTCTCGTACCCGAACGAGGGCACCAGCACCGTCTTCCCCAGGAAGAGGGGAGGCAGCGGCAGGCGCAGGTCCAGCTGATGCCGCTCCTCCAGTCGCCCGCCCTGCGAGCCGATGCGAGTCCCACGCGCGACGGTGATGCCGACATAGGCCCGGTCCTCCTGCGTCTGCGCGAAGACAGCGCCCGCGAAGACGAGCACGCAGGCGAGCAGCACCTGTTGGAGGGGCGCCCAGCGCACAGCCCTGGTCACTGACACATGGACCTCACCACGGTTTTCCCGGCCGAGTCCCCACTATACAGGCAGTCGGTGCCGCCAGGTCCGCCTCGGGAGGCTGGCGGAGACATTGTCCTCGTCACCGAGGTCACGGGCTTCTACCCTGGGTGCATGAAGCTCTTCGATACGTTGCTGCAGGAAGCCTCGTTGCACGACAAGGCCGGCTCGGCCTCCAAGCGGGCGGCGCTCAAGGCGAAGCTGACACCCACCGACACCGTCGAGCAGGTGGCGGGCGACCTGCGGATCTCCGAGGGAGAGGATCGGCGCGCGAACGGCGGCCTCGTGGTGAAGGGCAACCTCGTGCTCGAGGACCAGGGACGACTGCTCGTCGCGGGCGACCTGGTCGTCGAAGGCAGCATCATCCACGAGGGCTTCGACTACTCGCTGCTCTTCGTCGGCGGCTCGCTCCAGGCGGGCAACCTGCTCGTGCACGGCGAGGTCGTCGTCCTCGGCGGCTTCAAGGTCCAGGGCGTCGCGTGGACGTACTACAGCGACTACTCGACCTACGCCGACACGCTGACGGCCCGGCTCGTCGTGGCGGATGACCGCGAGGACGCCATCGGCAAGGTGAGCGCGGAGAACCACCTCGTCGGCCACTCGAGCGAAATCGGTCCCAAGCTGAGCAAGCTGCTCCAGAAGGGACTCGTCGATGAAGAGGGCGAGTGGTCCTACACCACGCTCGCCAAGAAGCTGCTGAAGAAGGAAGCGCTGCTGGCGTGAGCCGGGCTCCCCGCACGGCGCGCTGTCGATAAAACAGGGAACCTCCGGATTGTTCGCGCCATCCGGAGCGTGCGTGTGTCCGAGGAGTAACCCCCATCCTTCGGCCTCCAGGCGAAGGGCCCTCCGAGGTTCATTCCATGCACACACCCTGGGCTTTCCCCCGGGCACGGCTCGCCGTGTCCCTGTTGGTGCCGTTGCTCTCGTGGTCCTGCGCGGGTGGCGTCGCGGACGCTCAGGACATGCCCCAGGGCGAGGCTCCCTCGGCGCCAGGGGATTCGAGCTCGCTCGGCACGGCCGCTGACGCGCTGGCGACGGTGCTCGTCGCGCCAGGCGCGACGTGGCGCTATCTGGACACGGGCGTGGACCTGGGCACGGGCTGGACGGCGCCGGGCTACGCGGATGGCGCGTGGTCCCAGGGCGCGTCACCGTTGGGCTACGCGGAGACGGACCTGTCCACGACGGTCTCCTTCGGGAGCAACACGGCCAGCAAGCACATCACCACGTACCTCCGGCACACCTTCACGGTGACGGACGCGGCGTTGGTGCGCGAGCTGCGCCTGCGCTTGCAGCGCGACGACGGCGCCATCGTCTACCTGAACGGCGTGGAGGTGCTCCGCAGCAACCTGCCCTCGGGCACGGTGGGTTATCGCACGCTGGCGCCCGCGACCATCTCGCTGCCCGTGGAGGAGCAGACGTGGCACGAGCAGGCCATCGACACGGCGGCGCTGCGCACGGGCTCCAACGTGCTCGCGGTGGAGCTGCACCAGTCCGCGGCCAACACGTCGGATGCGCGCTTCAACCTGGAGCTGAGCGCGACGGTGGCACCCGCGCCCTCGCCCATCTCCCAGTGCTACCCGTTCGACATGCCCGCGACGGGCGTGCTGCGCGCGGCGCCGAAGAAGGTCTTCGGCTTCTATTACGCCATCTTCCCCATCTCCATCGACAACAAGGCCCCCGCCGAGGACCACTGGACCAGCTGGCTGACGCCCGAGGCGCGCGGTGGTGAGTACGCGAACATCGGCGGGCTGATGCGTGACAGGCCGCTGCCGCGAGCGCCTTGGGCCGACAGCGCGTGGAGACAGCGTGACTTCGAGGTGGAGGTGCGCCGCGCCATCGCCGCCGGCATGGACGGGTTCATCTACGAGCACCCGTACCGCGTCTCGTCCGACACGCGGAACAACCAGCTGACCACGATGCTCGCCGCCGCGGCGGCCGTGGACCCGCAGTTCCGCATCGTCCTCAGCCCCGACTTCCCCACCGAGGCCACGGGCACCACGGACGGCCTGGTGTCGATGATCGCCTCCGTCGCGAACCATCCCTCCGTGCACAAGCTCGACGGCGCCATCGTGCTGGCCAGCTTCAACCCGGAGCGCAAGTCGGTGGCCTGGTGGACGGAGGTGAAGACGCGGCTCGCGTCACAGGGCATCCAGGTCACCTATTGGCCGCTGCTCTCGTACACGGGAGACGTGACGAAGTACGCGGAGTGGAACAACCTGGTGACGGGCTTCTCCACCTGGGGCGAGCGCACCGCGCAGTCCGGGGAGACGATGCGCCGCTGGAGCGTGGAGTCGCACCGACGCGGCAAGCAGTGGATGTCCCCCGTCGCGTTCGAGGACGTGCGCCACAAGCTCACCGACAGCGAGAACAGCAGCCGCGTGTACTGGGAGGCGCAGAACAGCCTGACGTTCCGCACGCAGTTCGAGAAGGCGATTGAGGGCGACGCGGACTGGGTGACGCTGCTGACGCTGACGGACTACGGCGAGTCGTGGATGACGGCGTCGCAGGAGCGCGGCTACGTCATCATGGATTGGATTGCGTACTACACCACCTGGTTCAAGACGGGGCAGCGGCCCACCATCGTCCGCGACACGCTCTACTACACGCATCGCCGGCACCGCACCGACGCGCCGTTCGATGCCACGAAGCAGACCGCGCGCGCCATGAAGCTGCGCGGCGGCGTGGCCGCGTCCAACCAGGTGGAGCTGCTCGCGTTCCTCAAGGAGCCGGGCCGGCTGGTCATCACGCAGGGGACGGACGTGCGCACGCTGGACGTGACGAGCGCGGGCGTGACGGCCTTCCAGGCGCCGCTCGTTCCTGGCACCACGCCCGTGTTCGAGCTCCAGCGCAACGGCGTGACGGTCCAACGGCTCCAGAGCGCCACGCCTGTCGTCGCGCAAACCGTTTATCAGGACTTCATGTATCACGCGGGCGGTGGACGCTCCTGCGCGAGGCCATGAGCATCGACGGACGCGGGCCCGGCTGGTTAGGGTCCGCGTCATGTCCGCCACGCGCTACGGCTTCATCGACACGAAGGGGGAGCTGGTCATCCCCAGTCCCCACGGCACGCCCTTCAGCTTCAACGAGGGCCTGGCGCGCATGCCCACGGGCGATGGCTGGGCCTTCATCGACGTGAAGGGCGAGACGAAGCTGAAGGTGAAGCGCGCCTTCATGGGCTTCAGTGACGGGTTGGCGCTGACGGACGAGGGCTTCATCGACCCGAGCGGGGCGCTCGTGCTGCCGGTGACGTTCAAGGCGAACTTCACGAAGTACGTCATCGCGGGGGCCCCGTACGTGAACGTGGGGCGCTTCGACTCGGGGCTCGCGCCGGTGATGCGCTCCGGGGCGAAGGCCTCGGATGGCTACATCAACCACCAGGGTGAGGTGGTGCTGGACGGCTTCGGTGGCGGACTGGCCCGAGCGTTCTTCAAGGGCAAGGCGCTCGTCAGCCTCAAGAAGCCACCCAAAGGTGAGACGTCGCGCCTCATCGACCCGAAGGGAACGTGCCTCGCGACCTATTCGTTCGAGTCGATGGGCTCCTCGCTCATGGACGGGGTCGTGGTGGTGGTGAAGGGCCAGAAGCTCGGCTTCGTGAACGAGGCGGGCGAGTGGGTGCTGGCGCCTGGAATCGCATCGTGGGACGGCGCGCTGTCCGAGTGCTGGTTCAGCGAGGGGCTGGCTCGGGTGAAGGTGAAGGGGCGCTACGGCTTCATCGACAAGAAGGGGGGCCAGGTCATCGAGCCCCGCTTCGAGGCGGTGAACGGCGGGTTCTCGGAGGGACTGGCCGCCGTGAAGGAGGGCGGCCTGTTCGGCTACATCCATCCGGACGGGAGCTGGGCGCTGACGCCCCGCTTCGCGTCGGCCCAGCCCTTCACCCACGGACGGGCCGTCGTGCTGAACGCCGGGTGAGCGCGAGCTACTTCGACGGCGTGGGGATGCCGACGGTGAGCCTGTGCGCGGGCACGGGCGTGGCGGTGGCCACGTTCCAGCTGTCCGGGCGGCCCGCCACGTCTCCGGTGGGCAGCACCCCGTTGCCCAGCACGCCCGTCTTGTTGCGGCCCCAGGAGTAGAGGGTGCCGTCCGTGGCGGTGGCGTAGCCGTAGAAGGACTGCGCGGTGTTGTGCAGCGCCTTGAACGTCACGCCCGGGGCGACCTGGGCGGGACGGAAGACCATCTTCTGGTAGTTGGACCAGTCCCACTGGTAGGGCGTGTGGTAGGTGGCGAAGTCCAGCATCACGCCGTTGCCCACCTCGCCCATCGCGCTGTCGCCCCAGCCCCACAGCGAGCCGTCGTCCAGGATGACGTGCGTGGCGTGGCCGTTCGCGGTGACGCGGATGATTTTGCGCGAGCCGAACTCCGGGAACGACAGCTTGCGCGGCGTGGCCACGGGGTACCAGCCGCCCGCCGGCGGGCCGAGTCCCAGGAAGGTGCCCTGCAGGCCCCAGCCCCACAAATCACCGGCCTCGTCGAGCGCCACCGCCCAACGACTGCCACCCGCGGCGAGCTCCTTCACCCGCGTCGGGATGCTCAGCGAGTTCGGGCGCGCGTAGTCGTTGAACCTGCCCGTGCCCAGCGTCTCCGCCGAGGAGCTCCCTCCCCACGCCCACACCTTGCCCGTGTCATCCAGCGCGAAGATGGAGTTGTCGTTGGTGGTGAAGCTCGTGATGCGCACGCCCTGGGGCAGGGGGACCTTCGTGGGCCGGGTGATGTTGCGCGGCGCCGTGTTCCCGTCGCCGGCGATGCCCAACGTGTTGCCAATCGCGGTGCCGCTCATGCCCCAGACCCAGACGGAGCCGTCTGCCTTCAGCGCCATGTTGAAGAGCAGCGCGCTGCGCACCGCGACGACGTCGTCGAACGTCGCGCCGGTGGAGTCGGTGAGGACGAGGTACGGCTGGCCGTTGTTCGGCGTGGTGGCGCGGTTGGGGTAATCATTCGTGGTGCCGTCGCCGCGCTGGCCGTAGAGGTTCTGCCCGAAGGTCCACACGCGCCCCTGGGTGTCGAGCGCCAGGCTCTGGAACCCGCCGCCAGCCACGTCCTTGAAGCGCAGCCCCTGGGGCAGGGAGATGTCCACCGGAGGGACCTGGTTGTACGGATTGGAGTGCCCCACGCCGAGTTGTCCCGCGCGATTGGAGCCGAGGCCCAGCACGCGTCCGTCCACCAGATAGAAGAGCTGGTACTCGGCGGTGGCGATGCGCGTGAGACCCGCGAGGCTGTCACCCGCGTCGGGAGTCCCCGCGTCTCCCGTGAACTCCTGTACGAGCTCCTCGCCCGGTGGGTCCTCCCTCCCCGAGTCATCGGGCGACCCGGAGCAGCCAAGGAGGACCACGGCGAGCGAGACGAGGAGAGGGCGGAGGAGTGACATGTTTCTATTGTCACTCAATTGCTGTGATAAGGGGAAGTCAGGTCCCCGTGACGGTCGCTCATTCGAGGTAGACGCCGTCCGGGTAGAGGTCCTCGGGCGCGGTGTCGCGGACGTCCCGCGCATAGGCGTCGAGCCAGTCGAGGAAGCTGTCGAACACGGCCCCGGGCCGCTGGCCCTCCGTCTCCCACACGAAGCGGCCGGAGTCCTGGAAGCAGGCCCAGGCCAGCTCGTCCATGTGATTGCGCACGAGCACGGGGGCCTTCAGTCCGCCACCGCTCGTGGCGATGCACCACTGGACGTCCTGAGGCAGTCGATTGGCGGCGGCGAAGGGGATGAGGTGCTCCGTGGTGATGGGGTGTCGGTCACGGGTGACGCCCGCGGGGATGCGCACCTGGGACAGTGAGGCCATCACCTCATCGGGTGAATACACGCGGAAGTTGGCGGGCAGCGCCGTCCACACGGGTTCCGCATCGTCCTCGGCGCGGAGCACCTCGACGCGGGCGAACCCGCACAGCCGCCAGAAGTCGAGCAGGCCGGAGGGGAGTGGGGCCACCGAGGTGGCGCTGGTTCCCAGCAGCTCGGGCAGCAGGGCCAGGTCTTCCTCGGAGACGGGGGGGCCCAGGACGAGCCTCCCTCCGAAGCCCTTCGCCCACGCTTCGACTTCCGCCAGCAGCCTCCGGTAGTGGGCCTGTGTCTCTTCATCCATGCGCGAGCTTGTACTTCACAGGTGGGCGCGGATGTGAATGTCGAGGGGACTTTGTGTACGTTGAAGCCATGTCACGCGGACGCGATGGGCTGTTGTGGGTGGGGGCCTTCTCCTACTGGACCTTGCAGGGATTGGCGGCCTCCAGTGAGGCGCACTCCGTGCGGGGCGTGTCCTGGTCCCATGCGCTGCTCACGGATGGCTTCGCCACGGCGCTGTGGGCGCCCGTCACCATCGCGGTGGTGTACTTCGGCCTGCGCTTCCCGTTCGACAGGCGCCTGTGGCGCTCGCGGCTCGCGCTGCATCTGGGAGGGGCGCTCGCCGTCTCGTTCTTCCGGGCGACGGTCATCTACTCGCTGGACCCGTACTTCCACTGGTACGACGCGCCGCCCGCGTACACGGCGGTGCTCGAGCATGCGCTGCTCTACAACCCGTTCATCTACCTGACGCTCCTGGGCGTGGCCCACGCCATCTACTACGCGGAGCAGCTGCGGCTGCGTGACACCCAGCTCGCCCGCGCGCAGCTCCACGCGCTGGAGGCGCAGCTGCACCCGCACTTCCTCTTCAACACGCTCAACTCCATCTCGGCGCTGGTGCGCAGGGACCCGCTGGGCAGCGAGCGGATGATTGCCCGCCTCAGTGACTTGCTGCGCGAGACGCTCCAGGCGGCGGGGCGCGAGGAGGTGTCCCTGCGCGACGAGCTGCGCACGCTCCAGCTCTACCTGGACATCCAGGGCGTGCGCTTCACCGACCGGCTCCGGGTGGAGCAGGACATCGCGCAAGAAGCGCTCGGGGCGCGGGTGCCGCACCTGGTGCTGCAGCCCCTGGTGGAGAACGCCATCCAGCACGGCATCGCGCCGCGCTCGGCGCCGGGCACGGTGACGGTGACGGCGAGGCGCGAGGGGCCGGAGCTGCTGCTGGAGGTCCGCGACGACGGCGTGGGGCTGCGCGAGGGCGCGGCGGCGAAGTCGGAGGGGAGCGGCAAGGGGCTGTGGATCACCCGCGAGCGCCTGGTGCAGCTCTATGGCCCCGCGCACCGCCTGAAGCTGGAGGCGCGCGAGGAGGGTGGGGCGCGGGTGTCGCTGGCCATCCCCTTCCGGACGGAGCGCGCGGCGTGACACAGCCCATCCGCGTGCTCATCGTCGACGACGAACCGCTCGCCCGCGCGCGGCTCAAGGAGCTGCTCTCGGAGGAGTCGGACATGGCCGTCATCGGCGAGTGCCGGGACGGCAACGAGGCCATCGACGCCATCGGCAGGCAGCGCCCGGACCTGGTGCTGCTGGACGTGCAGATGCCGGAGCCGGATGGCTTCGGGGTGCTGCGGGCGGTGTCGCGCGAGTACCAGCCGGCGGTCATCTTCGTGACGGCGCACCGGGACTTCGCGGTGCAGGCGTTCGAGGCGAACGCGCTCGACTACCTGCTCAAGCCGTTCGACCAGGAGCGCTTCCGGCTGAGCCTCTCGCGGGTGCGCGAGCGCAGGCGCACGGGGGCGACGGAGCTGGACGCGGAGCTGGTGGAGCGGCTGGAGTCGCTGTCCTCGCGACTGACTCCCGCCTCGGAGCGGTATGCGACGCGGCTGGTGGCCAAGGTGGGCTGGCGCATGCGCTTCCTGCGCGTGGAGGACATCGACTACCTGGAGGCGGAGGGCAACTATGTCTGCGTCCACCAGGGCAAGCAGTCCTTCCTGACGCGCGAGACGATGAACGCGGTGGAGGAGAAGCTGGACCCGAGGGACTTCGTGCGCATCCATCGCTCGCTCATCGTCCGGCTGGACCGCGTGGAGGAGGTGGAGCCGCTGGCGCCTGGAGAGATGGTGCTCACCCTTCGGGACGGCACGAAGCTGACCTCCGGACGCAGCTACCGCGCCCGACTGCAGCGGGCCCTGGACCTGCCCTCCTGAGCGTTGCCGGGGGCGGATTCCACGGTTCGCCCCGGAAGCTCCACCGTTCGTCACATCGTCGGTGCGGCGCCTGAGGGGGAAGGCGACTGTGTCTCCAACAAAGGAGACACCGCATGCACCGCTTCACGCCGAGCAAGTCGTGGTCCGTGGGATTCATCGCCGCCCTGTCATCCCTGTCGATGGCTTGCGCCTCGCAGGCGCCGGAGACGGCCCCGGTGGCCGAGGCGCTCGGCGCGGCGGAGGTGTCCAGCGAGGCCCTGCGCTTCCTGAACTGCACCCCGGGCGGCAGCATGTTCGCGCCCGGTGAGGTCTCCCTGCCGGACCGCTCCGAGTACCGGCTCACCTTCTCCGCGGACGGCAACACGGCCTACTACCACGTGGACTCCGCCGAGGCGCCGTTCCAGGCCATCTACGAGACGCGCAAGGTGAACGGCCACTTCACGCCGGGCCAGTTGGTGTCCTTCTCGGGGACATGGCTGGACACGGACCCGTTCCTGTCGGTCGACGGGCAGTCGCTCTTCTTCTCGTCCACCAGGCCGGTGACGGGGACCCAGGAGCGCGCGGACTCGGACCTGTGGGTGGTGCACAAGCAGGCGGATGGGAGCTGGGGGGAGCCGCTGCACCTGGGGCCGAACGTGAACTCGGACCGGCAGGAGCTGTACGTGAGCGCCACGCGGGATGGGACGTTGTACTTCGCGAGCGGGACGTTCGACTCGGACTTCAACGTGTATCGCGCGGAGCGGCGCGGGCCGGGGTACGCGCCGGCGGAGAAGCTGAGCGCGGCCGTCAACAGCCCGGACTATTGGGAGTACAACTCGCACATCTCCGCGGATGGGCGCGTGCTCATCTTCGCGTCGCTCAACCGGCCGGAGGGTTACGGGCTCGGGGACCTGTACGCGAGCGTCAACATCGGCGGGAAGTGGACGAAGGCCATCAACCTGGGGCCGGCGGTGAACACGGAGAAGGACGAGTTCCACCCGTCGCTGAGCGTGGATGGCCGTCACCTCTACTTCGTGCGCCAGACGTGGGCCCCGTTCGTGCCGTCGGACTTCTACACGCTCGACACCCTCTGCCTGCTCTTCCAGTGACGGAGAGGGCGCCCTCCGCCCGGGGGCGGCGCCTTCGCCACGCAGCAAGGCGCGGCGGGCGAGGCGTGGTGGAGCCGTGCCACGTCTCGTCCGTCCCCGCCGTGACTGAGGGGGATTGACGATGGGGACGCCCTCCGCCCGGGGGCGGTGTCCTCAGCGGTAGCAAGGCGGGGCGGGCGGGGAGTGGAGCAGGGCCACTCCTCGTCCGCCTTCGCTGTCCTGCGTGTCTTCAACCCGCGACGTGCATGCTGGCCGGGTGTGGCTTCGTCGGATGGAGAGGCGGGCGGGGACCGGGGCAGGGCCGTCCTCGGGCGCCTCGGCTTCAGCCCGCGACGCCCACGACGAGCGTGATGACATATCCGTCGGTGAGGTTTCCCGTCACGGTGGCGACCTGGGTGGAGGAGCCATCGCTGAAGACGTTGTCCGTCGCGAGGCTGACGCGTTGGAAGTTGGCCACGCTCTGTGAGTAGCCGGCCGTGGCGTAGACCTCGTCGCAGGTGGCCTCAGGCAGGGCGAGCTGTGAGGTGACCCGCTTGTTCGCGGACGAGGTGGCCGAGGCCAGGTCCGGGTACACCTCGAAGTGGATGTGGGGCCAGCGGCCGCTGTAGCAGGCGGGGAAGATGCTGGTGAAGGTGACCTGGCCCTGGCTGTTGGTCTCCTGCACGCCGCGCAGGTAGTTCTCGTTCGTGATGCCCGTCCCGTAGAGGGAGTACTCCCCCGAATTGTCGCAGTGCCACAGGTAGACGGCGCGGCCGGCGAGCGGGGCGCAGGCGTCGTTGATGTCGACGAGGGTGAGGGTCACCGTCGTGAGCACGCCCTCGGCGACGGTGCGGGTGTTGCCGAAGCTCGCGCGGATGTCCGAGCGGACGATGCCCGATTGCTGGAGGACATTGGGCCCGTTCGAGCCGTCCGCGGGGTAGGGGCCGGCCGTCTCCTCGGGGATGCGCGAGCAGTCGGACGGGTCCGGTGTCGGGTCGTCATCGTCGCCGCAGCCGAGCAATGGAATGAGGCTGGCGCCGGCCATCCAGCGCAGCACCTGCCGGCGTCCCGCGCGCGCCATCAAGACGCGCAGGTCCTGTTGGAGCCCTTGATGGTGGCTTGGGTCCTCGTCGCTCATGTGTCCTCCCCTTGGGTCGTGCCAAGGTAGGAACCCGGTCTGAAGAACGTCCGCGCGGGCGTGGTCCACTCAACGCCTGTTCCCACGGGTGTTGGGGACTGGCGGTTCGTGTCGCGCCGGCGCGCGGGCTTCCCTCCGCTCAAGGGATGCGGACCGAGTTCTGCTCCATCCCTTCCGGTGCCAGCTTGCTGCGCCACTCCGGGAACTCCCCCTGATAGACGAGGTCCGTGGCCGTGAACCTGCCACCGGGCCCTTCGTAGCGATTGCGGTCCATCTCCATCATGGGCCGATATCGCGGACGGCCCAGCCGCACGAAGAGGCCCATGTCCCGGAGGATGTTGTCGTAGACCGAGATCCCGATGCCTTCCAGGGGCTCATCCGCGGCCAGCCGCAGCCCGGCGTCCGCGGTCCGTTGCACGAGGTTCGCCAGGATTTGCACCCGGTTGGCCTGGACGATGCGGATGCCCTGCCCGTTCCCCCGCTTCTCGAAGTTGTAGATGTCGCTGATGGTGTTGTTCCGAATCAGGATGTCCACGGGGCGTGCCAGGGGCGCGGTGCCTCCCACCGAGATTCCCCGGCCCGCACGAGAGATGACGTTGGAGACGATTTGGATGTTCGTGGCGTCCTCGTGAATCACCACCGCTTCCGCCGCGGAGGTCGTCGCCTGCCAGGGATAGCGCGTCAGGTTGGGGAAGTTGTACATCGTGTTGTGGCGCACGAAGACGGAGTCGCACCCCTTGATGTCGACCCCATTCTCGCCGGTGCCATGGAGGTCGTTGTACTCGATGAAGATGAACGCGGGCCTGTTGCCGTCCGTCTGGCATTGCACCCCGTCACCCGAGGTCGCATGGACGTTGTTCGCCAGGATGAAGATTTCGCGCGAGGCGTTCTTGAGCACGACGCCATGCGAGTCCGAATCCTTCTTGGAGAAGTCGTAGATCTCGCTGTTGTCGATGAGGACGTTGTTGGCATTGCTGATGACGACGGCGCCACCGGCGGTGCCCGCATGCATCCGGGAGTCAATCAGTTGCGAGCAATAGGTGTTGCGCTCGAAGAGCGCGCCGAACGAGGGCTTGCCTTGGATGTTCACTTCCAGGGATTGGAATATCCAGTAGGGCTGGCTCACGGTCAGCAAGCTGCCCACGACACGGTCGCTCGGCGGGATGATGCGTGAGCGCCAGTCGGACGCGCCCCGGACGACGATGGGCGCAGTGGCGGTCCCCGCCTGGGTCGTCGTTGGGCTGATGACGAGCTTCTCGGCATAGGAGCCCGGGCGCACGTCGATGACGTATCCCGGCTGGGCGGCCTTCAGCGCGGCCGTGAGGGTCCGGTACGGATTGGCGCTGGAGCCCAGCGGTTGACTGGGATCCCACGGCCCTGTCTTCGAGACATGCAGCGTGCGACCTCGCGCATCCGCCGCCGTCGGGCACCGGCCGAAGAAAAGCTCCCTCCCGTCGCGGGGCTCCACGAGCGCGGCCGAGGCCCCAATGAGGGATGGTTCCTCCTCGGAGAACTCGTTCATCTCGGCGCCACAGGCCACCATCAGCCCCAGCACCAGGGTGCCGAACGCTGAAAACTCTCCACCCGCCCTTCGCTGCGTCGTCATCGAAGCCCCCGGTCCTCCCACGGCGGGCAGAACCTCACCATCGAAGGTAGGGCCTACAAGCACCCTGCCCCCAAGGTGGACATGCACCCGACATGGGCCGTGGGGCCCGCGGGGGCCGACTCGGGTCGACTTCCATCGCCCGACGTGAGCGCTCTAGCCTCGTGTGCCTGAACGGGCCGGGTTCCCCGCGGCCTGCCGGCTCGCGGCGGCGCGCTCGGCGTACTGTCCTGGGGCGCAGCCGACCAGGGCCTTGAAGTCGCGGATGAAGTGCGACTGGTCGAAGTATCCCAGCTGGAGCGCCAGGCTCGCCATGTCGGGCACCTGGACGCGCGCGAGCTGCTCGGCGGCCTCGTGGAGCCGGTAGCGCTTGAGGACCCACTTGGGGCTCACCCCCACCGCCTCGCTGAACCTCCGCTGGAGGTTTCTCGGCTCCAGCTTCGCCAGCGCGGCCACCTGCTCCATGCGCGTCACCGCCGCATCCGCCGCGAGCCGCTCCACCAGGTCCCGCATCCTCGCGATGGGCTCGGGCATGGGCGGCAGCCGAGGTCTCAAGAAGTCCTGCGCCAGCGTCACGCACCGGCGCACGTCCGGCTCCGCCAGGATGGCGTCCTTCAACGCCGTGCCCTCCCGACCGAACACCGAACGCACGCTCACCGTGCGGTCCGTGAGCTGCGACAACGGCGCGCCCAACACCGGCTGGAACGCCGCGGGCCGGAACTTGATGCCGAACACCCGGGACTGTCCCTGAATCCTCCGGCGGAACCGGCGCGACTGCACCCCGGTGACGCGGCCCTGCCCCCGGTCGAATACCACGTGCACACAGGGATGGGGGAGTGTCTCCGCCAGGAGCGGCGGCTCGCCTCGCAAGTCCCACCGCACCGTCCAGAAGTGCTGGATGAACTCCTCCAGCTCCGCGGCGGGCGCGAAGCGCTCGTGCACGATTCTGTCCGCGGGCGCGGGACGTTGGAGGACGCCGCGCACGGCGTCGATGCGAGGGCGACTCACCGGCGCGCATTCTGTCGGCGTGTCGCGTTTTTGCAATCCACCCGGCGCGCCGCCACGTATCTGACGGCCCACAACCACGAAGGAGCTCCCATGACGAAGACGGGAACGAATGTGTTGGCGTGGGTGCTCGGCGCCGTGCTCTTCCAGGGCTGCGCGAGCACCCCTGCGGCGGCGACCCCCACGCGGACCGGAAGCGAGACGAACATGACGAAGCACGTGAAGGGCATCTTCAACGTCAAGGCGACCCCCCTGGCCCCGGACGCGGGCGCGGCGGAGTCCCCCATCGGCCGGCTGTCCATCGACAAGCGCTACCACGGCGAGCTGGAGGGCACGGGCGTGGGCCAGATGCTCGCCACGCTCGACGCGGGCCAGTCCGGTGGCTACGTCGCGCTGGAGCGCGTCACCGGCACCCTCCAGGGACGCAAGGGCAGCTTCACCCTCATGCACTCGGGCTCCATGACGCGCGGAGCATTCAAGGTCGTCGGCTCCGTCGTGCCCGAGTCCGGAACGGACGAACTCCAGGGCATCTCCGGCTCGTACGAGATTCAAATCGACGAGAAGGGCGTCCACCTGTACGTGCTCGACTACACCCTCTCGGCCCAGCCCTGAGCACCCCCCCGAAAGCCCCGAGCGACTTCCGTTCCCGCTCGGGGCGGAGTAGATGCGGCGCATGGCGAGCGCGACGTGGCGAGAGGACCTGAAGGCCCTGCTGGACGAGATGGACGCCTGGGCCCAGGCGCGAGGCTGGCGACTCATCCGCGAGGCACCCCTGACGCGCGAGGAGGTGGACGCGCTGCCCCGCATGCTTTCGGGGTACGAGTACGAGCTTCCGACGCCCTATCGCGAGGAGGCCTTCGTCATCCCCGACAGCTACCGCGAGTTCCTGATGCTCCACCGCGAGGTCCGGCTCGAGTACCAGCCGGACACCGAGGAGTGGGAGACGTATCGCCCTTTCCACGTCTGGGCGCCCACGCTGGACTCGCTCACGGCGGCTTGGACGCCCGCGGGCACCACGGTGGATGACCGGGAAATCACCACGACGGACCTCATCTCCTTCGCGGACGCGTACATGGGCGTCGAGGCGTCGCGCTGGTGCTTCTACACGCGCACCGCGCCGAAAGACGGAGAGCTGCCCGTCTACTTCGAGGACAACGACTACGAGGCGCTCGCGGGCCACTACGTGGACGACGGCACGTGGCTGGACGAGAACGACCCGATGATGTTCGGCTTCGAGAGCTTCGAGCACTGGTTCCGCGCGCTGTGCAAGGTGCTGCGCCGCGAGGACGTGGACCCCGAGGACCTCCGGCAGGTGGGCAACTCGATACAGGAGTGAGCCACCCGCGTCACGGGCGGGGATACAGCGAGCACTCGGGGCGGGCCTGCCTGAAGGCCTCGAGTTCCCCGGGCGGCACGTCCGTCTGCGAGAGGTCCAGGAACTCGAGCGTGGCGAGCCCGCTCAGCCACGCCGGCAGCGCGGTGATGCGCGTGTTCTTGAGGCTGAGCGAGCGCAGGCGCGGAAGCTGGCCGAGCTCCTCCGGGAGCGTGGCGACCGCGGTGTGGTCCAGGTTGAGTGACTCGAGGTCCTGAAGGCGCCCCAGCTCGGCGGGCAGCGTGGCCAGCTCCGCGTTCCAGGAGCAGTCGAGCTGCTTGAGCTTCGTGAGCCGGCCCAGCACGGAGGGCAGCGCCTTGAGTCCCGCCCCCTTCACCGTCAGGGTCTCCAACTGGGAGAACTCGGCCACCATGTCCGGCACCACGCCCAGCTTGCGGTGGAGCAGCGAGATGGCGCGGGTGTCGCGAGGGAAGGTGTCGAAGAGGGCCGCCGCGCCCGCCTGCCGCGTCTTCGCCGCCACTTCGCCGAGGGACTCCTGGAACAGCGCGAACGGGTCTCCCAACTCGGGCTTCTTCGCCGGCTTCGCGATGGCCTTGCGCAGGGGTTCGAGGGCCTTGCCGAGCCACGCCTCGAAGCTCCCCAGCTCGCGCAGGGGCAGGCTGTCCTCCACCTGGAACACGACGGGGGCGCCGCCATTCGCACCGGGCCCGAAGGCGAAGCCGTTGACGTCGTTCAAGTCCCCGGAGGCGAACATCACGAAGCGGTACACGTGACGGTCCGCCTCCCGTTCCTCACGCACCTCGGTCCACTGACGGTTCGGCTCGCCCATGCCCTGGGACGCGCTCGCGCGCCAGCGGGGCGGCAGGAACGCCAGGGCCTTCTTGCCCGTGTTGAGCCAGCGGTACCCCAGCGCCTCGACGAAGCGCAGATACGACCCGGGCAGGAGCCCCGTCTCGTCGGGGACCTGCTCGAACACCAGGCTCATGGGCTCCAGGTCCGCGGGGTACTGGCCCACCGCCTTTTCCCCAGCGCGGCGAGCACCTGCTGCTCCAGTCCGGTCCACGCCACCTCGGGGGCGACAGGCGCTTCTTTCCCGGAGGAGGCGCGAGGCGTCGACTTGCTCTTGGGAGACGAGGGGACCTTCTTCTGCGCCATGCCGCACCACGGGTTCGAGTGGAGGCGCACCGCGTGCAGGGGGTGTCCGCGGTGCGCCTCGTGACGAATCCCGTCTAGCACTCTTCGGCGAGACACTGCGTCATGCACGCCGTATTGGTGCCGCACCGCTGACGACAGATGCGGTTGCACAGACAGGTCGGGTTGTCTTCACACGCCTGCGCGCTCACGCCCGGATTGGCATCCGCGGGCTGCTCGCTCACGGGCTCTTGAGTCTCCTCGGGCAGCGGTGCGCCACATCCGAACATCAGGCCGAGTGCCGTCACCGCGGCCAGCCACATGCTTGCTCGCTTCATCCTGTTCTCCTGGTGGGACGCGCGGAAGTGCGCACCCGGAGTCTAAAGGCAAGCAGCCCAGGAGCGCGAACGCTGCAGTGAGGGCATTAAATGACAGTCAGACATGGTCTCTGACGCACCGCTCTATCCCTTGTCACACTCAGCGCAGGAAGCGCGCGAGGACCGAGAAGTCGTCCTGGCCATGCCCCGCCTTCCGGGCGGTCTGGATGAGTGCATCCATGGCCTCGGGGAGAGCGCGGTGGATGTTGCGCTCCTCGCACAGGTGCAGCAGGTGCTGGAACGCCACGTTGTGCGTGTCGAGCGTGGCGGGGCTCTCGGTGTCCGCGCCGAACTGCTCCTTCTGGATGCGCTGGAGGAGGTCCTTCATGCTGAACTGAATCATGGCCGCGACGGCCTCCAGATGCGGGCCGAGCGCGTCGAGCGCAATCCCCTCGGCGCGGCAGATGGCCGCGGCCTGCAGCCCGCTGAACAGCGAACCCCACAGCTGGAACAGGATGGCGCTGTCGAGCGCGGACGCGTGGCCCTCGTCCTCGCTCACGTGCTGCGTGTTTCCACCGAGCGCCGCCAGCACGGCCTGGTGCTTGTCGTACAGGGCCTTCGGGCCCGCGTACAGGAGCGTGCAGTCGGGCCGGCCGATGAGGTCCGGCGTGGCCATGATGGCGCCGTCCAGGTAGTCGATGCCGTGCCGTCGTGCCCACGTCGCCTGCTCGCGCGCCAGCTTCGGTGAGCCGGACGTGAGCTGCACCAGCACCTTGCCCCGGAGCTCCTGCGTCACCTCGTCCTGGCGCAGCAGCGCGTCGCTGGTGTCGTAGTCATTCACGTTCACGATGACGACGCTGGCTGTCTGCACCGCGTCTCGCACGGAGTCGGCGATGCGCGCGCCCGCTGCCGCCAACGGCTCGCACCGCGCCCGGGTGCGATTCCAGACCGTGGTCGTGTACTCGTTCTGGAGGAACGCCTTGACCAGCGCGGAGCCCATGCGGCCCGCGCCGAGGATGCTGATGTGTGGCTTCATGTCGTGTGTCCTTCGAGGTGTGGGTGGAACTCAGAACTGCGACAGGCCGCCGTCGACGGGCAGCTCCGCGCCGGTGGTGAACGTGGCCTCGAGGCCGAGGAACAGCGCCGCCCGGGCCACCTCCTCGGCGTCCGCGATGCGCTTCATGGGCGTCAGGTGCAGGCCCTCCTGCTCGAAGGCCTCCACCTCCTGGGGCGTGGCGCCGGTGACGCCCAGCGTGGGCGTGCGCGTGAAGCCCGGGCTCACCGCGTTCACCCGGATGCCCCGCGACACCAGCTCCGCGCCGAGCACCCGCACGAACGAGCGGACCGCCGCCTTCGAGCCCGAATAGACGCTCATGCCCGGCGCGCCCGTCTCGTCCGCCACCGAGGTGGTGAAGACGAACGCGCCGCCATCGCGCACGAGAGGCGCCAGCCGCTGCGCCGTGAAGAACGCGCCCTTCGTGTTGATGCCGAAGGTCTCGTCGTACACCGACTCTGTCACCTGCTCGAAGGGCACCAGCTTCGCGTACCCCGCGTTGACGAGGACGAAGTCCACCGCGCCGAGCGCCTCTTTCACGCGCACCGCCAGGGCGTCGATGTCCCGCAGGCTCGCCGTGTCGGAGCGCACCACGTGGGCACGCGGCCCCAGCTCCTTGCGCGCCGCCTCCAGGCCCTGCTCGCCACGGCCGGTGAGCAGCACCTCCGCGCCTTCCGCGAGCAGCGCCTTCACCGCGGCGAGCCCGATGCCCGCCGTGCCTCCCGTCACCACCACCTTCTTCCCGGAATACCGTCCCATGTCGCGTCTCCCCAGAGGTCCTGCCTGGATGCACGGCCGCGCACCGGGCGCGGCGGCTTCATCGCGTGTGGGAAAGGAATACCGACGGCCCCCACGGGGATCGCGCACGCACGGATGTTTCGGGAGCACGAAAGGACGGTGGCCCCTATATTCAGGGGCCATGAGCGAGCACGCGCGACGACCTCGAGTCAGCCTGGGTGTCGACCTGCGCACCACGCGCGCCGGAGACCGGGTCCACCTGTCGAGCTCGGACCACGTCCTCAACATCCACGCCAGCGGGCCCGTGCGGGTGTCCTGTCTCGCCAGCCAGCATTATTCGGTGCGCACGCGAGGGGAGATGTTCCTCCTGCCCGCGGGCCACACCGACACCTGGGTGGAGGACGATGACAGCGTGGGCCTGGACCTGCGCCTGCCGCACTCCCTGCTCCAGCGGGCGGCCGAGGACATGGGGTTGGACCCGGACCGCGTGGGCGTGGCGCTGCGGCACCACTTCCGTGACGCGCAGTTGGAGCACATCGCCTGGGCCCTGGAGGCCGAGGCCCGCGCGGACTTCCCCAACGGACTGCTCTACCGGGAGAGCCTGGGCCTGGCGCTCGCGGCCCGGCTGCTCGGCCACTACCGCGCGGAGGTCGAGGTGCGCGGGGGCCTGTCCACGGGCCAGCTCCAGCGCGTCACGGACTATGTGGAGACGCACCTGGACGAGGACCTCTCGCTCGCGACGCTGTCACGCGTGGCGGCCGTCAGCGCGTCGCACTTCAAGACGCTCTTCAAGCGCTCCACCGGGCTGCCCGTCCACGAGTACGTGGTTCAGCGCCGCGTGGAGCGGGCCCGCACGCTGCTCCTGCGCGGCGAGCTGCCCACGGGACAGGTGGCCCTGGAGGCGGGGTTCTCCCACCAGAGCCACATGGCCCGCTGGATGCGTCGCGTGCTGGGTGTGACGCCGGGTGACATCCTCCGCTCGCGCGCCTGATTCCGCGTTGCCGGTGGGGCCGAGGCAGGCGTAGAGCCTTCCTCATGTCCGAAGAGACGCCCGATGTCCGCATGCTCGCCGTCTTCGAGGCGAATGGCTTCCACTTCGCCTCCGTCGAGGAGGCCTGGGCCCGCGCCCGGCACCTGTACCCGCTGCTGCCTTCCGTGGTGGACCGCTTCCCGGAGGAGCGCGCCCACCAGGTCTGCGCGGACTGGTTGAGCCGGGTGTCCGAGCGCATCCCGGACGCGCGGCCCGCGGCGGAGCTGTTCGCCCAGGCTCGCTCGAAGACGCCTCCACGCCAGGCGAATGTCGTCGCCAGCAAGCTGGGGGACCTGCGCAATGCGTGGGTGCTGGGCAAGAAGCCCGCGGCCGCCGCCTTCGCCGATGCCGCCGGCCACCTCGCCGAGGTGTGGGCGGCCCGGACGTCGGGGGAGGAGGACGCGGAGACCGACGCGTGGGACCGCTCCGAGGAGGCCTCCGCGGCCCTGGTGACGGCCTGGGTGCTGAACCAGGGGCTGGGTGACAAGGACAAGGGGGCCCGGGTCCAGGCCCGCGAGGCGCTGACCGACCTGCTGCGTGAGGCCCGGGCCGCGAAGTCCCTCGAACAAACCTGACATACTCCTGTCACGGGCAGGGTCCATAACTCCCTCATCACAGCGACTCACCGAGGAGAACCCGCCATGAGCCTGACCCCTGCCCAGAAGTCCCCCACCCTGAAGAAGTACGTCGGCGGCTGTCACTGCGGCGCCGTGCGCTTCGAGGCCGAGGTGGACCTCGCCGAGGCGGTGAACCGCTGCAACTGCACCGTCTGCACGAAGATGGGCGGCACGACGACCCAGGTGGCCCCCAGCTCGTTCCGCGTCCTCCAGGGCGAGGGCGAGACGGCCGAGTACCGGGTGGGCAAGAGCCCCAACTACCGGCGCTTCTGCAAGCACTGCGGCGTCCAGGCCTACGGCGGCGGCTTCGTCGAGGAGCTGGGCGGCGACTTCCGCTCCATCAACGTGGGCTGCCTGGACGACGTGGACCTCTCCAAGCTCAAGGTCCAGTACTGGGACGGCCGTCACGACAACTGGGAGGCGGGCTCCCGCTCCGAGCCGTGGCCCCTGCGCGCCGCGTGATGCGCCCCCCTGGGCCCGTCTTCAGCCGCGGGCCCGCGTGGCCTCCAGGCCGAGCAGCAGGACGTCCAGGCCGTGGCGGAACTCCTCGTCATGGGTGAGCCGCCGCGCGTCCTGGGCCGTCTGTCGCAGCAGGGGATAGCGGCCGGCGTCCAGCTCCGCGAGCGCGGCGGTGCCCTCTCCGGACAGGGCGCCCAGGTGCATGAGCTGGACGGAGCCGAAGACGTGGCTCACCAGCGTGCGCAGGGCGACAAGCCGTGACAGGCCCTCGAAGCCGCCCTCCGTCAGGAGCGCGAGCAGCGCCTCGGCCCACGCCAGCGTGCCCTCGGTGCAGTGGCGCCGGGTGAGCACCAGCGGCGCGACGCAAGGGTGGCGCGCCACCGCCCCTCGCACCTGTCCCAGCAGCGTCTTCACCCGCTCGGTCCAGGGCGTGTCCCCACCCGGACCGGGCAGTCGCACGTCCCGCATCACCGCGTCGACGACCAGCGACTCCAGCGCCTCGCGCCCCTCCACATAGCGGTACAGGGACATGGTCCCCATGCCGAGCGCGCTCGCCACCGAGCGCATGGACAGCGCGGCCAGCCCCTCCCGCTCGATGACGTTGAGGGCGGCGTCGGCGATGCCAGGCAGGGTGAGCGAGCGGGGACGAGGCATGGGGGCGGGGACAGGCGTACAGCGTACGCTCATGGTGGGGCCGTTACGACTCATCTCGAGCGGGAGCAGGGGCCACAGTGATTCCGGCAGGTTGCCTGCTCCGACAGGGCGTGTGTGCTTTTTCCTCCCACCGCGACACAACCTCAGGTGCCCAGAGTCCGAGAATCCTCACGAACCTGTCACCTCTGGGCCCCCCCACCATGAAGATTCGCGCCGACCTCCCGAAGCTTCCCGTCACGCGTTCCACGGACACCCGGCCCGCGACGGCGCCCGAGGTGAAGAACAAGGCCCTGGGCTTCACCGAGGGCTCCACCTTCGAGGCGTCGACGAAGCCCGCGCTGGCGAAGCCGGCCACGCCGCTGACGGCGCCGACGGTGAAGTCCGGCCCGGTGGCCCTGGACAGCGCCACCAGCAAGGCGGCCATCCAGACGACGCTGGACTTCGTGCAGAAGCAGGCGGCGCCCACGGTGTCGCAGCTCCTGGCCGGCAAGCAGGGCGTCAACACCGCGGACTTCGCGCCGCGCGCGGTGGAGAAGGACGACCTGGGCTTCACCCACGTGCGCATGGACCGCAAGCACGAGGGCGTGCCCGTCTTCGGCGAGCAGGTGGTGGGTCACCTGGACCGCGAGGGCAAGCTGGAGAGCCTGACGGGTGACGTGGGCACCATCCCCGCGGGCCTGGGCAAGAAGGAGACGAAGCTGTCCGCCGAGGACGCGCTGGCCGTGGCCCAGAAGGAGTTCAACGGCCCCACGGACCGCAAGCCCGTCTCCGAGCGCGTCATCTTCAAGGACGCCAACGGCGAGTACAAGGCCGCGTACCACGTGGAGCTGAGCAACACGACGGACGTGGGCCCGGGCAAGGACCCGCGCCGCATGCAGTACCTGGTGGACGCGAACACCGGCAAGGTGCTGGAGCAGTACAACCAGATGGGCGGCGTGGGCAGCCACGCGCACGGCGCGGACCACGCGGGCCACTCGCACGCGGTGAAGCCCTCGCTGACGGCCGAGACGCCGACGACCGAGGAGCCCGGCACGCCCGCGCCCTCGAGCAAGGCGGACGACACCACCCAGTACAGCGGCAAGGTGGAGATCGGCAGCACGAAGACCGCGGACGGCAAGTACTCGCTCGAGGACACCTCGCGCGGCGGCGGCGTGGTGACGCGGGACGCGCTCAACCGCGACCCCAACACCGACTCCACCACGCACGCGGCCGTCACCGACGACAACGACATCTGGGGCGAGGGCACCGACTCCGCGCGCAACAAGGACGCGGTGGACGCGCAGTACGGCGCCCAGGCCACGTACGACTTCTACAAGGACGTGCTCGGCCGTGACTCCATCGACGGCAAGGGCGAGAAGCTCATCTCCGATGTGCACGTGGGCAAGGACTTCGCCAACGCCTTCTGGGACGGCGAGAAGATGAACTACGGCGATGGTGACGGCGACCAGTTCGGCTCGCTCACCACGCTGGACATCGCCGGCCACGAAATCACCCACGGCCTCACCGAGCGCACCGCGGGCCTGCAGTACCGCAACGAGTCGGGCGCCCTCAACGAGGCGATGAGCGACATCATGGGCGTGGGCGTGGAGTGGTACGCCAGCCAGCGCAACGACGCGGTGAAGTTCGACTGGACGGTGGGCGAGGACACGTTCACGCCCAACAACGGCGACGACACCGACGGTCTGCGGGATTTGAGCAACCCCTCCAGCGACGGCATGTCGCCGGACCACTACTCGAAGCGCTACACCGGCTGGCAGGACAACGGCGGCGTGCACATCAACTCGGGCATCCCGAACAACGCCTTCTACCTGCTGTCCGAGGGTGGCAAGAACCGCACCTCCGGCGTGGAGGTGAAGGACGGCATCGGCATCGAGAAGGGCCTGAAGATCTACTCGCGCGCGCTGAACTTCTACATGACGCCGACCACCAACTTCGCCCAGGCGAAGGAGGCCACGTACAAGGCGGCGCAGGACCTGTACGGCAAGGACTCCGTCGAGGCCCAGAAGGTGCTGGAGAGCTGGGGCGCGGTCGGCGTGAAGTAGTCGCTGTCCCGCGTGCTTCATCCCCGCCGCGCTCGAGCCTCCGGCTCGCGCGGCGGGCGCATCACCGGGCCTCCTCATGCGTCGTCGGCGCCGCGCGCGCCTGACAACCGGGGGCTCCCGGGTGGAGCGGACGGCTGCCCGCAGGCTCGCCCCGCTCTCCGGAACGAGGCTCCCACCCGGGGGCAACACCATCTCGTCTTCCAGAGAGCCTTCATCCCCAGGAGAGCACATGCCCCTGCATGGAAAAGACGAAGTCCGGGACCGCCTCAACGATGACGTCTACGCCTCGCCGGACTTGTCCGTGCCGATGCCGAAGTACCGCATCCCCGAGGACGAGCACAGCCCGGACCATGCCTACGCCGTGGTGCACGACGAGCTGCTGCTGGACGGCAACTCGCGGCAGAACCTGGCCACCTTCTGTCAGACCTGGTCCGAGCCCCAGGTGCACAAGCTGATGGACGAGTGCCTCGACAAGAACATGATCGACAAGGACGAGTATCCGCAGACCGCCGAAATCGAGACGCGCTGCGTGAACATGCTCGCCGACCTCTGGCACGCGCCCCACGCGTCCAGCGCCATGGGTTGCTCCACCACGGGCTCCAGCGAGGCGGCCATGCTGGGGGGCCTGGCGCTCAAGTGGCGCTGGCGCAAGCGGCGCGAGGCGCAAGGAAAGCCCACCGACAAGCCGAACCTCATCTGCGGTCCGGTGCAGATCTGCTGGCACAAGTTCGCGCGCTACTTCGACGTGGAGCTGCGCCAGGTGCCGCTCGCGCCCGGGCGAATGGTGATGACACCCGAGGAGGTGCTCAAGCTCTGCGACGAGAACACCATCGGCGTCGTGCCCACGCTGGGCGTCACCTTCAACCTGCTCTACGAGCCGGTGGCGGACATCGCCGCGGCGCTGGACGAGCTGGAGGTGCGCACGGGGCTGGACATCCCCATCCACGTGGACGCGGCCAGCGGTGGCTTCCTGGCGCCCTTCATCCACCAGGACGTCGTCTGGGACTTCAAGCTGCCGCGCGTGAAGTCCATCAACGCCTCCGGCCACAAGTTCGGCCTCACGCCGCTGGGCTGCGGCTGGGTGGTGTGGCGCGACAAGGAGGACCTGCCCGAGGAGCTCATCTTCCGCGTGGACTACCTGGGCGGCGACATGCCGACCTTCGCGCTGAACTTCTCGCGGCCGGGCGGGCAGATCGTCATCCAGTACTACAACTTCCTTCGGCTCGGCCGGGAGGGCTACCGGCGGTTGCAGCAGGCGTGCTCGGACACCGCGAACCACATCGCGAAGGCCATCGAGCAGATTGGCCTGTTCGACATCGTCTACGACGGCCGGGGCGGCGTGCCCGGCGTGTGCTGGAAGCTGAAGGAGGGGACGGACCCGGGCTTCACCCTCTACGACCTGGCGGACCGCCTGCGTGAGCGGGGCTGGTTGGTGCCCGCCTATCCCATGCCCGCGAACATCCAGGACCTGGTGGTGCAGCGCGTGCTGGTGCGCCACGGCGTGAGTCGGGATCTGGCGACGCTGCTGGTGACGGACCTGCTCGCGTGCATCGAGCATTTCCGCCGGCATCCGGTCAGCGCGCCGATGACGCGGGAAGAGGCCTCCGGCTACCACCACTGAGGTGGCGCTGTCGGGGAGAGTGCGGGAGCGCGTCAGGTGCGGACGCGCTCCCGTTTTTGTGTCAGCGCTCGTCGTTGCGCTGGATGAAGTCCACCAGGCTGTCCACGTAGCGCGAGTCGATGAGCGTCGTCAGGTGCGTGCGGCCGGGGATGATGACGTTCTCGAATCCCGCCAGCTCCCGCTCCAGACGCACCGTCTTGGAGTAGGGCGCGTCGAACTCGCCGTTCACCGCCTGCACCGGCACGCGCAGGGAGGGCAGGTCGATGGAGGGGGGCCACCACGCGGTCCACGCCTCGGTGATGGCGGCGACGAAGCGCGGGTCCGGCGGAGGGTCGCCGGCGATTTCGTCGAGGATGCGCTGCTCGTCGGGGTCCGTGCCCTTCGGGTCCCTGGCCTCGGCCTCCGCGCGGATGACCGGGTCCAGCTCCTCGACGCCCGCGCCGCCCAGGCTCGCGCTGATGACCCGCTCGGGTGCGCGGGTCATCAACACGCGCGTCATCGCCGCGCCCATGGAGTAGCCAACGAGGTGGGCCCGTTCGATTCCGAGCGTGTCCATCAGCTCGAGGACATCCAGGACCATGGGCTCACCGTAGGACGAGGCCGTGTAGGGGCGGTCGCTCTGTCCGTGGCCTCGCTGGTCCAGGATGATGAGGCGGTGGCCCTGCTTCGCCAGGGCCCCGGCGATGCCTGGGGCCACCCAGGACGGATGCGCGCTGCCCAGGAGCCCGTGGAGCATGACCACGGGCGAGCCGCGCCCCTCGAACTCCAGATAGTGGAGCTTCAGCCCGTCCCGGTTGGTGAACCAGCGGTCCTTCGGCTCAAAGGAGGCTTCGGGGTCATCCGAGCAGCCCACCAGCGCGAGGAGGGCGAGGGGCAACAGGGCCACGTACGACTTCAGCATGCGGTGTGTCTCCCGGAGAAATGCGGCCACAAATGCCGTGGTCTCCGGGAAACACCGCGTACTTGTGAATCTGTTACTGCTGTTTCAGCGAAACGAGATGGGCTCGAACTGCTTCCCGTCGCGCGAGGACGTCAGGTGGTGGGGGACTTCTTCCTGGTCGAGGACTGCTTCGCGGCCAAGGACTCCTTCGTGGCCGAGGGTTTCTTCGCGGCCGAGGGTTTCTTCGCTGCTGAGGGCTTCTTCGCTGCTGAGGACTTCTTCCCGACGGAGGAGTGCCTCGCGGCGGAGGGCACCTTCGCGGCCTTGGACTCCTTCGCGGTGGGCGCCTTGCCCTTGGCGTCAGGCTGCGCGCCCGACAGCGCCTCCAACTCGCGCACCAGCGCCTTGTCACCGAGCTTCTTCGCGCGCTCCAGGAGCGACCTGCCGCCGACCTTGACGTCCAGATTGGCGCCGAGCGCGCGGAGCGCGAGCAGTCGACCCACGCGGCAGGGCGTGGTGACCGGGCCCTTCAGCTCGGCGGACACATCCCAGTCGCCGACATGAAGCATCCCTTGTACGAGGTCCTTCGCGCGCTGGCCCTTGGCCGCCTGCGGCTTGCGAGCGCGGAGCCACTCGAGGAGTCCCTCGTCCGCGAACGCGCCCTCCAGCCCCCGGAACGCGGACGCATGGTCATCCGGATGGAAGGGCGAGGGGCGGGGATTCTCGGCCACCCAGTCCAGCAGCGCCTGATAGGCGTCCGGCTTGCCCTTGCGAGCGCGGTGGATGGCCTTCCACGCCATCACGCCTCGCTCACCCCGGTGCCGCGCGGGGAGCTCCGCGTCCAGGGACTTGCTCTCGGCCAACAGGTCCTCGGCCTGCTTCAGCCGCGCCGGAGTGGGGTCCGTGCGGAGGATGTTCTCCGCGTGCTGCGCCAGCGCGAGCGCCCGAGCACGGTGCGCCACCGTGTCGCCGCCGTCCGCCTTCACCTTCTTCGTCAGCTCGAGGATGCGCCCACGCACCGCGCGCTGCGGCTCCTGGAAACGACTCTGCCACTCACCCGGCGAATGGTCCCGGTCGCGCTCGTAGGCCTGGTTCAGCGCGTGCAGGGCCTCCAGGTGGTCCGGCTGCGCGGTGAGGACCTCCTGGAGCAGCGCCTTCGCCGTGCCGAAGCTCCGCGGGTACTGGTCGAGCAACTTGTCGGCGCGAGCGAAGAGCGAGTCGACGTCGGAGGCACGGAGCTTGGGCATGGGGGCGTGCATAGCACTCTCCCCATCAGGTCCGTGTTCCTCAGTGCGGCGCGGCGGCGCTGTCGCTGGACAGGGGCGCGTTCGTGTTCCGGCTCACGCGCGGGAAGAACAGCCCCGACACGAAGGCCGCCACCGAGAAGGCGCAGATGAGCCAGAAGTTGATGTTCAACCCCGTGGTGAGCGCCCCGCTCAGCGACTTGAGCATCGCCTCCGGAATGGCCGCGTGCCCTCGCTCCGGCCCCAGCAGCGCGTTGGCGGCCGACAGCGGCACCGATGGGTCCTTCATCAATTGCGACACCATCACGCCCCCCATCAGGCCCACACCCAGCACACCCCCGATGGTGCGGAAGAACATGTTGCTGGCCGTGGCCACGCCCCGCAGCTCCCAGCCCACGCTGGTCTGCACCGCGATGAGCAGCGCGGTGGACGCGAAGCCCAGCCCCACCCCGAACAGCGCCATCGCCACCTGGAGCGCGATGAGCGACGCACCCTGGACCAAGAGCAGCGTCATCAGCACCGTGCCCACCATCGTCAGTCCCAGCCCGCCGACGATGAGCGGCCGGAAGCCCGTGCGCAGCAGCAGCTTGCCCGCGAACACCGAGGCCAGCGGCCAGCCGACGATCATGGGCGTGATCATCCCGCCCGCCACCGTGGGCGTGCTGCCCAGCACCGCCTGCACGTACAGCGGCACGTACGTGGTCGCGCCGAACATCGCCGCGGAGAACAGCGCCCCGGCCACCGAGGAGATGGCGATGGCGGGCGACTGGAAGATGCTCATCGGGATGACCGGCGCGGGCGCACGGCGCTCCACCGCGACGAACGCCCACAAGAGCCCCAGCGCCACCGGCAGCGCCCACAGGTTCATCCCCAGGCCCTGCACGCCGACGAGCAGCGCCACCACGCCCGCGCACAAGAGCGCCGCGCCCGCGTAGTCCAGTTGCTGCGGCTTCCGCTCCACCTGCTCGTGGAAGAACGCCACCACCAGCGCGAACGTCAGCACGCCCACCGGCACGTTGATGAAGAAGATCCAATGCCAGCTCAGGTACTTCACGATGAGCCCGCCCGTGACAGGCCCCACCAGCCCCGCCACGCCCCACACCGCGCTGAAGGCGCCCTGCACCCGCGCGCGCTCCTGCATCGTGTACAAATCCCCGATGATGGTGAGCGCCACCGGCTGGATGGCACCCGCACCCAGGCCCTGCAACGTCCGGAAGGCGATGAGCATCCCCATCGACGTCGCCAGCCCGCTGGCGATGGAGCCCACCAGGAACAGGCCGATTCCGAACAGCAGCACCGGCTTGCGACCGTACAGGTCCGCCAGCTTCCCGTAGATGGGGACGGTGATGGTGGACGCCAGCATGTACGCGGTGAAGACCCACGCGTAGCTCTGGATGCCACCCAGCTCGCCCACCACCGTGGGCATCGCGGTGGAGACGACGGTGACCTCCAGCGCCGCCATGAAGAGGCTCGTCGCGAGCGCCAGGGTCGTCAGGGGACGGTGAGTCTTTCGCATGATGTCGGGCGGGGTGGGGTCGCCCACTTCTAATGGCCACCTCCCGGAGACGCCAGCGTCAATCTTTTCGCGTACTTGGAAAACCAGGGAAAAGCCCGGAGAGCATGTCGATCCGAGCCTTGCTCGTTCGTCGCGGAGAAAGAGTGGCGAGTGGCGCGCTCGGTCCATGGCCCGGGGGGGCCGTCAGGAGAGGTCGGACCGAGCGCGCGCCACTCCTTCGAGGAGCTTTATGAAGAAGACACCCGGAGTCCTGTTGGCGGTCATCGTCCTGGGCTTGTTCGTGGCCATCAGTCGCAGGCCGGACACCTTCCGCGTCGAGCGCACGGCCCACATCCAGGCTCCCGCCGAGCTCGTCTTCACGCTGGTGAACGACTTCCGCTACTGGGAGCAGTGGTCCCCGTGGTGGAAGCTGGAGCCCACGCAGCAGGTCTCCCTGACGGGCGCGGCCTGGGGTGTGGGGGCCGTCTACGAGTGGCGGGGCCGGCGCACCGGCTCCGGGCGGATGGAAATCGTGGAGAGCCGCCCGTACGAGTACGTCCGCATCCGGCTGGACTTCCTGGAGCCCATGCGCGCCACCAACACCACCGAGTACGTGCTGACGCCCGCACCGGGCGGGGTGGCGCTCACCTGGGTGATGGCCGGCGAGAACACCTTCGCGGGCAAGGCGCTCCAGCTCTTCTCCAGCATGGACGAGGTGATGGGGCGCGACTTCGAGCGGGGCCTGGCCGACATCAAGCTCGTGGCCGAGTCCCTCCGGGGCGCCGCGCGGCCCTCCGTGGGCGACGCGGGCTTCCGCGGCGACAGCGACTCGCGGGACGCCGCGCTCGAGGTCGTCGTCACCCGGCAGCACCCGAACCACGAATAACGTGTATTTGTTATCAGGCGGATACGGCTTCGAGGACGCAGCGGCGCCGTGACACATGGGACACGCAACCTTGGGGGCTCCTGGCCGATACTGAATCTGGATTTCTCCAGACAACGGCCGAGACATGTCACCCCGGATTCCCCCACCGAGCCGTCCCGCTACCTCCTCCACGTCCTCGCAGGCCCGCTCCTCGGAGTCCGAGGCGCAGCCGACCCAGGCCGCGTCCCGCCCTGCTAGCGCGGGTGCGCGTGGACCTGGGGTGAAGGACTTCTTCGACGACGTCCGCCAGACGCGCAACGCGGAGGCGAAGCGCGCGCCCACCCAGGCCTCGCAGGTGGAGCACGGGCCGGTGGCCCGGGCCTTCTCGCGCAAGGACGGCAGCCTGCTGGCGACGCCGCTCGTGCCCAGCGCGGCGACGGTGCCCACCCAGGCCTCCAGCCGCCCGGGCATGGGCGCCATCCCCTACGACGGCGGCACGACGTTCCGCGTGTGGGCGCCCAACGCGCAGCGGGTGCAGGTGGCCGGCGACTTCAGCAACTGGCAGTCGGTGGAGCTGCAGCGCGAGCCCAGCGGCAACTTCTCGCTCGACGTGCCCGGCGCGAAGGCGGGCGACCAGTACCAGTACGTGGTGCAGGGCAAGTACGGCGACTGGCGCTGGAAGGGAGACCCGCGCGCCAACGACGTGACGAACTCCACGGGCAACTCCGTCGTCGTGGACCACAAGTCCTACGAGTGGAAGCACGACTGGGAGTTCAAGATGCCGCCCTGGAACGAGGCGGTCATCTACGAGATGCACGTGGGCACGTTCAACGACGAGCCCGGCTGGGGCCCCGGCAACTGGCAGAGCGCCATCGACAAGCTGGACCACCTGAAGGAGCTGGGCATCAACGTGGTGGAGCTGATGCCGTCGGCCGAGTTCGCCGCGGACTTCTCCTGGGGCTACAACCCGGCCTTCCCCAACGCGCCGGAGAGCGCGTACGGCACGCCGGATGACTTGAAGCGCTTCGTCGACGAGGCGCACAAGCGCGGCATCGGCGTGGTGATGGACGTCGTCTACAACCACCTGGGGCCCAGTGACTTGCCCCACTGGGACTTCGACGGCGAGACGTACGGCAAGGGCGGCAGCTACTTCTACACGGACTGGCGCGCCAAGACGCCGTGGGGCGACACGCGCCCGGACTACGGCCGCCACGAGGTGCGCGACTACCTGCGCGACAACGCGATGATGTGGCTGCGCGACTACCACATGGACGGGTTGCGCCTGGACGCCACCAAGGAGATCCGCCAGGCCAGCGGCGCGAACAACCCCGAGGGCTGGCAGCTCCTGCGAGACATCAACGAGGCGGTCAACCGCGAGTTCCCGCAGAAGATCATCATCGCGGAGGACCTGGGCAACGAGGCGGGCCTCACGCACCCGGACGGCGCCAACTTCGACACGCAGTGGGATTCCAACTTCGTGCACCCCATCCGCGCGGCGCTGACGGCGCCCTCCGACGCGGCCCGGGACATGAACGCCGTCGCCGACGCCATCCGCTTCAAGTACAACGGCAGCGCCAACCAGCGCGTCATCTACACCGAGAGCCACGACGAGGTGGCCAACGGCAAGCAGCGGCTGCCCAGCGAGGTGGGCGGCTGGGACGCGGGCGGCTACCACGCCAAGAAGAGCTCCATCCTCGGCGCCGCGCTCACCATGACGAGCCCCGGCATCCCGATGCTCTTCCAGGGCCAGGAGTTCCTCGAGGACGGCCACTTCCAGGACGGAGATCCGCTCGACTGGAAGAAGAAGGAGACGTACGCCGGCATCAACCAGGCGTACACGGACCTCATCAAGCTGCGCCGCAACTGGAACGACAACACGGCGGGCCTGCGCGGTGAGAACGTCAACGTCCACCACGTGAACAACCACGACAAGGTCGTGGCCTTCCACCGCTGGGACAAGGGCGGCGCGGGCGACGACACCATCGTCATCGTCAACTTCGGCGGGAAGCACCTGTCCAACTACGAGCTGGGCCTGCCCTCCGACGGCACGTGGAAGGTGCGCTACAACAGCGACTGGAAGGGCTACTCCGACAACTTCGGCGACGCGCAGAGCTTCGACGTGGGCGGCCGCTGGAACGGCAAGGACGGCCTGCCCGCCAGCGGCAGCCTCAACAACCTGGGGCCCTACAGCGTCGTCATCCTGTCGAAGGACAAGTGACGCGTCGTTCCCCGCATCACCGGACGCGGTGAGGACTGACCCGGGCCCCTGTCGCTTGACGGACAGGGGCTCGCCCCCCGTGGACAATGTCGTGTGCCGCGGCCATCCGGCACAACGGCCGGCATGGCCAGAAACGCGATGGTGGTGGTGGCGCGCCCGGAGTGGGTTACGGGCGGCAGTCCCTGGTGGTCGACCTTCAAGGTGACCCTGCTCAACCTGTCGGACGAGGCGGTGGTCAACCCCGCCATCGGCTTCCGGGTGGCGCCCGACCAGGTGGTCCAGAACAACTACGGCCTCTTGTGGCGGCGCCACGGCGACACGCTGACGGGCACGCTGGTGGCCGAGCGCCAGACGATTGCCCCGCGCGCGTCCCAGGAGTTCCGGCTGTCCATCCGGACGGAAGGGGCGCACCGGGGCGCGCTCCCCTCCTGCTTCACCGTGGACGGTGAGCCCGCGGACCCGCCGAGGGACGTCGAGCCGCCGTCGTCTCCCCGGCGCGTGCGCGCCACGCTCGTGGGCTCGCGGCTCTGCACGCTGGGCTGGGATGCGTCCACCGACAACGTGGCCGTCGCGGGCTACCAGGTGACGTACTCGAGCATGGACCGCGAGCAGGCGCGGACCCTCACCTGCACCCGGCCCTCCATCACCCTCACCGGCCTGACGCCTCGCACCGAGTACCTGGTGTCGGTGGCGGCGTACGACTTGTCCGACAACCTGTCGAAGCTCACGCCTCCGGTGATGGTGCGCACGGCGGCGCCCTTGCCGGACGCGGGGGACTGGGACGTGCCCCGCGCGCCCTTCCTGGACCTCGCGTCCGCGCCCCGGCCCATCGTGTCGGAGCTGGCGCGGGCGTGCGGGCTGGATGGCGTCATGCTCGGCGGTCTGGGCGTGCGCGCGGGAGGCGCGCGGAAGGTGGCGTGGGGCGGACACCTGCGGCTGGTGGACGCGGTGGATGGGCGCTCCCACGAGGCGGAGGCCTCGGTCTCCGACTACGGCAAGGAGGACCTGGAGGCGTTCCGACGAAGCGGGGGCAGGGTGGTGCTGTCCTTCGGCGGAGGCGCCGGGCTGATGCCGCTGGAGGTGGAGGAGACGGACGTGGCCCGCCTCGTCGCCACCTACGCGGCCATCCTCCGCAACTACCAGGTCCGTCACCTCGACTTCGCCTTCGACAGCGCGTTCCTCCACGATGACGCGGGCCTGGAGCGCCACGTCGCGGCCATGTCCCAGCTGCTCCTGGTGTGTCCGTCGCTGAGGCTGTCGTACTCGCTGCCGGCGGATGGCGCGCCGGGGGCGCTCGCGGGCTTCAACGACGCGGGAGTGCGCCTGCTCCAGCGGCTGTCCTCGGCGGGAATCGAGCCGTCGCTCGTCAACGGCCTCTTGCTGGAGCTGGGGCCCACGGCGCCCGTGGACACCTTCGAGTGCTGTGCCCAGGCGCTCCACGGCATGCACGCGCACCTGTCCGCCGCCTTCCCGCGCTGGGACACCGACAAGGTCTGGCGACGCCTGGGCGCCAGCCCCCTGTTCGGCGGACACCCCAACGGCCGCGACTTCACCCTGGAGCACCAGCGCAGGCTGGTGGCGCTCGCCCACAAGCTGCGCCTGGGCTGCCTCTCCGGCCGCGCGGGCGTCCGGGACACGGGCCTGTCCTTCTCGCGGTGCATCGCCACCTACCTGCCGGGCGCATCGTCGACACGTGCGCTCACGTCGTGAGCACCTTTCCGAAGTACGACGCGCGTCGTTGACAACATACGATTCGAGTCGTACTTTGGAGACATGACGACAGAAGCCATTCCCACGGAAGTCGAGCTCGCCATCCTGGGCGTGCTCTGGAAGCGCGGTCCCTGCACCGTGCGAGACGTGCACGAAGCGCTGGGGCGAGAGGACGGCAAGAGCGCCGGCTACACCACCACGCTCAAGCAGCTCCAGGTGATGTCGGCCAAGGGGCTGGTGAGCCGTGACGAGAGCTCGCGCAGCCACGTGTACGCGGCGAGCATCAATGAGTCGCGCACCAAGCGCCAGCTGGTGAAGGACCTGCTGGAGCGCGTCTTCGGGGGCGCGTCGGGTGAGCTCGCGGTGCAGGCGCTGTCGCTCAAGCCCGCGTCGAAGGAAGAGCTCGAGGACCTGCGTCAGCTGCTGGACGAGGGCAAGGGGGGCAAGCGATGAGCCCGACCTGGCTGATGGAGGAGGGCGCCCGGGCGCTCACGGTGTGGCTGGCCCAGGGCGTGTGGCAGGCGAGCCTCGTCGCGCTGCTCGCGGCTGCGGCGCTGTGGCTCCTGCGCGGTCGCTCGGCGCGACTGCGCTACGCGGTGGGGTGTCTGGCGTTGGCGGCCCTGGTGCTCGCGCCGGTGGGCTCGCTGCTGCTGTCGTCTCCGGAGGCCGCGAAGGGGGACGCGGCCTCGGGCGCCGTCGAGGTGGCCCCGTCCGGGCTCGAGGCGTCACGGACGGAGGCGCCGCCCGCGGGTGAGCGCGTCTTCGTGCCCCAGGCGGCGGTTTCCGGTGACGTCCTCGGGCAGTGGCCCCTCGCGCTCGGCGGGCTCTGGCTCCTGGGTGCGTGCGTGGGGCTGGCGCGGCTGTTCGTGAGCGGGTGGCGCACGTCGCGGCGGCTGGTGCGGCCGGCGACGCCCGTGTCCTCGGCGCTGAGCCTGACGGTGTCGCGCGTCTCGGAGCGGCTGGGGCTGCGGCGTCCGGTGCGCACGCTCGAGTCCCCGCTCGCGCCGTCCCCGCTGGTGCTGGGCGTGGTGCGTCCGGTGCTGGTGTTGCCCCAGGGCGTGGGGGAGCGCCTGTCGTCCGCGCAGCTGGAGTCGGTGCTGGCGCACGAGCTGGCCCACGTGCGTCGCCACGACACCGCCGTCAACCTCCTGCAGTGCCTGGTGGAGACGCTGTTCTTCTTCCACCCGGCGGCGCGGTGGCTGTCCGCGCAGGTGCGGCTGGAGCGCGAGCACTGCTGTGACGACGTGGCGGTGGGCTTCTGCGGCAACGTGCGGCTGTACTCCGGCGCGCTGCTGGGGCTCGAGGAGCTGCGGCAGTCGGGGCCGGCGCTGGTGCTCGGCGCGGGCAGCCATCCGCTCGCGGCCAGGGTGCGTCGACTTCTGGGACGCACGCCGGTGGAGGCGCCGCGCGGGAGCGGGTGGGCCCGGCGCGTGGCCAGCGTGATGGGAGTGCTGGCCATCTCCTGCGTGGCCTGGGCGTGGGAGGCTCCGGCGAGCGCACCCCGTGCCGGCAAGGGCATGCTCGCGGCGGGGATGTGCTCACGCCCCGTGTACCCGAAGGACTTCACCGCCATCGCCACCCACGTGAATGGGGACCGCACGCTGCGCCACCGGCTCTTCGTCTCGCGCTGCGGTCGCATCCGGCTGGAGGACGCCACGGGCGCGTCCGTGTACACGCTCCTCTTCGACGTGGGCACGGGGGAGAGCGCGATGATGAATGCCCGCGAGCACACCTACGAGACCCACTGGGGCGAGAAGGAGCCGGGCCTCCCGCTGCACCTGCCCGGAGGCTGCTCGTCACAGGGCCCGGGCTGCGAGCGCCAGGCGGAGGAGGCGGTGGCGGGACGTCGTGCGCAGCGCTGGCACCGCGTGCACTCGGCCCATGACACCGTGACGCGGTGGATGGACCTGGAGCTGGGCTATCCCATCCGCGAGGAGTCCGAGCTGTTCGGCACCCTGACGCTGTCGGACATCCGGCTGGTGGAGCACGGCGCCACGCTCTTCACCCTCCCGAGCGACTACCGGGCGGCGACGGCGCCATAGCACCGCCTCAGGGCGCGGGCTTCGCGGTGGGGCCCACCTTGGCGAGCAGCGCCTCGCGGGGAATCCTCAGCGTGAAGACGGAGCCGCGCCCCAGCTCGCTCTCCACGTCGATGGTGCCCGCGTGCGCCTCGACAATCTGGTGGGTGATGAAGAGCCCCAGGCCCATGCCGCCGTAGTTGCGCTCGGACACCGCGCGCACGAAGCGCTCGAAGATGCGGCGCTGCTGGGTGGGGGCGATGCCGATGCCCTCGTCCCGCACGGTGATGACGGCCTCGGTGTCCGCCGCCCTCGCGCTCAGGAAGATGGGCTTGCCCGCGCCGTACTTGATGGCGTTGGTGACCAGGTTCGTCACGGCCTGCTCCAGCCGTCGCCGGTCCCACGTCCCTTCGAGCGGCTCGGGCGCGTCCACGTCCAGCCGGCAGCCCGCGACGTGGGCCTGGGGCGCGTAGCGGCTGGCGATGTCGCGCAGGAGCGCGGACAGGTCCATGCGCTCGGGCTCCACCGTGAGCCGGCCCACGTTGATGCGCGAGACATCCAGCAGGTCATCGATGAGGTCCGCCAGCTTGCGCACCTGGCTGCTCGCCGAGGCCAGCTCGCGCGACAGTCTGCCGTCCGCCAGGAGCGCCTGGGGGTGGGTCTCCGCGATGCGCTTCATGGCGGTGAGCTTCAGTTGCAGCGGCGTCAGCGGCGTCTTCAGCTCATGCGAGGCCACGGAGAGGAACTCGTCGCGCGCCCGCAGGGCCTCGCGCAGCCGCTCCAGCTCCCGCGTCTCCTCGGCGTGCTTTCGCTGGGTGAAGTCCCGCGTCACCTTGCCGAAGCCCCGCAGCTCCCCGCTCTCGTCGAACAGGGCGGTGATGACCACGTTGGCCCAGAACCGGGTGCCGTCCTTGCGCACCCGCCAGCCCTCGTCCTCGAAGCGGCCCAGCCGGACGGCGGACTCCAGCTCCCAGGCGGGCTTGCCCCAGGCGATGTCCTCGGGGGGATAGAAGCGGCTGAAGTGCTGGCCCAGGATTTCGTCGGCCCGGTAGCCCTTGATGCGCTCGGCGCCCAGGTTCCAGCTCGCGATGTGGCCCTCCACGTCCAGCGTGAGGATGGCGTAGTCGGAGACGCTCGCGATGAGCAGGCGGAGCTGGTCCTCCGTGTCCCGCCCGGCACGGTCCCTCCGCGAGTAGGTGATGACCCCGTCGTTCGAGTTCAGAAGGTGGTCGTGGTTGTCGCCCAAGGTGCCCTCTTCCAGCCGCCTAGGAGAACACGTCAGTGTCGCCACGCAAGCGTCCATCCCATCCTTTCGTCCAGTAGACGAAGGCGTCCCCCTCCTGCCAGGGCGGTGGATGGACCGGAGGGCCCCCCGCCCGCCCTCTGCGGGCAGGCGAGGGAGCACCCGGAGCGAAGCGGCCCTCTTCAGGCCGAGGCGTCCTCGCCGAAGGCGCGCTCCACCAGGGCCTTGAGGGGCGCGTGGGCGGGCAGCGTCCCGAAGCAGGCACCGTGAGCGCCGCCCAGCCGCGTCTCGCAGAAGGTGTCGGCGACCTGACTGTTGCCGGCTCGCAGCAGCAGCGAGGCCTGGAGCGCCAGGGCCAGCCGCTCGACGACGAAGCGCGAGCGGCCCTCCAGCGTGGCCGTGTCCGCGAAGTCCTTGGAGATGCGGGCCAGCTCCGCGTCGAACGCCGGGTGGCCGCCCTGCGCCGTCATCAGCTCCTGGAACAGGGCCTCGCGGCTGGCCGGCTCGCGGGTGGCCGCGCGCAGCACGTCCAGGCACTGGATGTTGCCGCTGCCCTCCCAGATGGAGTTGAGGGGCGCCTGGCGGTAGAGCCGGGGCAGGTTGGACTCCTCGACGTAGCCGGCGCCGCCCAGGCACTCCTGGGCCTCGTTGACGAAGACGGGCGCGCGCTTGCACACCCAGTACTTGCCCACCGCGGTGGCCATGCGGGCGAAGGCCGCCTCGCGCTCGTCGCGGGGCCCCGCGTCCACGGCCCGGGCCACGCGCGCCGTCAGCACCGTGTGGGCCTCCGACTCGAGCGCCAGGTCCGCCAGCACGTTGAGCATCAGCGGCTGGTCGACGAGCCTGCGGCCGAACGCCTTGCGGTGGCGGGTGTGGTGGATGGCCTGCACCAGCGCCTGGCGCATCAGGCTGCTGGAGCCAATCATGCAGTCCTGCCGGGTGAGGGCCACCATCTCCAGGATGGTCGCCACGCCGCGGCCCTCCTCGCCCACCATCCAGGCCACCGCGCCCTGGAACTCCACCTCCGAGCTGGCGTTGCTCCAGTCGCCCAGCTTGTCCTTGAGCCGCTGGATGCGGATGGCGTTGCGCTCACCGTCCGGCGTGAAGCGCGGCAAGAGGAAGCACGACAGGCCGCCCTCGGCCTGGGCCAGCACGAAGAAGGCGTCGCTCATGGGCGCGGAGAAGAAGAACTTGTGCCCCACCAGTGAGTACGGATTGCCGGGCCCCTTCTCCCCCAGCCGGTGGGCGCGCGTGGTGTTGCTGCGCACGTCGGAGCCGCCCTGCTTCTCCGTCATGCCCATGCCGATGGTGACGCCCGTCTTCTTCTCCGACGGGATGAAGCGCGAGTCGTACGATGCCGCGGTGACGCGCGGCAGCCACTGCTGGGCCAGCCCCGGGTGGTGACGGAAGGTGGGCACGCACGCGTACGTCATCGTCAACGGACAGCTGGTGCCCTGGTCCGCCTGGTTGTGCAGATAGGACAGCGCCATGCGCGCCACGTGCGCCCCGGGCGTCTGCTCGTGACGCCAGGCGAAGTTGGGGATGCCGTGGGTGATGGCCGCTTCCATGATGCGGTGGTAGGCGGGATGGAACTCCACCTCGTCCAGCCGGTTTCCATAGCGGTCGAAGGGCTTGAACTTCGGCTTGTTCTCGTTGGCGAGGAAGCCCTGCTGCATCAGCTCGCCGCCCACCAGCGGGCCGTACTTCGCGATGTCCGCCTCCGCCCAGCCGCCGCCCTCGCGGTGGACGGCCTCACGCAGGGGCACGTCGGTCTTCCAGGCGTCGTAGACCAGGGGCGGCGCCTGATTGGTGACTTCATGGGTGGCGAAGGTGGGCGCGAGGGGGGCGGAAGAACTCATGGGGCGAGGATAGGCGAGCGACTCGGGCCCGGCGAGCGCAACCTCCGCGCCGGCTCGCACCGGAAGTGAGGGAGCGGTGGGCCCGTCAGAAGGTCATCGTCATCACGAGCGTGTCGGAGTAGGCGCCCGCCGGGACGCTCTGCTGGGCGGGGATGCGCCCGTAGATGGGGACGGTGACGTCCAGCGCCAGGATGGGGATGACCGGCCCGTAGCGGGAGGTCCCCGACGTGCCGTTGCCCCAGACGAGCAGCCGCGCCGCGTCCACGTAGAGGTTGTACGAGAGCGTGTTGGAGGAGGGGCCTCGCATGTGCCGGTTCGCGTGGGTGCCCGAGTGCCCCGGGCTCAGGTCGATGGTCATCGGCGTGAGCTGCAGCAGGCACTGGTAGGTGACGCTCCCCGCGGTGTCGAGCGGGAGCGGGGCGATGGGCGTGTAGGTGGCGAAGTTCAGTCCCACCACGCTCCGAATCTGACATGTCGCCCGCGCCTGCCCCGGCGCGAGCAGACACAGGCCCGCCAGCACCAACGCCCCCACTCCCAGGGCCTCACCTCGACGACTCATCCACACACCTCACCGTTCCCAGGTTGATGACCTGGCCCGCCAGGGATGGGACCTCCAGCGTCGCGAGGCATCGTCCACCGGGGTGGGTGACGAGCGCCACGTGGCGTCCAGGTGGGATTCCCACCAGCTCGAACTCCCCATGCCAGCCGATGGGCGACGTGAAGCGCTGTCCGTCCACCACCACCTGGAGCTCGCCGTGTGCGGGCGCGGCCTGTCCACCCGCGCGCACCAGCGTGCCCCGGAAGGCGCGCACCGAGTCCACCTGGAAGTCGAGCACCACGCCGCCCCGTCGCCACGGCGCCACCAGCTTCTCCGTGGTGCGCACGTACACCTCCAGGGGGAGGTCCCCGTCGGCGAGCGACAGCCGGTTGGCGCCGTACGCCTGCAGCCGCGTCACCATCAACTCGCCGCGCGAGTCCGTGTGGCCGATGAGGTGGTTGTCCAGCCGCACGCCCACGCCCTCCACGCCCTCCACGCGCACCAGCGCGTAGCCCTGGTCCACCGCGCGCGTGGCGCGGATGCGCCCGCCCAGGGCCACCAGTCCCCCGGACACCTCGGCGGCGCCCACCAGCACGCCCTCGCGCCACTCCGCGCCGCCCGCATAGCGGCCCACGTTCGTCTCGTACTCGACGCGCGCGAGCGCCCGGTCCTGCTGCCCCGCCTGCGCCTGGACCTGGAAGCCCAGGCCCCCCTCGAGCGGGATGCCCCGGGACAGGTCCACCGCCGTGTCACCGCCGCGCTGTCCCTGCGTGTGGCCCACCGTGCCCGTGGTCCTCGCATCCAGGAGGGCCGTCAGGTGCACCATGCCCTCCAGCGCGGAGGGGCCCCGGGACTCCTGGTTGCGGCTGGCCGAGAAGGAGAGCATGGCCCGGTCCATCACCTGGGCGGACGTCGACGCGCTCAGCCACGTCGTCCACCCGCGGCCCTTCCAGCGCGTCACCGCGGCCTGCCCCCCGACGCTGACGCGGCTGCCCAGCGCCACGAAGAGCGAGCCCCCTGCCTCCAGCCTCGGATGCGCCCCCGGCGCGCGGCTCGCGTTGGCGTAGTGGGGGCTGAGCGCCCGCGTGAAGAGGGAGCCGCCCGCCCACCGGCCCTGGAGCGAGTAGCCCAGGCCGGCCGCGAGCCCCGTGCGCCGCTCGCTGACGCTCAGCGCCTGCGACACCTCCAGCTCCCCCAGCGGCAGTTGCAGCCACTGCACCGCGCCCGTGCTGAGCAGGTCCGGCGACAGCTCCAGCCGCACGCCCGGCGTCAGCCACGACGTGGCGCCCATCCGGAAGTGGCCCAGCATCAGCGGCCGGCCGTAGTCGAAGCTGCGCGTGGCCAGCGACTCGCGCTCGACGCCGAGCGACAACTGGTAGTCCGCCACGCCCGGCGCGAGCAGCTGCGCGCCCAGCGAGTACGCGGCGCTGACCTCGCGCGTGCGCCCGAAGGCGTCGCGCACCACGTAGCGCGCGGTGCCCTCGCCCCGGGGCACGGTGAGGTTCTCCAGCCGGTAGGGGCCCGGTGGCAGCTCGCTGCGGCTCACCAGGCGGTTGTTGACGTACACCTCCAGCGTCGACGGCGTGGTGACGTCTCCGGCCAGGTCCTGCACCGGGTTGCGCACGAAGTAGGGGTTGAGCTCGAACGAGCGCAGCACGTGCGCGCCCGCCACCACCGCGCCGCCCCCCAGCACGCCCCCGTAGCCGGTGGCCTCGCCGGCGATGGCGCGCAGCATGAACTCGGGGAAGTCCACCGTGAGCTGGCTCAGGCCCCGCAGGGGCGTGGAGCCGGGGTTCCAGCGCGCCTGGGTGGTGACGAGCACGCGGCCCAGCGACGCGCCCGTCTCGCCGAACAGCGAGACGCGCGTGTTGCGGGCGTGGGCCGCGTAGTTGATGAACGCGCTGGGGCTGCCCGTCAGCGCGTAGCCGGGCGGCGCCGACGGGCTCAGGTTCACCCGCGTGGTGACGAAGGCCCAGGCTGGCAGCTCGCACACCAGCTCCGTGGTGCGCTCGTCCAGATGGAAGCGCGCGTTGGCGCCCAGTGACTCGAGCGAGACGTAGCCCTGCCCGTCGATGCGCTCCACGCCCGCGCCCAGCCGCCCCAGGTCGACGCCCGCCGCCTCCAGCGCGGAGACGGGCAACAGCACGTCCTTGCCCCTGAGGCGGGGGAAGACATCCCCCCGGGGGACGCCGTTGAGCGTCAGCCCGACGACGATGGGCGCCTGGACGGTGGCGGGCTCCACCGCGCGCGCGCCTCCCCCGTGCGGCGCCAGCATCAGGGCCAGCGCCGCCCAACCCCACTTCGATGTCGGACGGCTCATGGGACGGTGGGCGGCACGCAGGGGACGGAGGCCTTCACGGGGGAGGACTGGCGGAAGACGCCCTGGTCCGTCTCCACCTCCACCTCCAGCGAGCGGATGCGCTGGCACTGCTCCACCGGCGTCTCCAGGGCGAAGACGCGCGAGCCGCCCGACAGCACGTACCAGCCGGCCTCCTCCTTCTCCACCAGCCGCTGGCCCTTCTCATCCAGCCCTCGCACGCGCGCCTGGCGGATGAAGAAGCTGACGGTGCCCGGGTTCTTCACCCGGAAGTGGAACCGCGACTGGCGCAGGTCCACCTCCTCCACGCGGGCCTGGAGGTCCTTGTGCTGGGGCGCGACGAACACCGGCACCGAGACGCGGGTGAGTATCTTCAGGCCCATGCTCGGTGGCACCGGGCCGAAGGGGGGCAGCTCCTCCACGATGAGCCGGAAGGTGCGCTCCGTGTCCCGGGGAGCCGAGGAGATGCCCACCCGGATGGGGCGGGACTCCCCCGGCTCCAACGTCAACATCGACGGGAAGAAGAACACCTCCTGGGTCGGCTCGAGGCTCATGCGGCCGGTCTCGTCCTGGGCCCACGTGTGCATGGACGCCTGGAAGCGCGTGGTCTCGTCGCCCAGGTTCTTCACCGTCACCACCACCCCACGGGCGCCGCCGACGAGCTCCAGGCGCACGGGGTTGACCTCGACGGAGGCGGCGAGCCCCGGGACGGGCAGCGCGAGGAGCCACGACGCCCACCAGCGGATGTGGCGGGCCCAGGAAGACAGACGCGGATGCATGGTGCCTCGGGTGGCTCAGAAGGTGATGGTGGCGACGACGGTGTCGTTGTACGTGCCGGACGGGACGACCTGTCCGCGCGGCACCGTGCCGTAGACAATCACTGGCGTGGACAGGCCCGTGCCGATGTACGGCAGGCCCGTGCCCGCGGTGTTGCCCCAGACCACCAGGCGCGCCAGGTCCTGGTAGAGGTCATAGGCCAGGTGGTCATTGGAGTTGGTGTTGCGCATGCGGCGGCGCGGCACCGCGTCCGTCGAGCCCGTGGCGGCGTGGGTGCCCTGGCCCAGCGTCACCACGGCGGTGCTCAGCAGGGTGCACTGCACCGTCAGCGTGCCGGTGCCGAGCAGGTCGATGCCGCCCGCGGAGTTGATGACCACCGGGTCGTAGTTGCCGAAGTTGAGCGTGCCGGAGTTGATGGTGCACGCGGACGCGACGGTGGCCGTCACGGTGAGGTTCGCGGTGGCGGTGGCGGCGTCGGCGCCCGTGGCGGTGAAGACAGCCGCGGCGGCGGTGGCGGCGGCGAGGGTGCTTCGAATGGCTTTCATGTGCGTTGCTCCAGCGGCGGATGGGGGAATCCCTTCCGTGGCGTCTGGCCATTGCAGACTGGGCGCCAACGTGGGGCGCGCCAAGGCGGCCAGGCGTGGGGCGCCTCGCACTTCACGCTCGCGGCGTGGAGTGCATGGCACTCCCGGCACCGCGGGGCAGGAGACTTTCCACCCCAGGGCGTCCGTCCCGGGACGCGGGGCACCCCGGGCGCCAGTCGTGGTGCCCGGGGTGTGCGGGCCCGGAGGGTGGACGGGTTCCCCTCTCGGGGCCGCTGGTTTCCCTCCCGGGCCCCGCGGGGACTCAGGGCTGGAAGGCCTCCTTCACGGCATCCAGGGGAGGATTGGCGCCGGTGGAGGGATTGGTGCAACCCTGGTTCAGGGTCCAGATGATGGTGCCGCCGAAGCCGTTGGCGCGGGCCCACGCTCCCTTGGCGGCGATGGCCTGCGGCGAGTCATATGAAATCCAACGCACGGTGCCGTCCACCACGGGGCGGGTGAAGGTGACGTAGCTGGACTGGGCCGCCGCGTCCCAGCGGTAGGTGCCGCTGGCGGACAGCTGGAGGATGCGCGCGTAGGTGAAGTCGTTGTCGCTGCCCACGTAGTCGGACCAGTCGGTGTAGGGCTGGTAGGGGCCGGTGATGTTACGCCAGGCCATGCCGTAGAAGGGCATGCCCATGCCCAGCTTCGCCTTGGGCAGCCCCGCGGCCACCCAGGCGTTGAGGCTGGAGGACACCGACGTCGGATGCGTGCCGGACTCGCCCGTGAGCGCGGAGCCGTACCACGAATCCCAGCCGCCCCAGGGGCCGGTCATCTCGTACGTCATGACGTTCATCTGGTCCATGTAGGGCACCAGGTTGGCGAACCACGGGTCCGCGTCCTCGGGGAAGTTGGCGTTCACCCAGTTGATGGGGATGGTCATCAGCATGTCGGGCCGCGCCGCGCGCAGCTCCCGCACCAGCGCCAGCAGGTTGGGCTTGTCCTCCGGCTCGATGGGCTCCCAGTCGATGTCCAGGCCGTCGTAGCCGAAGCTGTCCATGGCGGCGATGAGGTTCTGGACGAAGCGGGCGCGGTTGGCGTTGGAGGCGGCGCCCACCCAGCCGTCGTGCTCTCCGGAGCCGCCCACCATGATGAGCGCCTTGCGGCCGGCGGCGTGGGCCCGCGTGGACAGCGTGCGGGCGATGGCCGGCCCGTTGTCGTTGTCGAACTGGGTGTTCACCGTGCCGTCGGGGTTGGGCGTGACGCGGCCGACCAGGATGTGCGTCAGGGCGCTGAAGTCCACCTTCTCCGGGGGATACAGGTCCGCGTTCCAGCCGGTGTAATAGCCAGACACCCACAGCCCGCCGCCGGGCGCGGCGCTGACGGTGACGGTGGCCTCGGCGGACTTGCTGGGGTCCGCGAGGCTCTGGGCCACCACGTGATACGTCCCGGGCGTGGAGGGCGCGGTGTAGACGCCCGCCTGGGTGACGGCGCCGCCGGCGGTGCCCTCGCGCACGCTCCAGCGCACCTGGGTGTTGGTGGTGCCCGTCACGGTGGCGACGAAGGTGCTGGTGCCCCCGGGAGGCAGGGTGACGGCGGGCGGCGAGACCGTGACTTGCACGGGAGCGGGCCCGCCCGAGTCCTCCAGGCGCACCTCGTCGAAGTAGAGCGTGGGCAGCGGCACCCCGCGCGTCTCCTGTATCACCAGGCCCTTCATTCGCGAGCCGATGGGGAGCAGGGCCGACAGCGGCACCCGGCACGTCACCCAGGTGTTGGCGACGATGCGTCCGCCGGTGCAGCGGGCGCCCAGGGGCGTGCCCGGGGTGAGCACGTTCTCCTGGAAGGCGCGCACCTGCACCGCCGCGGCCTCTCCGCCCGTGCCGCCGTGCACGCGCAGCACCAGCGTGTCCGTGGCCGCCACCACCCGGGGCTCCGTCTGGAAGAACAGGCCCTCATTCGCTCGCATCGTCACGGAGATGGAGTGTCGTCCTCCGGAGACGGGCGAGGTGTTCGTCAGCGAGTGTTGCGCCCAGGAGAAGTCCTGCCACGGCGCCACCATGCCATCCAGGTATATCCAGCTCGTGATGGCCAGCCCCTGCTCCTGGGGGCCTTGCGTCCTCGGCGCCTGCGCGTGTGTCCCCCAGGCCGACAGCAGCACCACGGCCATGGCCATCCATCCCACCCAGCGTTTCATGTGTTCTCCTCTCGGGGCATGTCGGGCACCGCGCTCAGCTGCGGCGTCGCACGGGCCATGAGCCCCGGTGGCGGTCCGAGATGGTCCGGCCACGACAGGCAAGCTGGGTGAAGGGTCCCCGGCGGAAAACCCCGCCCCCAGTCCCAGACGGCGGCCGTGAGACGACATTCACGCGGCGGCTGGGACAATGAATGGCGTCAATCCCTTACAGAAGAGGCGCCCTCGTCTGGGATTCGAGACACCCTCTGTCGGCTCCAGGGGTGGTGATTCGGACCCGGCTTGCGCGCGGCGTCCCGCCGTGGGTGGGCCTGGGTGGACATGGCGCCTGTCGGTCGGTTGGTCCTAGCATCCGTGGGCGAGCCGCGACCGGGAACCTTGAGGAATCGCTGGGGGTGGGGCGGACATGAGCAAGTGGGGCGTGGGCGCGTCGCCGGAGGCGACCGATGATGTGCTCTCCACGGGTTCTCTCGTGGAGGGCTTCCGGGTGCTGCGGCTGCTCGGCGAGGGCGCTTCGGGGCGAAGCCGCTCGGCTTCCGCATCTTCGACAACCTCCAGTTGAGCAGCTACACCGCCATCACCGACGAGAAGACCACGGTCCGCAATGACGCCTCACCGGAGGATGCCGCCAAGGCGAGCAATCTCGAGAACTTCATCGAGGCAGGAGGGAACCTGACCCTCACGGGAAAGCTGCCCCTGATGGCCATCATCCCGCCGACCCCCGTCCGGCGGGCAGGGGCTGCGCACCATCGCCTCCATGCGCGTCATGGAGCTCATCAACGCGGATGTCGAGCCGCTCGGCGTCTCCTCGGACAAAGGGTTCGGGTGCGCCAGCTCGGCCTGCGCTTCTATGGACAGACGGCTGCCATCGAGGATGGGACGTCATGGTCATCATGGGACCCGCGAAGATGCGGGGGCCGTGGATCCTCTCGGTGGGCATCGCCCCCTTCGCGCCATGAGGCGCCGACGACTCAGGTGGTTTGCGGGGGTGCTCTGAATCCCAGGTTCCACTACACTTCCAGGAAACCTGTGACTCCCAGTTGGAGACGAATGATGTCCAGTGCCTTTCCGCGCACCCTGCGAAGCCTCGCCGCCATGGCGGCCCTCCTGTCCCTGACCGCCTGTGGCGACGACGACGACAACACCCCCGAGCCGCCCGGGCCCCTGGCGTGTGACGCCTCCACCTACGCCGAGGCCGTGCGCAACGCGGCGGAGCCCACGAGCGCGGACATCTCCACGGACCTGTGGGCCATCAGCCCGTCCAACACGAAGCTCGTCTGGAACGCGGACAAGACGGCCGTGCGCATGGCCATCTGGACCACATTCCAGGGCTACACGGTGGGCCAGAACACGCTGACGCGCGAGGTGTGGGTCACCCCCGCGCCGCAGCTGCAGACGTTCTGCAAGACCGTTCCCCAGGACAAGCTGGTGGCGCGCGTCAACCAGTACCTGGGCCTGCCCCCCGCGGGCGAGAGCGACAGCGGGCGCTACATCGTCGAGCTGTGGGTGAAGCCCTCGGACATGTTCCGGCCCTGCCCGGACTCGGAGATCGACGACGGCAGCTGCGGCCTGCAGTTCCCCGAGTCGGCCACCAACGAGCACAAGAACTGGATGAACGCGTACTTCGCCTCCAGCTACGGCTTCTGGCAGCGCACCCAGTACCCGTGGACCGGCCTGGGCTACACGTATGACTGGTGCAACGCCGACACGCACGTCGGCGCCAGCGAGTACGTGGTCCGCTCCGCCTCCATCGTCGAGGTGACCGGCAAGTTCGAGCGCGCCGTCTACTGCGCGCAGTAGTCGCCAACCCCTCCCACCGGTCCGCTCACCGCAACAGTGAGCGGGCCGTGGGCTCCAGCAACAGCGTCTCCGGCTCGGCCTTCAGCTTCGCGCGCAGCCCCGGGCGCACCGTCTGCTTCCAGTCGCGAGAGCCCTCCAGCCTCTCCTCGTGCGCGCGGTACGCCTCCCGGCTCGCGAACCGCGTGAAGTAGACGACCACGTGCTCCCCTTCCCGCACGGGCAGCGCCGGGAAGGTGTTCGTCGCGTGCTCACTCTGGAACACCGCCAGGGGCGTGGCCCCCGCCTTCGTCAGCTCCGGCACCAGCTTCCCCTCGACGTACTCCACGAACGCCGCGTCCACGGGCACGTCACGGTGGAGAATCGTCGCCACGACGAGTGAGCCGGGCACCTCGCGCGCCTCCACGCCCGGACGCGCCTGCGACGGCGCGGGGAACCCCCGCCGACCCGGGAGCGGCTTCAACAGGAGCACGTTCGACGAGTCCAGCATCGTCGCGTTCGCGGCCTCCCGGTGCTCTTTCCACACCGGGCTGCCATAGAACGACTTCAGCGCCCCCTCGCGCGTCACCATGTCCGGAAAGCCGCGCAGCCACACGAAGCGCTCGGGCCTCGCCGCGTCCCGGAACTGGCCGACGAGCCGGGCGCCTCGCGACTCCTGGCTCTCGATGAACTCCCGCTCGAACAGCGAGACGAGCACGTCCCGCTGCCCCTCGCGCAGCGTGTACTGCCTCAACTCCAGCACGGCACAGCATTCATCCGACGACGGTTTCACGGGCGTGACTCCAGCACCGGAGGCTGGCGGGCGCGCGTGGGCCGTCCACGTCAGGGACAAACAGAGGGCGAGGAGGGACAGTCGCATCGGGCCTTCCGGAAGAAGAAGGCCCCACGGTACGGACGAATCAGGTCAGTTCCGGTCCTCATTCGGACGGCCCGCGCCCCGCGGCTCAGGGCACGTAGGCGACGCAGTCGATCTCCACCATCAATCCCTCGTCGGGGAGCGCCGACACCTGCACGGTGGTGCGCGCGGGGCGGTGTCCGGCGAAGACGCGCTCGTAGACGGCGTTCATCCGGCGGAAGTCCTTCATGTCCGTCAGGAAGACACCGCAGCGCAGGACGTGCTGGAGGCTGGAGCCGCCCGCGACGAGGATGCGCTCGAGGTTGCGCAGCACCTGCTCCGTCTGCGCCTCGATTCCCTCCGCCTGCTTCCCGGTGGCCGGGTCCGTGGCGGCCTGTCCGGAGACGAAGAGCAGCGACTCCAGCTTCATCGCGGGCGAGTAGGGGCCCACGGGCTTGGGCAGCCCCGGCGCACTCACGACTTCGTGTTTCGTCGACGTCATGGATGGATGCCTCCTGGCGCCAGGGACCCCACATGACCTCCCAGGGCGAGTCAAGTGGGTCCGGTTCAAGGAAAAGCGTGATACAGCGTGCGTCGACACGCGCGGGTCCTTCCGCGTGGCACGCGCCCCGGCGCGTAGGCCCGTGATTCACACTCGGGTCCTGGGAGGGTGACAGATGCAGTCGAGATGCGTCTTGCAACGCCTGGTCTTGATGCTGTGCTGTGCCGTGGTGTGGTCGTGCGAGCAACAGCGCGAACTGCCCGCGGCGGAGGATGCGCTCGCCCTGGCCCGGAGCTACTTCCCGGAGCTCGCCACGGACGAGGGCGCCCCCAGGCGCTTCTCCTCGTCGGACACGCCGGCCTCCGGAAAGGATGCTCGGGCGCTGACGGCCCGGCTCATCGGGAGCGGGACGCTGGAGATTTCCACCCGGGGGCTGTCCTTCCGGGTCGAGTCGTCGCCGGGTGAGGCCGACCACGGGACGCCGCGCCATGAGGGCGCGGTCTCGTACGTGGGCGAGCGGCACTTCTTCTTCCCGGTGGGCGGCTTCGCGGAGCTGAGCCAGGGCTGGCGCGGCTCGCGCATCGAGGAGGCCTGGGTGGTGGACGCCTCCGAGCCCACCCACCGCGCCGAGTACCGCGTCACGCTCCCGGCCACGGTGACGCGGCTGCGGGACACGGGCGAGGTCATCGAGTTCCTCGACGAGGACGGCTCGCCGGTGCTGCGCTTCCACCCGTCCGAGGTCCGTGACGCGGAAGGAACCTCCCGTCGCGGGGCGGCGCGGCTGTCGGGCGTGCGCGAGAGCGCCGTCGCGAAGGTGTTCGACGTCGTGAGCCCCCAGGTGGGCATCGTCTCGGAGGTCGCGCTCGCGGGGCTCCAGGCGCCGCTGGTGGTCGACCCCGGCTGGTCCTCGACGGGGGTGATGGCGACCGCGCGGGCCCAGCACGCCGCCATCCCGCTGACGGATGGCTCCGTCCTGGCGGTGGGCGGCGTCAACAGCCTGGGCTTCGTCACCAGCGCGGAGCGGTTCGACCCCACGCGGGGCGCCTGGTCCGTCGTCGCGGCCCCGGGCATCACCGGCAATACGACGGTGGGGCTGATGCTGCCGTCGGGCAGGGCCGTCGCCTTCACGGACGGCAGCCAGACGGGGCGCCTGTACGACGCGGCGGCGAACACCTGGACCGCCACGGGCGCGATGTCCGCGAACCGGTCGCTGCCGACCGCCACGCTGCTGTCCTCGGGGCAGGTGCTGGTCGCGGGCGGCTCCAACCTGGCGACGGCGGAGCTGTACGACCCGACGACGAACACCTTCACGGCCACGGGCGCCATGTCCACGGTCCGCCGTGCCCACGTCGCGGCGCGGCTGAGGGATGGCCGGGTGCTGGTGGTCAGTGGCTTCAACAACACCGAGATCGAGGTTCCCACCGCGGAGATCTACGACCCCACCGCCGGTACCTGGACGCTCGCGGCCCCGCCCCTGGTGCCGCGTCACTACGCGACCGGGACGCTGCTGCCCGATGGCCGGGTGCTGCTCGCGGGTGGCCGTACGCGCACGGATGTCACCACGCACGCGGAGCTCTACGACCCCACGGCCAACACCTGGACCGCGACGGGCGCGCTGCGTCTTCCTCGCAACGGACACACGGCCACGCTGCTGCCGGATGGGAAGGTCGTGGTCATGGGCGGTTCGGACTTCGGGAGGGTGGGGCAGACGGTCTCGGAAATCTATGACCCGGCGACGGGGACCTGGAGCGACGCGGGCACGTTGGCCGCGGGCCGCGAGAACGCCACCGCCACGCTGCTCGTCACCGGGCAGGTGCTGGTCGCCGGCGGCTTCAACCAGTCTGGGGGCTCCACGGTCTTCTCCGCGGAGACGGACCGCTACGAGGCCTCCAGCTCCCGCTGGACGCCGGCCGGCGCGCTGGCGACGGCGCGCGAGGCCCAGTCGGCCGTGCTGCTGCCCTCGGGACAGGTGCTGGTCGCCGGAGGCCGCGCCGACACGGGCGTGCTCGGCGACACGGAGCGCTACACGCCCGCGAGTGACGCGTGGGCCCCCGCGGCCCCGATGAGCACGACGCGCGAGCGCGCCACGTTGACGCTGCTGCGCTCGGGTCAGGTGCTCGCCATCGGCGGCGCCAACGACGGCGGCGCGCGCCTGTCCTCGGCGGAGCGGTACGACCCGACGACGGACACCTGGGCCCCGGCGGGGAACATGGCGGGCGCGCGCGATGGCCACACCGCCACGCTGCTCGCGACGGGCGACGTGCTGGTGACGGGCGGACGGCTCGCGGGCGTGACGGAGATCTACGACGTGGCCGCCAACACCTGGCGTCCGGTGGCCACGACCCCGGAGACCCGCACGAACCACGCCGCGGTGCTGTTGCCGGACGGTCGGGTGCTGGTGGCGGGAGGCCGCTTCTCCGCGACGTCGGTCAACTCGGCGGAGATATATGACCCGGCCCTGGACACGTGGAACCCCGTCGCGTCGCTCGCGGAGGGCCGGGCCCGCTTCTCGCTGACCCTGCTGCCGTCCGGGCGGGTGCTGGCAGCGGGAGGCCTGTCGCCCACGGCCCAGACGGCGACGGCGGAGCTGTACGACCCGACGACCAACACCTGGTCTCCCGCGGGGAGTCTCACCACCGCGCGGTCCGACCACTCCGCCGTGCTGCTGCCCTCCGGGCGCGTGCTCGTCGCGGGTGGCGAGGGCGCGGCGGGCGTGCTGAACAGCGCGGAGCTGTACGACCCGGTGACGAACACGTGGCAGCCCGCGGCGAACCTGCCCGAGGGCCGGACGCTCTCGAATCTCATCATGCTGTCCACCGGCGAGGCGCTGACCTTCGGCGGACAGGACTCGGGCGGCCTCTGGCTGACGAGCGCCTTGCGCTACGACGACACGGGCGCGCAGCCCGCGTGGCGGCCGACGGTGGCCACGCCGGACCAGGTGCCCATCGGCTGCCCGGTGCGCATCACCGGCACGGGGTTCCAGGGCATCTCCGGCGCCAGCTCGGGTGACTACCGCGACTCCTCGACGGCCTTCCCGCAGGTGCGCCTGCAGGCCGTCGAGGGCCGGCGGCTGTGGAGCCTGCCGGGCAGCGACATGTCCGCCACGGGCGTGACGGCCACCATCCCCGCGAGCGCGACACCCGGCGCGTATGTGCTCTCCGTCTTCGCCAACGGCGTGGGCGGTGGCCGCATGGTGCGCGCGGTGACGAACACGGCGCCCGTCGCGCAGGACCTGGCGGCCCTGTCGAGCAACGGGACGCCCGTGGAGGTGACGCTGACGGGGACGGACGCGGAGGGCTCCGTGCTCACGTTCATCATCGTCACGCCGCCGGCGCACGGCACGCTCAGCGGCACGCCTCCCAACCTCACGTACACGCCGAACCCGGGCTACATCGGACCGGACAGCTTCACGTACCGGGCGCGCGACTGCGGGCTCGACAGCAACGTGGCCACGGTGGGGCTCGACGTGACGGATGATCCGCCGACGCTCACCTGTCCGGCGGACCTGGTGGTGGACGCCACGAGCGCGTCCGGCGCGGTGGTGGACTACCCCCCGGCGACGGCGTCCGACAACGGCGGGCCCGCGCCCACGGTGACGTACTCGCCGCCCTCCGGCAGCACGCTGCCCCTGGGCGACACGACGGTGACGGTGACGGCGGTGGACGCCGGCGGTCAGCAGGTCACCTGCACCTTCCGGGTGACGGTGCGCGACACGACGGCGCCCACGCTGACGTGCCCCGCCGACATCCAGGTCCAATCCGACGCGCAGGGCGGCGCGGAGGTGACCTACAGCGTGCCGCCTCCGACGGACACCGCCGGCGCCGTCACCGTGACGACGTCGCACCCGTCCGGCTCGCGCTTCCCGACGGGCCGCACGCGCGTCACCGTCACCGCGACGGACGCGTCGGGGAACTCCTCCCGGTGCGAGTTCGACGTCACCGTGCAGACCTTCGTGGTGCGCATCGCGGGCGGCAGCTGCCAGGCCGCGGGCGGTGGAGCGAACCTGGCGTTGGTGGTGCTGGCGGTGCTCGCCGTGTGGGCGGGGCGTCGTCGTGGCCGCGAGGAGGCGGGTCGATGAGCTCCTCGAATCCTCTCCTCCGACTCTTCAGCTCGAAGGACCTTCCCTTGCGTAAATCGGCACGGATGTGTGTGCTCGCCGCGGCCCTGGCCTCGGCGGGCGGCGCCTCGGCGCAGACGACCTCCACTCCCCTGAGCCCCTTCGACGCGGAGCGGCTGCGGCTGAACGCGTCGGCGGTGGACTCGCTCACCGTGGACACCGGGCGGCTGCTCAACGAGGGCGGCTACCGGCTCAGCCTGCTCGTGGGCTACGAGCGCGGCATCCTGGTGCTGGAGGGCAGCGACGGCAGCGAGCGCTCCATCCTCCACTACCGCACGTCGGCCTGGGTGCAGGGGGCGTGGTCGCCGGTGGACCGGTTGGAGCTGTCCGCGCGGCTGCCCGTCATCATCCACCAGGGCGGCCATGGCGAGGGCATGTACGTCGGCATCTCCACGCCGTCGTCCTCGGGCCTGGGCACGCCGGAGGTGGGCGCGCGCTACTCGCTCTTGCGTCGCGACGAGGGCGCGCCCTTGTCGCTCGCGGTGGGGCTCGACGTGGGGCTCCCCGGTGGACGCGCGAGCGCCTTCGGTCGACAGGAGCACTGGGCGGGCCTGCAGTTCTCGCCCCGCGTCTCGCTCGGCCGCGAGGTGGGCATGTTCGCGCTGGGCGCCAGCGTGGGCGCGCGCATCCGGTCCACGGAGGTGAATCCGGGCCGCGACGTGGGCACGGAGCTGGAGCAGTCCGTGGTGGTGGCCACGCGCGGCGAGGGGCTCCGCGGTGAGCTGGCGCTGCAGGTGGCCGAGTCGCTGGTGCAGCCCGATGTGGCGGTGGAGCTGCTCGGCGGTGTGCGGCTGCCCATCGGTCACGGCTTCGAGGTGAACGCGCTCGCCGGGAAGGGCTTCACGAGCATCCCCGGCTCGCCCGCGTGGCGGCTGGGCGCGGGAATCGCCTGGGCGCACAACCCCGCCCGCGAGGACGTCTGCCAGGGTGGACGCAAGCACACGCCCGAGCAGTGCCCGGACAACGACGACGACAACGACGGCGTGCTCAACAAGTCCGACCGCTGCCCGAACGAGGCGGGCTCGGCGGACAACGAGGGCTGCCCGGACCCGGACTCGGATGGCGACGGTGTGCCGGACCGGACGGACGCGTGCCCGAACGAGGCCGGCAGCAAGGACGCGGGTGGCTGCCCGGACAAGGACGGCGACGGCGTGCCGGACGCGAAGGACCAGTGCCCGGACGAGAAGGGCACGGCGGAGAACCAGGGCTGCCCCGCCACGAAGGACACGGATGGCGACGGCGTCCCGGACGACCAGGACCAGTGCCCCGACCAGAAGGGCACGGCCGAGAACCAGGGCTGCCCCGCGGCGAAGGACTCGGACGGCGACGGCGTGCCGGACGACGAGGACAAGTGCCCCGACCGGAAGGGTACGGCGGAGAACCAGGGCTGCCCGGCCGCGAAGGACACGGACGGTGACGGCATCCCGGATGACCAGGACAAGTGCCCGAACGAAGCGGGCGTGGCGGGTCGTCAGGGCTGCCCGGAGCCGGCGCCGGTGGAGGAGAAGCTGTCGCTCGCGGACCGTCGCGTCACCTTCACGGTGGGCCGCGCCGAAATCGAGGGCGAGGGCGCCAAGGTGCTGGATGACGTGGCCGCGCAGCTGAAGGCGCGTCCGAATGTCGCGGTCCGCATCGAGGGCCACACGGACAACACCGGTCCGGAGGAGCTCAACCGCACGCTGAGCCAGGAGCGCGCGGAGTCGGTGCGCGCCTACCTCATCAAGCGCGGCATCGACGGCAAGCGCCTGGAGGCCAGGGGCTACGGTCCGTCGCGTCCCATCGCGACGAACGACACCCTGGAAGGCCGCAGCGAGAACCGCCGCGTGGAGTTCATCATCAAGCGGTAACGGCAGGACCTGGAGGCCCGCGGAGCCACGACGCTCCGCGGGCCTTCGGGCATGAGGTGCCGGGGCTCACGCCACGGCGACGTAGGCGGCCACCGCCACCATGCACGCGCCGAACGTCCAGCCCTGGATGCGCAGGGCGCGCTCGGAGCGGAAGCGCCCCAGGATGAGCTTCCCGCCGTAGATCCACGGGAAGTGGCACGCCACGCAGACGACCAGGAAGGCCCCGGTGAGCTGCGCCGTCTGCGCGAGCATCCCGAGCTCCGGCCGCAGGAACTGCGAGAACATCACCAGAATCATCGAGTGGATCTTCGGGTTGAGTGCGACGGCGAGCAGGCCCTCGACGAAGCCGAGCCGCTCCGGCTCCGCGTCCTCCGTGCTGGGCGCGCGGGTGCTTCGCACGAAGCTCCACGCGAGATGGAGCAGGTACGCCACGCTGCTCCAGCGCAGCACGTGCAGCAGCGCGGGCACGCCTTGCAGCGCGCGGCCCAGGCCCAGGCCGTAGAGCAGGCACAGGGCGACGTTGGCCACCTCGAAGCCCACCCAGAAGGGCAGCGTGCCGCGGAGGCCGAAGCGGCCTCCGGCGGTGGCGAGCACCGTGTTGCCGGGGCCCGGACTGAACACCATCGGCACCGTGTAACCGAGGAACATCACCCAGACTTCAGCGGGAATCATGGCGTAAGCCCCAGGCCCCCGGCGCGTCCATCGCGTCGGGCACACGGTGGGACAAACTCCATTTCGAGCCCGCTCCCCAGCGAGCTATCCTCGGGCCCTCGATAAAGGGAGCTCATCGAGCATGCGACGCATTCCACCGCTCGGCGCCCTTCGTGCCTTCGAGGCGGGAGCACGGCACCTGAGCTTCACCCGCGCCGCCACCGAGCTGCGCGTCACACAGGCCGCCATCAGCCACCAGGTGCGTCAGCTGGAGGACTGGCTCGGCGTGTCGCTGTTCGAGCGCCGGGGCCACGCGCTGACGCTCACGCAGAAGGGACAGGCCTACCTGCGCGAGCTCACCCCCGCCTTCGAGCGACTGGCCGAGGCGACCACTCGCCTGTACGAGGCGGAGCAGGGCCCGCTGCGCGTCACGGTGCTGCCCTCGCTCGCTTCGTGCTGGCTCGTCCCCCGGCTTGCGTCCTTCCGTCAGCACCACGAGGAGCTGGAGCTCCAGATATCGAGCGCCGTCGAGCTGTGGGACTTCCTGGATGACCGCTTCGATGTCGGCGTGCGCTCCGGGCTGGGGAAGTGGACGGGGCTCAAGGCGGAGCTGCTGGCGCCGGAGGGGCTCACGCCCGTGTGTACGCCCGCGCTCGCCCGGAGGCTTCGCGCGCCGTCGGACCTGCGCAAGCTGCGGCTCCTCCACGACACGCCGAAGGACGGCTGGCGGCGCTGGTTGGACGCGGCCGGCGTGGAGGGCGTGGAGACGACGAAGGGCTTCGCGTTCAACGACGCGGGGCTGGTGCTCCAGGCCGCGCGCCAGGGCGAGGGCGTGGCGCTGGGCCGGCTGATGCTCGCCGCCGAGGACCTGCGGACCGGACGGCTCGTCCGGCCCTTCGAGACGGTGCTCCCCAACGACTACGGCTACTGGCTGGTGCATCCCCGGCCGCTGTCGGGCCGCTCCGACGTGGCGGCGCTGCGCGCCTGGCTGCTCTCCGAGGCGCGCGCCACCGCGCGGTCCGTGGGGCTCGCCGTTACGGGGTAGCCCCGGCCGAGCAGGAGAAGTCGGCCAGCGTGCTCCACAGTTGCAGGTCGCCCGTGTCGTCCTTGGCGAAGAAGAAGACGTGCTCGCCCAGGCGGCGGAAGCCCGCGGGTGAGGAGCCCCAGGGACCCGGGCTGATGTCCTCGAGCTGCCCCGTGGTGGCCGACGTGCCCCGGGTGAACCAGGGCTCGGTGGCGCCGTACTCGGACCCGCTGAAGAGCAGCGCGCCATGGCCCGTGTCGAACAGCGGAGAGCTGGAGTCGAGGCTCAGGTCCAACGGGCGATGGATGAACCGCGTGCCCGCGGCGCTGCCATCCGTCACCCACAGAGACACATCCTGGTGGCCGGGCCCCGTGCCGCCGATGGCCATGGTGAAGTAGAGCTTCCCTTCGGAGCGCTGCGCGCGCTGCAGATAGGGCATGGCATCCGGGCGATTCGAGTAGGGGTTGTCCAGGGTGGCGATGCGCGCCTTGCCGCCACCCTCCAGCGAGAGGCGCTCCACGTGGAGCGAGCGCAGGTTCGACGACAGCGTGCCCAGGTAGACCCAGGAGCCCAGCACGCCGAGCAGCCGCGTGGACCTGCCGAAGGAGTCCAGTCGCACCGTGCCTTGCGCGGTGCCGTCCGTCTTCCACACCTCGTCGTGCGAGCCGTCGTTCATCACGAACAGGCCCACGTCGCCCGTCGGGTCCACGTGGTGGACGTACGCGTCGCGCGAGTCCACCTTCTTGACGGCGAACGTGCCGGCGGGCGTGCCGTCGGTGCGCCACAGCGTGGTGCCGCCGCGCTCCGAGGACAGGAACAGGAGCAGCGCGTTGCCCACCTTCAGCGAGGAGGCCTGGACGGTGACGTCGTCGGAGACGAGGGCCACGCGGAAGGTGCCTTCGGGCGTCCCATCCGAGCGCCACAGTTCGTGATGCACGTAGGGCGGCCGGGTGTCGAACGTCCCCCGGACGAAGACGAGCACGTCCTCGAGCGCGGTGTGGTGCATCAGGGACGAGCCCTCCGCGCCGGGCGTCATGTCCTTGAGCAGCCGGCTCCCTGCCTGGGTGCCGTCGCTGACCCACAGCTCGTTGCCGGTGACGGGGTCGTCGACCTCGAAGAAGACCTTGCTTCCCATGGCCACCATGCCACCCAGCCGCGGGGCGCGGCGCGGGGTGGGGGCGAAGCGGTTCACCTCCACGGTGCCCCCGGGCGTTCCATCCGTGCGCCAGAGGGCGGCGCTGCCATCCTGGAAGTTGGTGCCGAAGTAGAGACTCCCTCCCATGTCGACGAGCAGGTCCGTCCCGCGCTGCTTGCCGGCGATGAGGACGGGGCCGGAGCCCGGCGGAGTGATGACCTTCAACCGGGAGGCCGTGCCCTGGGGGCAGGCCTGGGCACGGGCTTCGCTTCGGCCCGTGTCGACGGCCTGTGTCTCTTCGGCGCTCGTGGAAACTCCGCACCCCGCAAGTCCGAGTCCCAACAAGGTGCACCAGAGTCTTGCCCGCATGTCCGTTCCTTTCCGGGTCCAAAAAAGCAACGGACGGTGGGGCGGGAGGCCCGGACTTCCAACGTGCGCCTCGGGGAGGGGTTCCCGTTCACGACAGGTCGTCTGGCGCCTACCAGCGGGCGTTCGGGTCCACGCGCTGGCGCGTCGCCGCGTTGAGGCGGTTCCAGAGGTTGACCAGCCCGATGGACATCACGAGCGCGCCCAGCGCCGTCTCGTCGTAGTGCCGGGCGGCCTCCTGCCAGACGTCATCGGGCACCGCGTCCGAACGGTCGCTCAATCGCGTGACGCATTCGGTGAGCGCCAGCGCGGCGCGCTCGGCGTCGGTGAAGTAGGGCGTGTCGCGCCAGGCGGCGACGGCGAAGAGTCGTTCCTCGCTCTCGCCAGCCTTCCGGGCCGTGCGCGGGTGCATGTCCACGCAGACCGAGCAGCCGTTGATTTGGCTGGCGCGCAGGTGGACCAGGTCCAGCGTCTTCTGCGGCACGCCGCCCTTGCTCGTGGCCTTGGAGAGCGCCATCAGCGCGTGCATGGCCTCGGGGACGACCATCGCGGGGTTCTTCATGCGGGAGTTCATGACAGGGGTGCTCCGGGAGCCACGAAGGGCTCCGGTGGAAGGGAGTTGCTGAACAGCTGTCTGCGTGTCACATCGACGCCGTGTTGCGTCCGGCGCCGCGATGACGGAGCCCCGCGAAAGAATGTGACCGATGGACGAAGAAATTCGGCGAGCCAGGGAGTTCGAGTCCCATCGGACGCACCTTCGAGCCGTCGCGTACCGGATGCTGGGCTCGGTGAGCGAGGCGGAGGACGCGGTCCAGGAGGCCTGGCTCCATGTGCGTCGGGCGGACACCCACGAGGTGGTGAACCCCCGGGGCTGGCTGACGACGGTGGTGGCGCGGGTGTGCCTGGACTTCCTGCGCACCCGCAACTCCCGCCGTGAGGAGTCCGAGGACCTTCAGGGGGTCTCCCGGTTGGAGAATGTGCCCGCCGCGAGCGACCCCGAGCAGGAGTCGCTGATGGCGGACTCGGTGGGCGTGGCGCTGCTGGTGGTGCTGGACGCGCTCAGTCCTCCGGAGCGCATCGCCTTCGTGCTGCACGACATGTTCTCGCTGTCGTTCGACGACATCGGGCCCATCGTGGGACGCACGTCGACGGCGACGCGTCAGCTGGCCAGCCGGGCGCGGCGCCGCGTCCATGGGGCCGCGCTCTCTCCGGACGCGGACCTGAGCCGGCAGCGGGAGCTGGTCGCGGCCTTCCATGCGGCGGCGCGGGGAGGGGACCTGGACGCGCTGCTCGCCGTATTGGACCCGGACGTGGTGGCGCGCACGGATGCGCGGGTGTTGCCGGCCGGGGCGACGCGGGAGGTCCGGGGGGCGGCGTCGGTGGCGCGTCAGGCCACCCTCGCGTCGGCGCGCGCGCGCTTCACGCAGCTCGCGCTCATCGATGGACAGGTGGGACTGGTCATCGCTCCGGGGGGACGGCTGGTGTCCGTGCTGCGCTTCACCGTGGAGGGTGGGCGCGTGGTGGCCATCGAGTCCATCTTCGACCCCGAGCGCTTGAGGCGGCTCGAGGTGACGGTGTTCCCCGGCTGAGTTGTTCGTCGCGGCGCGGGAGGGCTCGGCTCACCAGGCCGTGCCGCTCAGGCTGCTCTCGCGCAGGCCGCCCTTCGGGAGCACGGTGAGGAAGCGGCGCGACACCGGGTGCCACGCGGTGGGCTTGAGGGTGGCGTCCTCGTGGAGCTTCTCGCCGGTCTCGATGTCCCAGACGGCGGTGCCGGTGTCCGCGGCGCTGGCGAGCAGCAGGTTGCCGTCGCACTCGAAGTCGCCGCGGGGGCCTGGGAACCAGCGCAGGAGCTTGCCGGTGGAGACGTCGTGGAAGAGCGCGGCGTCGATGAGCATGTCCGCGTCGCTGCCGAAGCCCCAGGTGGCGAGGATGCGGGGGCTCACGAAGCAGCGCGGGCCGTCCCAGTGGTAGGGAATCTCGCGGAGCCGTCGTCGCGAGGGACCATCCTCGGACTCCCAGACGTTGTCCCGCACCCAGCGCCCCAGCGAGAGGCTGGTGAGGATTCCCACCGGATGCCAGACCCAGCCGTCGTCCACGAGCCACTCGTCGTTGGGCGACACGGTGAGGCCGCAGTGGAAGTAGTCGAGCTCGTGCGCGGGAATGGGTTGGTTGGGCTCGCCTCGGGGTGGGCGCTCGCGAATGCTCAGCAGCGCTCCGGTGGCGGGGTCCGACAGGTCGAGTCGGTTCCACGCGGTGGCGTGCACGAGCAGCGTGCGCTCCGCGTCCCGGAAGAAGGCGATGGAGAAGTCGCAGTGCTCCGTGTGGTACGAGCCGCGGGAGAGCTTCATCGTCACCGCGCCGGTGGACAGGTCGACGACGACGCCGATGCTCCCGCGCTGGTGGACCACGGCGGCGAAGCGGGCGCAGGCGGAGACGTGCAGCGCGAGCGGTGCCGCGAAGTCGATCGACGTGAGGCTCACCGAGCCCAACTGCTCGGGTGTGTCTTCGTTGAAGTCCAGGCGCAGCAGCGTGCCTTCCGCATCCACCGCGAGCCAGCTCGAGGCGCCGAGCGCGGCGACGGCGAGCGGCTTGCGTCCGGCGAGTGAGGGGAAGGCGTGTTCTCGATGTTCGAAGTGGAGGGTGGTGGCGCGGGCGCGGGACTCGGGGCGGCCGATGACGCCGATGATGTCGAAGATGCGCCCCATGGTGGACTGCTGACAGTCCGCGCAGATGGGGCGGTGGGCCTGTCCGGGATGACTGACGCGGCTGCAGTCCTCGCACAGCAGGTCCATCGAGGAGCCCAAGCCGGTGAAGCGGATGTAGTAGCCCGCGTCCTCGTTCTCGAGCAGGTGGACGCAGCACAGCCCCGCGACGGGCGCGGCATGTCCACAGGCGAGTGTCTCCACGGCGGACCTCGGGGTGAAGGTGAGTCCGGCAAGGTACCCGAGCCGCGTCGACGTCGCATCCGACGCGGGTCGTGGAAACGCGGCGTGGCCTGTGCGTTGGAGCCCGGGTCCGCTTGTGTCGAGAAACTCCGTCCGCGCTTCATCAAAGGCTCACGGGACTGACCCGGTGAGCAGGTGGCCTACCTGGGCGCCGACGCATCGAGCCTTGGGCCAGCCTGGAAGATTCCGCCGCGCGTCCGGTCAGACGCGGTGGTCCGCCTTGGACGCGTCGCTGGCGTCGACGATCTCCACGTTGCGGAAGTCCTCACAGGGCTTGGCGAAGCCGAGCACGTACTTCAGCGTGCGCAACTCCAGCAGCAGCTTGTTCCACAGCCTGCGCGGCAGGCTCGGCTTCACGGCGACGGGCAGCGTCAGCGCGCTGTCGTTGAGGTCCAGGTAGTGGCACGTCGTGCGCCCCAGGCCCTCGAACTCGTGCTCCAGCCCCTGGGCCTTGCCTCGCAGCTCCGGCTCCAGCCGCTGGTGCACCGCGTCGGTCATCAGGACGTACTCGGACACCGGCACGTCGTTCTTCAACATCCGATGCACGAGGATGACGTCGACGCCCGCCAGCTCCGTGAGGTGCTTCACACGCTGGAACGCCACTTCTCCGGAGTGGGCCACGAACTTCAGCGTCAGCGAACCCACCTGCATGCACCCGTCGCACTTGCACATCCGGTCGACGTCCAACAGCGTCCGCCGCGCGAGGAACGCACGCCGGATGTCGGCGATGCGCTGGGCGAGCGAGCCGTGGTCCTCTCCCACCGCGTAGAAGAACGCCGCGTCGCCTTCCAGCTTGGCGAGCTTGAGCTTCCCCGACGCGTCGATGACCGCCTCGAGCAGCTGCGCCACCGAGTCCTGCGCATGCGCGAGGCTGAAGCGGTGATGCTTCATGAAGCGGGTGTAGCCGCCGATGTCCGCGATGAGCAGCAGCGCCTTCTCTGTCGCCATTCGGCCTCCAGCGTAGCCCAGCGCCCAGGGGAGGCAAGCCGCCCACCCGGGCTCAGCGCCGCGCCTCCACCTCCTCGCGAAGGCGGTGCAGGGCCTCCGCGAGCGGATTGTCGGGATGGAGCCTCACCTGGATGGGCATGCCGAGCAGCACCTCCAGCTCCGTGAACCCCTTCATCACCGGTCCCGGCGCCTGGGTGTCGACCTGAATCATCAGGGACTTCTCCCAGGACACGGTCTCCAGCCGGTCGTCGGCGGACAGGTACGGCCGCAGGCGTGGCACCATGTCCGCGGCCCCAGGGTTCTTCCTCGCGAAGTACCCGGTGACGACGACGCGCTGGCTCGTGAGCAGGAGCGCCCGTCCGCCCTGGCGATGGGCCAGGTAGCCCAGCCGAGGACCGAAGTGCCCCTCCTCGAGCAGCACGTGCGCGCCGGCCACGGTGACGGCGCCCTCCAGGTCCCGGGCGTAGCGCGACGCGGCCTCCGCCGAATCGAACAGGACCCACAGCCGCGTCCGCGTGGCCCTCGGGTGCCTCGACGCGAGCGCCTGCTTCAGGTTCGCCTCCCGCGGCATCTCCACCAACTCCGCCGCGAGCACCGCGCCATGCTCCTGGGCCATCTCGGAGAGGCCGTTCACGACCGTGTCGAGCGCGTCCTCCTCTCCGGTCTCGCCCCAGAAAGCCACCAGCCCGTGGAGCTGGTTCGCGTGGCGCACGAAGGTGCCCAACTCCGCCGTGTCCAACGCGCGCGCCAGCGCCGGGAGCGACGCCGCGTCCTTCACCCCGAACACCGTGGCCAGCATGACCTGGGAGTGGACATGGATACCGGTCTGGACCAGGCGGCCCTTGCGCTTCCACACCAACGTCCTCAACGCGCGGAAGTCATCTCCCAGCGTCATGTCGGTGTGCATCAGCACCGAGCGCCCCACCGCGAGCATCACCTGGGGCGCGTACTCATCCGCCGCGATGGGGATGCCCTCGGCCGCCAGCAAGGCCCTCCACCGCTCGGGGTAGTCGCTCCCTGACTTCCAGTCCGGAGCGAGCGTCTCCAGATAGGCAGTCGCCTCCTCGGGCGTGTCGAAGCGGCCCACGAGCACGCAGTCGCCGCTGTTGTTGCCGGAGAAACCGCGCCACACCCGGACACCGTCCTCGAGCACATCCGCGCGCGGTGAGCTCACGCGCGCGCAGCCCGGCAGGGGCGACGGCGTGGACAGCGTCGCCTGGTTCCCCTCCCACGCCTGGAGCACGTCCTCCGCCGAGCCGATGGGCAGGCCCGCGCCATGGAACGAGCAGGACTTCAGCTTCCGGTCCGACGTCAGCGTGACGAAGTCGCGCCCTGCGCCGCAGTCACCACCGAAGAGCCGGGGCACCTCCAGCAGCATGTCCCCGAAGCAGACCGACAACCGCGTGCGCACCGGACTTCCCGCCACGATGTCCGTGAGCCGCGACTCGTCCTCCACGTCCAGCCGCAGCGCCGCATCCCGCCCCACGTAGCGCAGGAGCGCGACATCACGGCACCCCAACGCTTCCAGCCTCCGCAGCCGCTCCGGAAGGCCGGCCACCTGCTCCGGCGTGGCGAGCAGGTTCACCCCGAAGGTCTGCCCCGCGCGGGCCAGCCGTGCCACGCTGGCCTCCCAGTCGTTGTCCTCGTACAGGGACACACGCACCTCACCCAGGTGGGGCCGCAGTCGCGCGAGCCGCTCCTCCGAGAGCAGCACCCCGTTCGTGGTGAAGTGGATGGCCAGCGGCGTGTGCGTCGCCAGTCGCTCGACGAGCGCATCGAAGCCCCGGAACGCGAGCGGCTCCCCACCACCGAAGGCCACCTCCAGCGTCCCCGCGCGCGACAGCCCCGAGAGCACCTCGAACGCCGAGTCCACCGTCCAGTCACTGCGCGCCTCGCGCTCCCGCGAACAGAAACCACACGCCAGGTTGCACGCGTTGGTGATGCCGAAGAGCACCAGCCGGGGCGCGCGGCGTCGCAGATGCCGTGTCCCGGGCGCATCGAGCCGGAGGTTCGTCCCCGTCTTCCGATGGAACCAGAGGAGGGCGCCGTCGAGAGCATGGGGACGCCAGTCGGGCTGCGGCTGCATGGGGACCTCGTGGGGAGAGTGGCCCCCATACGTCCACCTTCGCACAGCCCTGACTCCATGGCGCGCCCGGTCGAACGCTCGCTCAGTTCCTGGAAGTCCGTGCTCTTACACAACAAGAAACCTTTGCGGGGACCGGGCCGATAACCCGACAGACGCCCCGCTCATCCCCACACCCCCGAGGTTCCAGCCATGGGCATCCGGCTCCCCAGCTTCAACGACGTGAAGAAGACGGTGACCCGCACCGTGGACGACGTGAAGGACACCGTCGTCGACAAGGCCAAGGGCGTGAAGGACGCCGTCGTCGACAAGGCCCAGGACGCGAAGAAGGCCGTCGTCGACACCTCGCGCGACGTCTTCGAGGACGTCAAGCGCAACCCCGTCGCGGACGCCTTCAAGAAGGCCATCACCGACCCCAAGGACCTGGCGCGGGACGTGTTCCAGACGGGCCTGCGGACCGCCTACCACGGCGCCAACGCGCTGCTCCCGGACGGCGCGACGAACGTGCTGCTCAAGGGCACGGAGCTGGGCGTGGACGCGCTCGCCAAGACGTCCGAAGTCGTCCTGGGCAAGGACGCCTCGCTCACCGACAGCCTCAAGAAGCTGGGCGACGTCGACCTGGAGGCCATCAATCGCACCACGGACCCGGTGACGGGCCAGAAGCTCGAGGCCGACTGGACGAAGCTGTGGGGCACGTGGCTGCTCGAGGAGAAGCCGGCGGACCTGGGCACGTGGGACAAGACGACGGACGGCGAGGGCCGCACCGTGGACCGCGTCACCATCACCGATGACAAGTACACCCAGGACCTCGCGGGCCGTCCGCACCAGCAGCAGATGACCGAGGAGTTCTTCAAGATGTACCCGAACCCCCAGCCGGGCGACGTCTTCCCGCCCACGCAGGGGGACCCGAAGGTCATCGCCGACGCGAACGACAAGGCCCTGTATCGCTTCACCGGCCCCGGCACCTCCGAGGAGAACAAGGCCGCGCCGTACACCGCGCTCGAGTGGTTCATGGGCTCGTACAGGACCCAGATCGAGTGCACCGGCGTCGACCCGAAGACGGGCAAGCCGAACCTCGAATACAAGGTGACGAACAACTCCCACCTCGAGTCGGGCACGCGCGTGCCCCAGTCCTTCCAGGACAAGGGCCTGCCGGACGCGCTCGTGGGCGACGTCGAGCGCGAGCGGGGCCTGGGCGTCGGCGGCAGCTTCATCCAGGACTTCGTCTGGACGAGCAACGGCGTGGACAACCCCAACAAGTAGCGCACGTCCTCCCGCTGTATCCATGAAGGCCCGGTGGCCCGCGTCGATGCGGCCCCGGGCCTTCTGTCTTTCACGCCAGGGCTCGCGCGCCGGGATGTTTGTCTTTGTGCGTCATCTGATTTTCGCGCACATCGGGAAACTAATTCCCACCCATCGCGATGATAAAGGCATCCCCCAGCCATTCGAGGCGATGTCATGGCCCCCATCTCATCTGTCGACCGTGGAGCAGCCGAGGCAGCCCGCAGGCGCGCGGAGGCGGCTCGAATCGCCGCCCAGGCGCAGGCCGCCGCCGCCAAGGTGAAGGAGAAGGCCGCGCAGAAGCCCCAGCCCCAGCAGACGCTCACCGCGTTCGAGGGGCCTCGGAAGGTGGGGGCGGAGCGGCTGACGGGACAGAAGGCCTCTCCCGTGGCCAAGGGCCCGCTCGACGCCGCGCCCGCGGACCCGAAGGCGCGCGCGGGCTGGTGGAAGCAGCTGTCCCCCACGGAGCAGATGCAGGCGGTCAGCTCGGACCCGAAGAAGGTCGGCTCCCTGGATGGCCTGCCCGCGTCCGTGCGTGACACCGCGAACCGCCAGCAGCTCAAGAACGAGCTGACCCAGCTCACCGCCGAGGCCGACAAGGCCAAGAAGGACTACCTGGACAACCGCTCGCTGGGAGACAAGCTGCGCGACGCGCTCCGCCCGGGCAGTGCCGCGGACGAGCCGGCCGAGAAGTTCCTCCCGGAGGCGAAGCGGCACCAGCTGGAGAACGCGCGGGCGGTGCAGAAGCAGCTGGAGCGGACGGAGAAGGAGGTCGGCTCCGCGCAGCTGCTCGTCTATGACTCCGCCTTCGTCAAGGGCGAGGGGCGCGCGGCCATCGTCGCCGGCAACCTGGACACGGCCAAGCACGTGTCGGTGAGCGTGCCCGGGCTCAACTCGGACGTGCGCGACTACATGGACAACATCACCAGCGACGCGCTGAACCTGCACAAGGCCGCGGGCAAGGAGCATGGCGAGGTCGCGACGGTGGCGTGGATGGGCTACGACGCGCCGGGCTTCCAGAACGTGGCGTCCGACAACGCCGCGGAGAATGGCGCGAAGCTGCTGGCCGCGGACGTGGCAGGCATCCGTGCCAGCCGCGAGGGCAACCAGCCCCACCTGACGGTGATTGGCCACAGCTACGGCAGCACCACCGCCTCCATCGCCGCGGACAAGAACGGCCTCCAGGCGGATGACCTGGTGCTCATCGGCAGCCCGGGCGCTGGCAGCGCGAAGTCGGTGAAGGACTACGACGGGCCGCTCGCCAACGGGCACGTCTGGTCCGGCTCGGCCAGCCGGGACTTCGTCTCCTGGCTCAACGGCAGCAACCTGCCGGGAGACCCGCTGGGCCAGGACCCGACCGAGAACCTGTTCGGCGCGAAGCGCTTCACCGCCGAGGCGACGGACCGCGGGGACAAGAGCAACTTCGAGGACCACTCCAAGTACTACCGCGCCGGCTCCGAGTCCCTGGGCAACCTGGCCGACATCGTCACCGGCAACTACGGCGGTGTGGACTCGGCGAAGCACCGCTACGGCGAGCACGACTGGTTCAAGGGCAACCGCGTCATCGACCCGGAGACCCAGCGCCCCGTGTCGTGATGCAGCCCGTGTGACTCGAGGCAGGTCCAGCGTGTCCTCGAGTTCATCGTGTCCGCTCCGGGGACGTCAGCCGAAGCGCTCCTTGAGCACGGCCGCGTAGCTGCGGCTGAGCGGCAGCGGTGACTCGACGCCGCGCAGGTACACGTCGCCGCCACCGCCAAGGCCCCGGTCCACGCGCTCGACGAGCGTCAGGTTGACCAGGGCGGAGCGGTGGATGCGCGCGAAGGTCCGCTCCGGCAGCCGGGTCTCCCACTCCTTCAGGGGCCGAGGCGAGAGCGTGCACGTCCCGTCCACCGTCACCAGCTCCACGTAGTCGCCCGCGCCGCGCAGGCAGACCAGCTGGTCCACCCGCACGAAGCGCGACTTGGCACCGTTCTCCAGGAACAACATGTCCGTCTCGGTCAGCTTGTGGCGCGAGGGCGCTTGCGCGGCAGCCGGCTTGTCCTTCTCCGCGTCCTCCAGTCGCGCCAGCGTCCGGGCCAGCCGCTCCGGGTGCACGGGCTTGAGCAGGTAGTCGAGCGCATTGACCTCGAACGCCCGGAGCGCGTGCGCGTCGAAGGCCGTCACGAAGATGACCTCCAGGCGAGGCTCGGGCAGCCGGGCGAGCAGGTCGAACCCACTCTCCCCCGGCATCTGCACGTCCAGGAACAAGAGCTCCGGCTTCAGCTCGTCGATTCGCGCGAGCGCGCTGGCCACGCTGTCCGCCTCGCCCACCACCTTCACGTGGGGGAAGGGCGTCAGCATCTCGCGCAGCTCGGCGCGCGCCAGCCGTTCGTCATCCACCAGCAACGCGCGCAGCGGGTGCGTCATGTGACTCCTCGGCGAGAATCGGGGTCCACTCCTGGGCGGGCAGCTCCACGCGGACGCGCACCCAGCCCTCCTCCTCGGAGGTCTCCAGTCGCGCGCGCTCCGCGTAGAGCTGGGCCAGCCGCTCGCGCACGTTGCGAAGGCCGGTGCCCGTGCCCTCGGGGCCCATCTCCCGGGCGGGCGGCGCCCACACGCCGGTGTTCTCCACCAGGATGCGCAGCACGTCCTGCTCCCGCGTGACTCCCAGCCGCACCCGCACCGGCAGCTTCCCCGACGCCAGCCCGTGCTTCACCGCGTTGTCCACCAGCGGCTGGATGAGGAACGCCGGCACGGAGAGCCGCTCGGTGCCCGGCATCACCGACACGTGCACGTCCAGCTTCTCCTCGAAGCGCACCGACTCGATGCTCAGGTAGTTGCGCACCATGGCGAGCTCCTCCTCCAGGGGCACGTGCGGGCTGTCCCCCTTCTGGAGCGAGAAGCGCAGGAAGTCCGCCATCTCCGTGACCATGCGTTTGGCGCGCGCCGGGTCCTCGCCAATCAGCGCGCGGACCGACGTCAGCGCGTTGAACAGGAAGTGCGGACGCACCTGGTGCCGCAGCGACGCCAGCCGCGCCTCCTGCGCCAGGGTGTCCGCCTTCAGCGCTCGCTCGCGCTCGTCCTGCCACGCCCGGGCGTGCTTGATGCCGAAGTACAGCCCGCTCCAGCCCAGCAACGTCACCGCGTAGTCGAGCGCGGACCGGGCGAACATCATGCGGTTGGTGCGCCAGTTGTATGTGTCATACAGCCACGTGGCCCACACCTCGGCGAGGACCATCCACAGCACGCCGAACGTCGCGCTGGTGACCATGGCCCAGGCGGCCTGACGGGTGAAGCCGCCGGGGAACAGGCGCTGGTAGCCCAGCCGCATCAGCGAGGTGAGCAGCAGGCCGAACATCGCCCGGCTGCCCTTGGCGATGAGCAGGTGCGCCGCCCGCCCATCGGAGGCGGCCGCGGGCAGGAAGGTGACGATGAGCAGGAGCGCGTAGAGCCCCCAGCCACCGAACTGCATCGGCCAGAAGGAGGGCCTCGACGCCGCGCGGGAGTCCATGCGCGGCAGGGTACCAGAGGGCCCCGGGCCCGAGGGCGGACGGGCATGTTCGCCTGGCTGCCTCATCGCCCGAGCATCGAGCGCAGCAGCGCGGCGAAGGCGGTCATCTCCTCCACCGTGCCCACCGTCAGCCGCAGGCGCGCGGCGTCCGCGGCGATGGGGACGTTGGGCTGGGTCGTCAGGTGGAAGCCGTGGGGAGCGAAGCGCACGGGCAGGTCCAGCAGCTCCGGAGGCAGGGGCATCCAGACGAAGTTGGCGTGGCCCGGCACGTACTTCATCCCCACGGTGTCCAGGGCCTTGGTGGTGATGCGGCGCGCGTCGGTGATGAGCTTGCGGATGCGCGGCACGAAGGCCTTGTCCTGGAGGCTGGCGAGCGCGGCCTCGATGGACACGGCGTTGGGCAGCGTCATCTGCCGCTCGGAGAGCTTCTTCACGAGCGCGGGCTGGGCCAGCGCGTAACCCACGCGCATGCCGGCGAGCCCGTGAATCTTGGAGAAGGAGCGGGTGATGATGACGTCCTTCCCCGCGCGCACCTGGTCGACCATGGAGAGGCCCGGCGCGGGCTCCAGGTATTGGATGTAGACCTCGTCCACCAGCACGGTGGCGCGGGGGGCCACGGCCTCGCAGAAGGCGCGCAGCCGGCCCGAGTCGACGATGGTGCCGGTGGGGTTGTTGGGATTGCAGACCGAGACGAGCTTCGTGCCCGCGTCCACGCGCGCCGCGAGCGCGTCCAGGTCGTGCGTCATCGTGGCGTCGAGGGGGACCCGCTGGACCTTGCCTCCGGCCCGCTCGGCGTAGGTGGCCACGATGGGGAAGGACGGGTCGGGACAGATGACGCCGCCGCCTCCGGACGCGAACTCGTTGGCGATGAGCACCAGCGCCTCGAAGGCGCCCGCGGTGAGCAGGACGTGCTCCGACGTCAGCCCCTCCTGCTCGGCGATGAGGCGCTTGAGCGCGTCGACGCGGTCCTGTGAGGCATAGCGGCTGGAGAGGTGCAGCGACTCGCGCATCACCCGCAGGGCGCCCTCGCAGGGGCCGTAGCGGTTCTCGTTGAAGAAGAGGCGGACGGGGTCCTGGCTCCAGTTCTTGCGAGGGGCGGGCGCCGCCATCGACAGCTCGGGGCGGACCACGAGCGCGGCGGCGGCGCCGGCGAGGAGGGCCCGGCGGGTGGGAAGGGGGTGGGGCACGAGGGTTCTCCCTGCGCGAGTGGGCGGGGTGTGGGTTCGCGCCTGGGGGAGGTTAGACGTTTCCGCGGGCTTCCGGAGGAGGGGCATCTGTGAGGCGCACCCGGCGTCGGTGAGTGGCGAGCCGCGTCGACGAGCTGCGGCATTCCTCGGGCGTACAGCCGGGATGGACGCAGCACCTTTCGCGCGTCGATTCCCGAGAATGTGATGGGGAGGCTTCGAGCCATGTCTTTCGATTCCGTCAGCCGTATCCGTCGTTCGGTGGTGGAGTTGCCCAGACGGACTCCGCCGCCTCCGCCCGCAGAGGCGAAGCCCGCCGCGAAGCCCACGGGCTACTCCCAGGCGGACACCTTCGAGGCGAAGCCCGCCGCCGAGTCCTCGGCGCCCGCCGGCAACACCTGGTCCGGAGATTTGCCGTTGTCGGAGGCCCGCAACGCGCACCGCACCAACACGAAGGAGGAGTTCCAGGCCGCGCTCGACAGCGACGCCAACTGGTTCGAGGGGATGTCCGCAAGGAGATCAACAACGACACGCCGGAGATGCGTCACGACAAGGCGCACGAGGACGGCGACAACCTCACCCTCAATGAATGGCTGACGATGGGGAAGGAGTCCGGGCGCGGGCTCAAGCTCGACATCAAGGAGAGCGACCAGGTTCCGGCCGTCCTCGATGAAATCGAGAAGGTGGGCATCCCGCAGGACCGGCTGATGCTCAACCTGGGCTTCGAGGCCATGGAGAAGTGGGGGCCGGAGATTCGCGAGCGCTTCCCCGATGCCATCCTCGCCATCAACCCGCCGACCGAGGGCGAGGTGAAGGCCGCGGACGCCCGGAAGATGGTCGAGCAGGCCGAGGCGCTGGGCGGCCCCGTCACCTTCGTGGTGCGCCACGACAAGCTGTCGGACGAGGCCATCGAGACCTTCCTGCCCGCGGGCCCCGTGTCCGTGTGGGGCGAGGCCGACGACCCGGTGAAGGCCGCCGAGGCGCTGCGCGAGCGGGGCGTCAACGGCGTCGTCGACATCGCCGGGCCCCACGGGAACAACTGGGGCGGCAAGGTGGACGCCGCGAAGAACTGGCTCCGCACGCAGTGGGACAAGGCCTTCGGCTGAAGTCACGCTGGCGGTGGACGGACGCCACCGCCAGGACTCAGGCGCGGGGCTGGGACTGCCGCAGCCACGCCACCGTGTCGCTCAGCGTCTGGCGGTGGGCGCGCGGCTGGTAGTCGAGCTCCTCGTGGCTCCACAGGGTCTTGAAGCCCCAGTGGCACGTGGACATCTCGAGCACGACGGGGTCCGGCAGCTTCTTGAGCGGCACCTTCGAGCCCAGCTTCGCCAGGCCCTGCACGACGAGCGTGGGCACGTCGGGCTTGTCCACCTTGATGCCAGCGACCTCGCCCACGCGCTCGAAGAAGGTGCGCAGGGACAGGGACGTCCCGGGCAGGTGGTACGTGTCGCGCCAGGTGTCGCGCCTGGCCAGCCGCGCGAGCGCGTGCGCCACGTCGCGCACGTCGGTGAAGGCGATGCCGCCCGCGGGGATGAAGGGCAGCCGGCCGTTGAGCACGCGCGCGACGTTGGTCGTCGAGCGGCCCAGCGTGTCGCCCGGGCCGAGCAGCACCGGAGGCCGCACCACCGTCAGCTCCACGCCCAGCTGCTTCGCGAGCTTGCGCGACTGCTCCTCGGCGCGAATCTTCGACAGGTAGTAGGGCCAGCGGCCGACGACGCCCTCCGCGTAGAGCGAGTGTTCGTCCGCCTCGATGGTGGCGTGGGGGAAGCAGCCCACGGTGCCGGACGTCGACACCAGCACCATCCGGGCGTCGAGCGCCCTCGCCGCGCGCACCATCGCCAGCGAGCTCTCGATGTTGAAGCGCACCATCTCCTCGGCGTGGTGCCGGCTGTGGTGCACCATGCCCGCCGCGTGAATCACCACGCGCGTGCCCTTCGCCTGGGACAGCCACGCGTCGGGCTCCATCGGCGTGCCCGATATCTGCTGGGCCGGGGTGTCGAGCGGCGAGCGCACCAGCGCCACCGCGTCGTCGCCCAGCACCTCCAGCAGGTTGCGTCCCAGAAAGCCGCTGGCACCCGTGACGAGCGTCTTCACGACTGCACCTCGCCCCGCCACGCGCAGGCCTGCTGGAACTGGGCGAGCTGCGCCGCGTTCGGACCCCACTCGAGGTCGTCACCCGAGGGCTTCACGATGTCGAGCGACAAGAGCGCCTGCACCACGCCGTCCAGGTGCGGACGGTGCGCCACCGGCACGGCCTTCAGCTCGCAGGGCGCGCTCACCTTCGTCGCCTCCAGGTAGTCGCGCACCACGGGCTCGAAGAGCGCCTTCACCACCGCGTCGACGCGCACATCGCCCATCTCCGCCAGCGGCGTGGCGCACCAGCGGTAGCGCGACAGGTGCGTCTCCAGCGCGGGGTTGCCCGGCTGGCGCGCCAGCACGTCGCCCGCGAACCAGTTCTGCCACTGGTTGCGCAGCGAGTGCGCCAGCGTCGGAGTCAGGGGCGAGGGCACCGGCAGCTCGCTGGCGATGACGCGCCCGCCCCGCCGCTCGATGGCGTCCTTCAGCCACGCCTCGTCGACGCCCGGAATCGGGTGCTCGGCGAGGAACGCGCGCAGGTGGAAGCTGCTCACCGCGGTGTGGCGCTGCAGCTCGGCCATCACCGTGTGGCTCAGCGCGCGCACGTCCGTGTCCGGGCCCATGGCCTGGGGCTGTCCGCACGCCACGTGCACGCGGCCCAGCTGGACCTGTCCACGCGCCAGCTTGCCCAGCCACGACATGACGCCCGTGAGCGTCATCTTCGGGCGCGGCTTGCCGGACAGCTCCTCGCACAGCGAAGCCTCCTCCGGGAGCCGGTCGTAGGAGATGGCCACGGGCAGGACGACGAACTGGCGCCCCGTGTTCTGCAGGGCACGCAGCAGGCCCCGCTTGGGCGGCAGCATCAGCCGCGCGCGGCTGCGCTGACCCTCGATGAAGAACATGAGCGAGGCGTTCTTCTCGGTGAGCCGGCGCAGCTCCTCGCCCAGCTCCGGCACCTCGCGGCCCACGCCGCGCTTGATGAAGAAGGCCTGCGAGTCCTTGAGGATGGGCCCCACCACGGGGATTCGGCCGAACTCCTCCGCCGCGGCGATGTGCGGCATGGAGATGCCCAGCTCCGGGTGCTGGAAGCACAGGTAGCTGGTGAGCAGGAAGTCGAAGTAGCTGCGGTGCGTGGGCGCCAGCACCACCAGCGCGCCCGGGGGCACCTGCGCCATCGCGCGCTCGAACGAGGGCCGGTCGAACGTCACGTCGCTGGTGCAGTGGCGGAACGTCTTGCGCAGCGCATAGCCGAACACCTTGAGCGTGGTGTTGGCGGCCGGGCGCTCCTTGAGCCACGTGCTGTCCGCGCGCCCGTCATCGTGCTTGGGCCCGGCGAAGGACACCTGCGACTCGTCGCGCGACAGCAGGTGGCGGTACATGCCCTCGTTCACCACGCGCACGTACTCGCGCGGCTCGAAGCCGGGGACCTCCAGCGCAGAGGCGCGCACGAAGTCGAAGGTGTGGTGCGTGAAGTACGAGAAGCCCTCGTTGAGGTACTGGACCTTCTGGTCCGCGCGCACGAGCTTGCGCAGGGCCTTGCTCTGCCCGAGCACCGTCAGGGCGGCCTTCTGCAGCTGCACGGGCAGCTCGCGCCGCACCAGGTCGGCGGCGTCGAAGCCGTGGTCCTTGCGGCCGACGAACATGTCGGGCGCCTTCACCACGCCGGGGCGGTGCTTGAACCACTCGATGGTGGCCGCGGCCGCCATGTCGATGCGCAGCGCCCGCTGCACGCCCATGGTGGCGTGGACGATGGGCACCGGCTGGCCTTCGGCCGGCATGGGGCCGAACACCGCGCGCACCACCTCACTGGCCACCACGTCCACCGGCACCACGTCCAGGCGCACCGACGGGTCCGCGTTGAAGGCCCGCACCACGCCCAGGCCGCTGTACAAGAGGCACCCGGCGAGCGCGGCCGGGCTGTCGAGCCAGGCGGGGAAGGGCGTGCGGTGCGCGGCCGACACGATGCTGGGGCGCACGATGACCACGGGCACGTGGCCGCGCCGCTGGCAGATGAGGTGCTCGGCGACGCTCTTGGTGAGCGTATAGGTGTTGGGGTGGCCGGTGAGCGTCAGCCACTCGCGGCCGTCGCCTTCCGCCACCTGGAACGCCTCGTAGAGCTCCGAGGCGGGCTTGGGCAGGTGCGCCAGCCGCTCCTCGATGGGGCCGGGGCGCCAGACGCTGACGTACGCGGTCGACACGTCGACCATGCCCACGACCTTGGGGCACTCGCGCGCCAGCTCCAGCACGGACAGCGCGCTGCGGATGTTGGCGGACGTCGCCTGCGCGAGCGGCAGGTCGAACTCCACGCTCGCCGCGCAGTGCACCACGTGCGTGACGCTGCCACGCACGGCGTCCCGGTCCGTGGCGGACAGGCCGCAGGCGGGCTGCTCCAAATCCCCGCTCACCACGTCGACCTGCTGGGTCCAGCCGGCCGGCAGGCGCGAGAAGCAGGCGGCCTGGGCCACCTTGGCGAAGCGCTCGGTGGCCGACTGCACGCGGCCCTGACGGTCCTTGGACTCGCGGACCAGCACGGTGACGCGCTCGACGCCCTGGTGCAGCAGCGCCTCCAGCACCACCTTGCCGACGAAGCCGGTGACGCCGGTGAGAAAGACATGGCGGGACATCAGTGAGGCTCCTCGTTCGGGGTGAGCGCCACCGGGCCGTTGATGCCGCTGTTCGACGCGCCGAAGACGTTCTCCGGGTCGATGGCCGCCTTCACCTTGCGGTTCAGCGCCAGCGCGCCCTCGGAGTAGACCTCCGGCAGGAAGTCGCGGCGGATCTTGCCGACGCCGTGGTGGTGCGACAGCGAGCCGCCCGCGGCGAGGATCTCCTCGCGCGCCGCGTGCTCCAGCGCCGCGTAGGCGCCGACCGGGTCCTCCACGCCCTTCGCGTAGAAGCCCAGGTAGAAGTAGATGACCACACCCGTCTGGTAGACCTGGGTGAGGCGGCCGGTGAAGAACACCTTGCCGGGCAGCTTCAGCGCGGCGTGCTCCTTCTCCACCCGGCGCTGCACGCGCTCGTAGAGCTCCAGCGCGCGGCTCCACGGCACGCTCGTCTCGAAGCTCTCCGCGATGGCCCAGTGCTCGAAGGTGAGGTCGCGGATGTAGGCGATGCCGAAGGTGAGCTGGTAGCCGCGCTCGCCGTTGGCGCCGCCGCCCTTCATGCCGCCGTGCGCGGCGGCGATGCGGTAGAGCGTCTTCTCCTGGAAGTCGACCTCCTCGCGCGAGCCCTCGAACACGATGGTCGCCACCGCGAGCTTGTACGGGTCGAAGCCCTTGAGCTTCGTGACGACGACCTTCTCCAGCTCGCTCTTGAGCTTCGCCGCCAGCCCGTGCTTGGCGGGCTTGAGCGCCTGGCCGAAGTGGAACTGGGTGTTGTCCATCACGCGCACGCTGGCGGGCACCGCGCCGGACTGCTGCAGCTCGTAGAGGAACGCCAGGCCCTCGGCCAGGTCCGGGAAGATGACCGAGCCGTAGCGCTGGACCTCGGGCAGCGGGAAGAGCTTCACCACCGCCGTGGTGATGATGCCGAAGTTGCCCTCGCTGCCGAACATGTACTGGCGCGGGTTGACGCCCACGCTCTCACGCGGCGCCTGGCGCGGGCGCTCCACGATTCCCTGGGCGGTGACGACCCGCATGTCCAGCACCAGGTCCTCGATGTTGCCGTAGCGGTTCTTCTTCATGCCGCTGGCGTTGGTCGCAATCCAGCCGCCCAGCGTGGAGAACTCCAGGCTGTCGGGCTCGTGGCCCATGGTGAAGCCGAACTTCGCCAGCTCGCTCATCAGGTGGCGGCCGGTGGCCCCCGCCTCGATGCAGGCCATGCGGTTGACGGTGTCGATCCACAGGACGCGGTTCATCTGCCGCATGTCCACGGCGATGACCAGGCGCGCTTCCGACAGGGGGATGCGCAGGGCCTCGGTGACGTTGGTGCCGCCGCCGAAGGGGATGACACACGCGCCGTGCTTCGTGGCGGTCTCCACCAGCTTCACGACCTCGTCGTGGCCGCGCGGGAAGACCACCAGGTCCGGGACGCGGTCCAGCTTCGTGTAGCGGATGGCCCAGATCTCCCCGCCCGTGTGCCCGTGGCCCCGGCGCAGCCGCTGCTTGGGGTCGTCGGTGAGCTGGTCCTCCTTCAAGAACCCGCGCAGCGCGGTGAGCAGCGCCGGGTCCTTCTTCGCCTCGGGAATCTGGGGCGGGTAGTGGGGCTCGTTGCGGTTGTCGTAGCCCAGCGGCGAGGCCAGCTTGGCGGCGAACCACGGCATCAGCTCCGGCAGCGCCACGTTGCTGATGTTGTAGCGGGTGCCCGTCAGCAGCGTGCTGCCATCGGGTTGCACCACGAAGCGGGTGTCCTCGAAGCCCCAGCCCTCGAGGGATTCGACGTCCTGGGACGCGGGGGAGACGGGGGGCGTGAAGCGCGTGTCTCCAGACGACACAGTGGACGACTTGCCGTCGAGGCGCTCGCCGGTTCCGCTCTGCACCGCATTACCCAGACGGTGCAGCAATCCTGATTTGTCAGCCATGGTCGCGCGCAGTGGTACATAGGGTTGCTCGGTGCGTCAACGCGCGTGCGTTTCGCAGGTGCGCACCGCGTTACGCACTTTCGGAACGCGCGGTCTCGTAAGTGGCCTAACGAGACCCGCGGTCTCGTAATCCGGCTTCTTCCGAGACAGGAAGTCTCGTAAAGGGAGGTCATGCGAGCGGGCCGACCGAGGGACGAGGGCGTGCGCCGGGCCATCCTGGTGGCGGCGCAGGAGCTGGTGCTGGAGCGGGGCTATGCGGCCGTCACCATGGGGGACGTGGCGAAGCGGGCCGGTGCGGGGAAGCAGACCCTCTACCGCTGGTGGCCCGGCAAGGGGGCGCTGGTGCTGGACGCGTTCTCGGAGTGGGTGAGCCAGGCGCCCAGGCTGCGCGGCCCTCGCAGGCCCTCCCTGTCCTCCACGCTGGTGGAGCTGTGCCGGGGCGCCTCGGAGGCGGCGCCGGTGCTGCGCGCGCTGATGGCGGAGGCGCAGTTCGACGAGGACCTCCACCGGCGGCTCCTCGCCCAGCTCGTGCGGCCGCGCGGCGACGAGCTCCGGGCCTGCCTCGTCGACCGGCGGCCAGCGGACCGGGAGCTGGTGGTCAACGTGCTCTCCGGGCTGGTGTGGCAGCGGCTGATGCTCAACGAGCCGCTCGACGCGCGCTTCGTGCGCTTCGCCCTGCGGGTGGTGGAGCGCATCTGAAGGGGGGCCGGCGGCCAGGCGGGCCCCCGCCCAAGGGTGGGCGGAACGGAGTTGGCCGGCCCGTTCCCGCTGTGCTAGCTAGCGCCCAGCCACTCGACGCTCCGATGGCGGCGCGGCATCTCGTCGCGACCGTAGGGTGTCCTCGGGTGGCATTTCTTCGGCTGGCGCCTCCCGAGCATCGACCCCGTTGTTGCTGGAGGCCTACATGTCGACGTCCGAACTGCCCGTCCTCGAGTTCATCCTCGCGAACTACAAGAACTTCAACGCGCGGGCGACGCGCGACTCGCTCTTGTCCTACTGGGACCACGTCTCCACGGGTGGCCGGATGTTCTGGAGCGTCGCGGGCGCGATGTCGTCGGCGCAGCTGGGCATCACCCTGGCGCCCGCCATCCGCTCGGGCCTGATTCACGGCCTGTCCGTCACGGGCGCGAACCTGGAGGAGTCGCTCTTCCGGCTCGTCGCGCACGCCGCGTACAAGGACTTCCCGGAGTACCGCTACTTCACCAAGCAGGACGACACCAAGATCCTCGAGCAGCGGATGCGCCGGGTGACGGACACGAGCATCCCGGAGGACGAGGCGTTCCGCGCGGTGGAGAAGTTCATCGTCCCGATGTGGAAGACGGCGACGGAGAAGGGCCAGCGCCGCTTCTGGCACGAGTACTTCTACGAGGTCATCCAGATGCTGGACCCCTCGGCGTACGAGGGTGACCCGGAGGCCTGCTGGCTGCTCGAGGCGGCGCGGCGCAAGCTGCCCATCGTGGTCCCCGGCTACGAGGACTCGACGTTCGGCAACATCTTCGCGTCCTACGTGAAGTCGGGCGAGTGCAGCGCGAGCATCGTCAAGTCCGGCATCGAGTACATGGCGGACTTCTATGACCGCTACGAGGAGCTGTCCGCGGGCCAGGGCGTGGGCTTCTTCCAGATTGGCGGCGGCATCGCCGGTGACTTCCCCATCTGCGTCGTCCCGTCCATCAAGTACGACCTGCAGAAGCCCGTGAAGCCGTGGGCGTACTTCTGCCAGATCAGCGACTCGACGACGTCCTACGGCTCGTACTCGGGCGCGACGCCCAACGAGAAGATCACCTGGGACAAGCTGACGGAGACGACGCCGATGTTCGTCATCGAGTCGGACGCCACCATCGTCGTCCCGCTGATGCTGCGCGCGCTGCTGGAGTGCCAGGGCAACCCGAAGGCGGCGGGCGCCCTCATCGCGAAGCACCGCGGCTGAGATGTTCGTGGGGATGTGACGGCATGCCGGGGCGGGAGGACTCCCTGCCGCCCCGCGCCGGATGCGTCGTGACGTGGCCGCCTCGTGGAATGCCCCCACGAGGCCTGGCCGCTCCGGCGCGGATGTGACGCTCCTCGATGTCCGTCGTGATGCCCGCGCATTCCCATGCGCCGTGGTGGCGCGCCTGGAGATTCGTGGGGGCCCGGTGTCGGCTGTCGGGCACTTGCCGGCGGGCGAGCCCCGGGCCCGGTGCGGGCACGCGTGAAACACGGACGAGGCGCGTGATGCGGGGTGAGCCGGCGCCCGCATTGTCTGTGATTGTCGCCCTGGAGGGTGTCTGTGTTTCGAGTTGACGCCAGGGACGGGCGTGGTGATGTATGAGCCGTCCGGTCGCGAATCATTTCGTGCTCATCCAGGGAGACCTCGGGTTTTCGGCCGGGCGTGATTCATGACCTGCCCCAGTGGCTCGCTCCGCGCTGTCGTCAGGCGTGCACAGGAAGGGACAAGTGCAATGAAGCCTCTGCTTGAACTCATTGGAGAGACGGCGCCGTACGTCAGGGCCTTCGACGTGACGGTCAAGGAGGATGGTGCGGTGCTCGGCTGGTTCAAGCCCGAGCAGCAGCGTTACGCCGAGACGACCTTGCTGAGCGTCTCCGAGGCGCTGCGCTCCATGGCCCTCCACGGTGCCCTGATTGCCGCCGAGGCGAACCCGGTGAAGGCCCGTCACTACTACCTGGGCAGCCGCGCCGAGCTCCAGGTGTTCCCGGTCGAGGCCACCGGACTGGAGGCCTTCCAGTGCGAGGGACGCCTGGTGGGAATCGACCACTCGGACCTGGGCCCCATCTACCGGGTGAAGGGGAGCTGCCGCACGGACAAGGGCGAGCTTTACGCGGAGCTGGACGGCGCCCTGCTGGTGCTGACGGAGGAGGAGTTCGTGGGGCTCAAGGGCGCGGATGTGTCGCCACGCCCCAGGTGGACCCCGGGCCAGCCGAGCCCCTATGCGGACCCCTTGCGCCCCATGACGCTGGAGTGGACGGAGCCTGGGAAGATGCTCCGGGCGTCACTCCCGGGTTTGCCTCGCGAGGACTTCGCCGGTCACTTCGACATCCGTCCGCTCTGTCCCATGTCACTGATCGTGGCGAACGCCGCCTCGCTGCTGGGGCGCTTCCCCGGATACGAGCGGTTCTGGATCCGCCACTGCTCCTTCTCCTGCAGGGACGTGGTGGACCCTGGCCAGGCGCAGCGGCTCATCTGTGTCTCCGACAAGCCTGGACGGTTCGTGGTCACCGTGGAGAGCGACGAGGGCCAGCGGCTGGGCCGTTTCAAGTTCGAGGCCGTGCCTGCCTGAGCCTGCGTGACGGAGCTGTCGGGTGCGGGGTGTGTTCATGCCCGCAGTGCCTGTGATTGCTGCCCTGGAGGGTGTCTCCGTTCGGGTTGACGCGAGGATCGTGCGTGGTGATGTATGAGCCGTCTCATTCGTGAAACATGAAAGGACGCGTGCAATGGAAGACCTGCTCGACCTCATCGGAGAGACGGCGCCCTATGCAAGGCTCTTCGGTGTGACGTCCAAGGACGACGTGGTGCTCTGTTGGTTCAAGCCCGAGCAGCAGCGCCATGCCGAGACGACCTTGATGAGCTGCTCCGAGGGAATGCGCGCCATGGGCGTCATGGGCGCCCTGGTCGGCGCCTCGGCGAATCCGTCGAAGGCGTGTCGTCATTACTACCTGGGGCTGCAGGCCGACTTCCGGGCGTTCCCGGTCGAGGCCACCGATTCAGAGGTGTTCCAGTGCGTGGGGCGCCTGGAGAAGGTCCGTCGCTCGAAGCTGGGCCCCATCTATCAGGTGAGCGGGGCGTGTCTCACGGACCGGGGTGAGCGCTATGCGGAGATGGAGGGGGCCCTGCTGGGGCTGACGGAGGAGGAGTTCGTGAACTTCAAGGGGCGCGACGCGGCCGCGCCGGCTCCCTGGACTCCGGACATGCCGAGCCCCTATGTCGACCCTGTACGGACCCTGGACGTACAGTGGCTGGAGCCTGGAAGGAAGCTCCGGACGACGCTGCCTGGCTTTCCTCGCGAGGACTTCGCCGGACATTTCGGCATCCGTCCCTTGTGTCCGGTGTCCATGCTCTCGGCGAACGCGTGTTCGCTCGTGAGTCACTTCTCCGGATACGAGAAGCATTGGATCAGCCGCTGCACCCTCGTCTGTGAGGACGTGGTGGCGGCCGAGCAGGAGCAGCGGCTCACCTGTGTCCAGGAGGACGGCGGCAGGTTCTCGGTCCACGTGGAGAGCGGCGAGGGCCGGAGTCTGGCTCAGTTCAAGATCGACGCGATGCGCGTCTGACGCGGAGGTGATGTGATGCTCAAGGATGAACTGGTGGGGACGTGGAAGCTCTTGTCCATGGAGTACGTGCAGCCAGATGGCCGGCGCAATCACCCCTTCGGAATCCACCTGCTGGGCTGCTTGATGTACGACGCGCACGGGAACATGTCGGTCCAGCTCATGCGCAAGGACAGGGCCTCCTTCGAGTCCCCGGACCCGCTGGCCAGCCAGCCCCAGGAGACGAAGGCGGCGATGGACGGGGCCACCTTCTACTTCGGCACCTACTCCGTCGACGAGGAGACGCGCGTCGTGTCCCACGCCATCGAGGGGAGCCTCTTCCCGAACTGGCAGGGCGTGGTGCAGCGGCGGCATGCCGTCGTGGAGGCGGAGAAGCTCTCCCTTCGGACCGAGCCCATGCCTTTCAAGGGGAGCCACGGGGTGATGGTGCTGACCTGGCGCAGGCTGACCGGCCGGGCGGGCACGCCGGGCCACTGAGGGCTCGCTCCGACGCTCGAACCTGAAGCACGTCCACCGCCCCGGGATGGACTACGCTCCGTGGTCTTCGTCGGAAAGGTCGGTGCGTGTCCCATGGGTGGTGGTCGTGTGCTCTCGCCAGTGCTCCTCGTCGGTGCCGGATTGGGGGAGGCCACGTGCGGCATCCTCTACCTGGCCAGCTACCTGCGACGCGGCGGCATCGAGGCCTTCGTGCGGCTGTACGACGGCGACGAGACCCAGGCCGAGGTCATCCGCTCGTTCGAGGCCCTGGTGCGTCGCGTGCGCCCCAAGCTGGTGGGCATCAGCCTCAAGTGGTTCCACCACGTCGACCGCGCGCTGCTCATCGCCCGGACGCTGCGGAAGATCGACCCGTCCATCCGCGTCGTCGTGGGCGGCAACTCCGCCTCCTACTGGTGGCGGGAGCTGCACGCGTTCGACTGCATCGACCACGTGGTGCTGGGGGACGGTGAGCGGCCGCTCCTGGCCCTGTGCCAGGGGGAGGACGCTCCGCCCAACTGCGTGAGGAGGGACCCGGATGGCCGTGCGCGCCGGTTGCCGCTCGAGTACGTGCAGGGCGCCACCAACACCGAGGACGTCTTCTACTCGCACTTCGACGAGATGTTCCTGAGCCAGCTCGACCTGAACTCCTTCTCCGGCTGGGTGGCGCCGGGCAAGGGGTGCGGCGAGAACTGCCTGTACTGCGGCGGCGCGCGTGGGAACCAGAAGGCCGCCTTCGGTCGGGCGAAGCCCTTCCTTCGCTCCGAGGAGAGCGTCCGGAGGGACCACCAGGAGATCGCCGGCAAGACGTGGCAGATGCGCTACGACTTCGCGGGGAGCTCGGCGGAGTTCCTGGGCAGCACCTGGGCGGGCGTGGACCTGTCCGGCCACTGCTGCACGTACTTCCTGTGGGGCGTGCCGCGCCTGGAGCTGGTCGAGGCGCTGTCGAACACCTTCGAGCGCGTCTACATGGTGGTGGACATCGGCTGCTTCTCCGAGAAGCAGCGCCTGGAGCAGATGGGCCGCGGGCTGCTCAAGCCCTGCGCGAAGGACCGGGAGCTGCTCGAGCTCATCGAGGGCTGCCGCCGCTACAAGAACCTGGGCGTCGAAATCTCCGGCATCGGCGGGCTGCCGTTCGCCAGCGAGGCCACGCTCGTCGAGGAGCTCGCGCTGGTCAAACGCATCATCGACCAGGACTGCGTGGTGGGCTACCAGCGGCTGGAGTCGCAGCCCGGAGCGCTCGTCACCGAGCACCCCGCGAGGTTCGACATGGTGAGCGAGGCGCGCACGTTCAACGAGTTCCTCGACTTCTTCGAGCGCCGTGAGCCGGGCGACGTGTCCGTCCCGATGATTCGCTTCCGCGACGCGAAGCTGGAGGCGGCGGTGCAGCGCACCTCCGAGCAGGTGGATGCGCTGGCGTGGAAGCACCGGGACGCGCGACGCAACCTGGACGTCAACGGGCGCACGCGGCTGGTCAACACCGCGTCCTCGCCCCGGCGCTTCTCGCTGGGGGACTGGCTGGGCAGCCACCGGGCTCCGGTGAAGGTCGCGGGTGAGCAGGTGACCGTCCTTCGCTCCGTCGACGGCATCACCTTGAGCTGCGCGCCCACCGTCAGCCCGCGCAGGTTCTCCGACCCCACGCTGGTCCAGGGCGACGACGGGGCCATCCTGCTGGCGGCCCTCGCCGCGTTCGAGCGCCCCACCACGGTGTCCAGCGCGGTGTCGCACCTGGGCAGCAAGGCCCGGCTGGACCCACACTCCGCCCGGGAGGTCATCGACCACCTGGTGGAGGGGCGCTTCCTCCAGCCGGGCTGAGCCTCACAGCTCGGTGGAGCTCTCCGCCTCGTCCGCGCTCCTCGCCGCGTTGCCCACGGTGACGGGCGGGAGCAGGAGCCGGCCGAGCACCAGCGTGAGAATCGCGGCGCAGGCGCTCGCGGCGAGGACGCCCAGCTTCGCGCCCGCGAGCAGGCTCGCGTCGGTGAAGGCGAGCTGCGCGATGAACAGCGCCATGGTGAAGCCCACGCCCGCGACCAGGCCGAGCACCACGAGGTGGCGCGCGGTGAGGCCCGCGGGCAGCGTGCCGATGCGCAGCCGGAGCGTCGCGCCGATGGCGAGCAGCACGCCCACGGGCTTGCCGACGACGAGGCCCACGGCGACGGCCGTCGCCACGCTCCAGGCGGAGGCGCCGAGCGTCCCGCCCGACAGCTGGACGCCCGCGTTGGCGAGCGCGAACACCGGCATGATGCCGAAGGCCACCCAGGGGTGGAGCGACTCGATGAGGCTCTCCGCGGGGGACAGGGCCTCGCGCCGCGCGAGGTCCACGTGCCGGAGCACCCGCGAGAGGTCCTCGTGCGAGTGCGCGCCCGTGGACTGTTGCCCGAGCGTCTCCAGCTCCTGGCGCACGTCGACGAGCAGCCCCTGGGGGCCGAGCCACGCGCGCACGGGCGTCATGAGGCCCACGATGACCCCGGCGATGGTCGGGTGGATGCCCGCGGCGTAGATGCCCGCCCACGCGACGAGCGCGGGCGCGACGTAGGCCCACTTCGAGCGCACGCCCAGCCGCTGCATCGCGAGCACGCCGACGAAGCCGAGCGCGGCCGTCAGCAGCCCGGCGAGCGAGACACCCGAGGAGTAGAAGAGCGCGATGACGACGATGGCGCCCAGGTCGTCGATGACGGCCAGGGCCAGGAGCAGCACGCGCAGGGCGGGCGGAACGCGCTGGCCGAGCAGCGTCAGGATGCCGAGCGCGAAGGCGATGTCGGTCGCCATCGGGACGCCCCAGCCGCTCCTCGTCTCGGGGGCGCCCGCGAAGGCGAGGTAGAGCAGGGCCGGCGCGAGCATCCCACCGAGCGCCGCCGCGACGGGGAGCGCGGCCCGACGCCACTCGGACAGCTCGCCGTGGTGGACCTCGCGGCGGATCTCCATGCCGACGACGAAGAAGAAGATGACCATCAACCCGTCGTTGACGACCCACTCCAGCGAGCGCTCGAAGCTGAACGCGCCGAGCCGGAAGCCGACGGGCGTGTGCCAGAGGCGGGTGTAGCTCTCCGCCCACGGGGAGTTGGCCCAGGCGAGCGCGACGGCGGCCGCGACCAGCAGGAGGATTCCGCTCGCGGCCTGGATGCGCAGGAAGCGCTCCAGGGGGCGGCTCGCCAGACGCACGAGGCGGAGCAGGGGCTCCCAGGCCTCCGGCGGAGACGTGGGAGGAGGAGGGACAGGGGTCGACATGGCGCATCCTCGCCGGCGGTTCAACCGGCTCGGATGGCGGCCCGACCATCCACTGTCCTGCAGCGGTGTGCTGCACCCTTGGGTTGTGTGAGGCCCGGGCACCTTCTCACAGGCGGCATCGAGGGTCGACGAATACCGGCGCGTGGGGGGCTCACGCGTTGTCCCGGAAGGGGATGCCCGAGGCGCGGAAGAAGACGGCCGTCAGGGCCGCTGGGAGCGCGGCGAGCACGGGGGAAAGCAGGCCATTGGGCCCTCCCTCCATCCTGGCGGGTATCTCCAGGGTGACGAGGAGCACGCCCGCGGCGGCGAGCAGCAGCAGCGCCCGGAGGTCCGCGGGGCGCGCTTCCGGGGCGATGACCAGCTTGAGGGCTCGCCAGGCTGTCAGGCCCCCGACGAGTGCTGCCATGAACTGGGAAAAGGGGGGGATGAGGGGGCCGTGGAAGGCGAGGCTCATCAGGGTGTGGCCGACCAGGCTCACCACCACGGTGCCCAGGCTCCCCAGCGTGGTGAGCGCGGCCGAGACGACGAGGACCCATCGCGGCGGTGCCAGGGCGGGAGTGCGCCCGAAGGTGAGGTCCGCGGGTGTCAGGCGTCGTGCCTCGGGGCCATCGAGCTTGAGCAGCGCCTTCACCGCGAGCGTCCGGCAGGAGCGTCCCTTCCGGTCCCGCACGGTCGTCAGGGTGCCGGAGTGCAGGAGTTCCCACAGGACAGCGCCCAGCTCGGGGGGGCCGCCTCGGTGGGCCACGTCGCGCAGGCGGGCGCTCAAGGTCTCCACGTCGAGCGTGGTCTCTCCCTGATGGGCGAGCACGGCCTGCTCGGCGAGGCCTCGCAGCGTCGCCACTTCCATCGCGGTGAGGTCGGACTGCGAGGGTTCGAGCACGGCGCGCAGTCTATGCCAGACGTGTGTGTTTGAGGTACGGGCCCGCGTGTGAGTCTTCAGGGAGAGGCCCCGCGAGGCCCCGAGGACCGCGGAGTGGGCGCGAGGAGCCGGGCCGCATGTGCGACCCTGGCGTGCGCGGCTTCAACGGACCTCCATCGCGGCATGTCAGGACCCAGGCGCGAGCACGGTGATGCGCAGCCGTCGTAGGTGCGCGCGCTCGCTGATGACGTTGAACGCGGCGACGCGGTCTCCCGCGACGTCGACTTCGAGGACCAGCCGCAGCCGTCCGCGAGGTGCGACGACGATGCCGGGCGTGCCGTCGATGAGCGCGACCCGGGCGAAGCGCGCTCGGCCCGTGTTGGTGAGGGTCTCCTCGGCCACGCGGCGGGCACCGCGCACCTCGGTCGGTGTCGCGGGCCGCAGCGCTCCCGCGTCCGCGCGCCGGACGACGTCGGGTGCCAGCACCGCGAGGAGCGCCTCCAGGTCACCGGCGCGTGACGCCGTGAGGAACGCCTCGATGACCTGACGGCGATGGGCGAGTTCCGCGGCGGAGCCCAGGGGCTTGCCCCGCACACGGTGACGCGCGCGGCTCGCCAGCTTCTTCGCTGCGACGGGCGAGCGCTCCACGATGGTGGCGATGTCCTCGAAGGACAGGCCGAACAGGTCATGCAGCACGAAGGCGATGCGCTCGGCGGGGCCCAACGTATCGAGCACCACCAGGAGCGCGAGCCCCACGGACTCGGCTCGCACCGCCTCGTCCTCCAGGCTCGGTGTCTCGTCCCGGGCGAAGGACTCCTCGAGCAGCTCCGTGTCCGCCGGCGTCTCGTCTCGGTGCTGGCGCGCGCGCAGCATCTCCAGACACACGCGACCGAGGACGGTGGTCCACCAGCCATCGGGGTTGGCGATGGCGCGCGTGTCGGCCCGGCTGGCGCGCAGCCAGCACTCCTGCACGGCGTCATCGGCCTCCTCCGCGCTGCCGAGCATGCGGAAGGCCACCGCGCGCAGACGGCTCCGGGCGCGCTCGAAGGTCGCGGAAAATTCAGCGGAAATTCCCAACGGTCACCTTTCGAGGTCGTGGTTCATCAACACGGCGGAAGCGATGAACGGCACGAACGCGACGAGGAGCCGAATATGCCGACGCTGATGGTGCGATACAAGGTGAAGGACGAAGGTGTTCCCGAGGTGGTCGCCGCGGTCCAGGCGGCCTTCGCGGCCATCGAGGCGAAGCGACTCCCGAAGCTGCGGTACGCGTACTTCCACCATCCCGAGAGTCGCGAGTTCTTCGCGCTGCTGGAGCTGGAGGAGGGCGCCGAGAACCCCTTGTTCGGCATCCCCGAGGCCCGTGCCCTGCAGGCCACCGTGGCGCGGCATGCCCTCGGAGACGCTCCGACGCCGCGACCGTGGGTGATGCTCGGCTCGCACGGCTTCGCGCGCTGAGGTCGGGTCGAGTTCAACGCTCCCGATAGATGGCTTCCATGTTGTTGCCATCGGGGTCCAGCACGAACGCCGCGTAGTAGCCCGCGGGATAGCCCAGGGCGGTGTCGCGCAGCCCCGGCGCGCCGTTGTCGATGCCGCCCGCTCGCACGGCCGCCGCGTGGAAGGCCTCCACCTCCGCGCGACTGCGCGCCGCGAAGGCGGTGTGCTGGCGGACGCCGTGCGGGTGGAAGCGGTCGATCCAGAAGATGGGATACGTGATGCCATAGCCCACGCCGACGAGCTGCCCGTCCTCCGTGAGTTGTTCGACCCTCCGCAGGCCGAGCGCTCCCAGCGCCGCGTCGTAGAAGGCGGCCGAGCGCGCGACATCCGCGACGCCGATTCCCGTGTGGTCAATCACGCCGTGTCCCTCCAGGGCTCGAGCGGGCCGGAGGGTAGCCACGAACGGAGGATTCCTGAAGCCCGGTCCCACCCCCGCGCGAGTCCAGGTTTCGCGCCGGCGCGAGGGCCCTCTGGAGAGGAAGCGCGCGGACGCGACGCCGCGTGCGTTCGGAGGCATGATGGGCGAGCGCCGTCGACCTCGCGGAGGCCGCACGCGCGCCAGGAGCCACGGGCTGTTGCTGGGGGAGCGCGGGAATGTCGGAGTCGGTCGAGCTGAGGTGCCTCCGGTGTGGTGCGCCGGATGCGGGGAACGTGGCGCGATGTGTGTGCGGCGCCAGCCTCCGGGTCGATGTGGTGTTGCGGGACGCGGTGGCGGACGAGCGGGCGCGCTTCGCGCTGGCCCGGGCCATCTCGCAGCTGGGCCCGCCTGCTCCCTCGTTCTCCGAAGCCCGAAGCCTGCTCGCCAGGGCGGGCGCGCCGCTGGCCCACGGGGTCTTTCGCGCCTTCGCGGAGAAGCTCCTGGCGGTGCTTCGCGCCCAGGGTGCCCGCGCGGAGCTGCGCCCCTTCGTGGAGGTGGCGGTCATCTCCGAGGAGCCCCCGAGGGGAGGTCGCCGCGCGCTCCTCCTCGGGGTGTTGCTCCTGGCCGCCGTCGGCGTGGGCGTGTGGGTGGCCCGTTCCCCACGCTTCGCGCGGACGCGCTCGGACGTCCTCGCCCTCGCCTCGGGTGAAGCGGCTGGGGGCGAGAAGGCCGCTGGACCCGTGGCCCTCTCCACCGCGGAGATCTCCCGCCGCGCGGGGCCGAGCACCCTGACGCTGCGGTGTGGAAGCAAGACGGGCTCCGGCTTCTTCGTGGAGCCGGAGCTGGTGCTGACCAACGAGCACGTGGTGTGCCCGCCAGGCAAGATGATGACGGCGGTGCTCGCGGATGGGCGCGAGCTGCTCGGCGAGACGGTGGCCAGCGACGTGGACCTGGACCTCGCCACCGTCCGCGTCGTGGGCGCGAAGGCCGCGCCGCTGCCGTTGGGCGACGTCACGCGCCTGGAGCCTGGAGACCCGCTCGTCTTCATCGGCAGCCCCCAGGGGCTGGACTTCACCGTGCACGAGGGGAAGGTGGGCTACGTGGGTCGCCATTACCTGGGGACGGGCTACGTGCAGTTCAACGCCTCGGTGAACCCTGGCAACAGCGGTGGGCCGCTGCTGAATGGACAGGGCGAGGTGGTGGGCGTCGTCTCGATGAAGATCGAGAACTCGGACGGCCTGGGCCTGGCGCTGCCCATCGCCTACGCGAGCAAGCTCGTCCCGGTGCCCACCCCGCCGGGGTCCACGGAGCGCTGGACGCAGCTGCTCGAGCGCGTGGCTCGGGACGAGGCGCGCGAGGTGCAGCGCTTCCAGATGGACACCGAGCAGCAGGTGCTCCTCTCCGTGCAGCGCGTCGACGGGCTGGGGCTCGTGGTGCTGGTCCTCGAGCGGTTCGACTCGCCGCCCACGTCGCTCAAGCGCCGCATGGAGCTGGAGGCGGAGGGGAAGACGTGCACGTTGGACCTGGAGTTCGAGGACTGGCGGCCGCTGAGCCAGTCCCTGGCGGCGCAGGAGGACTCGCGGCGCCTGCGCTGGTTCCTCTCGAAGGGGCTCACCCGGGGCATCCACGTCGGAGGCGCGCGGCTGCCCGTGGAGACGTGCGCGCTGCCCGCGACGGGCACGGCTTCCCTGAAGGCGGGGCAGGGGAGTGGTGAGAACCTGGAGCGCATCGAGGTGTCGCTCAAGGACGTGCGGGACGCCCGCGAGACGTGGAACCGCAACCCCACGGGCATCCAGCGCTGGGAGCGCGAGCGCTTCAAGCAGCGGCTGGTCGGGACGCAGTCACGCGAGGAGGAGGAGCGGTGGCGCACGTCCTTCGGCAAGGCCCGGGCGCGCGTCGCCCGCTTCGAGGAGGAGCGCACGCGCCTGCGGCAGGACGAGGCCTCGGGCAAGCCCGTGGCCCGGCGCCAGCAGGAGGTGGAGGCGGAGCTGAAGCTGGCGAGCCAGCAGCTCTCCGAGCTGGAGCGCTACGCCACCGAGAAGAACGTGCCCGCGGAATGGCAGCGGTAGCCGGCCGCTTCGTGCGGTGGACCGCGGAAACCTGACACAGGGCTGTCAACGCCGAGGACCATGAATACGGTGACTCCGACACACCGACGTGTCGGCCATTCCAGGAGGTGGAGCGTGGAGAGTCCCGTGGAGGTGGTGAAGGCGTACTTCGATGCCTGGACGACGAAGGACGAGGCGAAGCTGCGTGGGACGCTCGCCCCCGAGGTGAGCTTCGTCGGCGCGCTCGGCACGGCGGAGGGCGCGGAGGCCTGCGTGAAGGGGCTCGTCAACGGCATGTGGAAGGTGTCCCCCCGCATGCGCGTGCTGCACCGCTTCGTGGACGGCCCGGAGGTCCTGACCTGGTTCGAGATTCATCCGTACGACGGGGCGCCCACGCCCGTGGCCAACTGGTGCCACGTGGAGAATGGACGCATCACCCACATCCGCGTCACGTTCGATCCCCGCTCGATTCTCGAGAAGCGTTGACCCGGAGGTCCAGCGGGATGGGATTTCCTCGGGAATCCCCGGTGGCTGTCTTCCGGGGCCCCGGGGGGCCATGGTTTGCGGGAACCCATCCGTGGGATAACGGCCCCCCATCCCACAGATATGGCCACGACCTCTTCCGCCTCCGGTGTCCTGCGCGGTTATGTATTGCCCGCGCTTCTGTTGTTCGCCCTTCCCGTGTTCGGGCTCTGGTTCACGGGTTACGCCAGCAACTGGTTCGACGAGCGCATCCGCTCCGCCATCTCGCAGCAGGTGATGCAGGACCGCGAGCTCGACGAGGTCCAGCGCAAGGAGGTGTTGGAGGTGTACAGCACCTTCTCCGCGGTGGACGCGTGCATGAGCACGGACGAGGAGCGGGCGGGGTTTCGCGCGAGCTTCGGTGACGGGTGCACGGACGCGATGCAGTTCGGCTGGGCGTACCGCGGGGCGTTGGGGTTGGTGCTGCTGGGGCTCGCCTCCGCGTTGATTGCGCTGTTGTGCGGGCTGGCGGCGTTCATTTCCCGGCCCATCCAGTACCTGAGCTTCGTGGTGGGCTGGAACCTGCTGCGCATCGCGACCGCGCTCCAGGTCATCGGGCAGGGGGCGTTGGCGGTGTGGCTGTCGTACTGGGTGACGGCGGTGCTGACGCAGCGCTACTCGGTGAAGCTCATCCTGGCGGTGGGGGTGATGGCGGCGGCGGCGGCGTTCATGGTGGTGGTGGCCATCTTCCGTCGTCCGCCGATGGACTTCGAGGTGGAGGCGGAGGTCGTCGAGGAGTCGAAGGCGCCGGAGCTCTGGGCGCACGTGCGCAAGCTGTGTCAGCGGCTGCAGACGCCGCCGCCGGACCACCTGCTGGCGGGCATCGACGCGAACTTCTTCGTCACGGAGAGCGACATCCGCGTGGGAGAGCGGACGCTCAAGGGGCGCACGCTGTTCGTGAGCCTGGCGTTGCTGCGGTTGTTGGAGCGGCGCGAGGCGGAGGCGGTGCTGGCGCACGAGATGGGGCACCTGCTGGGCGGCGACACGGGCCACGGCAAGCGGCTGGCGCCGATGCTGGCGCGGTTCGGCCAGTACCTGGAGGCGCTGCACGAGGGTGGGCTGACCAGGCCGGTCTACTACTTCATGTTGTCCTACCGGGGGCTGTTCGAGCTGTCGTTGGGGCGCAGCCGCCGGACGAGCGAGCTGGCGGCGGACCGGCTCGCGGCGAGCGTCACGTCGGGGCGGGATGTGGCGCACTCGTTGGTGAAGGTGGGCGCGTACGCCAACTTCCGGGACCGCGTGGAGGCGGCGCTGTTCAACCGCGACGAGCAGCATCAGAGCGTGGCGATTGCTCAGCGGGTGGCGCATGGTTTCGCGGAGTACGCGCAGTCGGAGGCGCTGCAGGGGGACTTGCATGGCTCGGTGACGCCGCACCCGTTCGACTCGCATCCGCCGCTGTCGGCGCGGCTGGAGAACGTGGGGGTGAAGCTGTCGCCGGACGACATGGGGCAGATGCTGGTGGAGCCGGTGACATCGTCGTGGGCGGAGGCGTTCGAGGACGCGGACGGTATCGAGGCGCGGCTGTGGGGGGCGTACGAGTCGCGCTTCTCGAAGGCGCATGACGTGGCGTTGGCGTACCGGTACGCGCCGTCCAACGACGAGGAGCGGGCGCACGTGGAGCGGTACTTCCCGCCGATGACGTTCGAGGCCAAGGAGGAGGGCCACGAGGTCCGGCTGACCTTCGCGGAAGTGCACTGCGAGGAGTGGGCGGCGCCGGTGCACCTGAACGAGGTGACGACGGCGACCACCGAGGACCGCATGTTCAAGAAGTACCTGGACCTGGTCCTGAACGGGACGGGGGCCACGCGGGGCAAGGTGTCCATCTGCTTGAACAAGCTGAAGGACTCGGAGGCCCTGCTCGCCGCGTTCGGCCACTACCTGGGCCGCCACCGCGCCAGCAAGGAGCACCAACAGAGCGCCGAGCGCGACGCGGCGTGAGGCCCCCAGGGCGCCCGCTCTTGAGGCGAGGCGCCAGGGTGTTGGTTCCGGTCGGTCCGGCTCATCGAGGCGACGTCAGCGCGGAGGACGGGCGAGCTGCTGGCGCAGGCGTCCCTCCTCCACCAACCCCCAGCGCTCGACCAACCTCCCGTCCTGGGAGAAGCGCAGCACGTCCAAGAGCGTGTAGCTCACCGGCAGCCCCGTCGCGGCGAAGCCCATGAAGGACCCCCGGTGGGTGGCTCGGGCGGTGATTCGACAGGCGACCTTGTCCCCCTCGGCGACGAGGTCCTCCAGCTCGAAGCGGATGTCCGGGAACGCGGCCCGCAGCCCCGCGAAGGCCTGCTTGATGCCCTCGCGCCCCGGCGTCATGTCCGGGTCCGGGTGGTGATCGACGGCGTCCTGCTGGATGACGTCATCGACGACGTCGAAGTCGCCAGAGTGGATGGCCTCTTCGAGTCGACGATAGAGCCTGCGCGCGGCGTCCTTGGTGGAGAGTGTCATGGGCTGAGGATGGACACGCGTGCGCCGCGAGTCTTGAACGAATCGGACATCGGACGCATGGCATGCTCCGTCCGGTGACCACCCCGTTCCGCATCGACTGTGGCCCCTGTGTCCTGCGTCCCTGGCGGCGCGGGGACGAGGCCTCCCTGGTCCATCACGCCAATGACCGCGAGGTGTGGAAGAACCTCCGCGACCGTTTTCCCCACCCCTACACGGCCCAGGACGCGGCGGGCTGGGTGGGCTACGCGGGCGCGGTGTCCCCGCCTCGTGACTTCGCCATCGAGGTGGCCGGCGAGGCCGTGGGCTCCATGGGGATGATTCCCGGCACCGACATCGAGCGCCATTCCGCGGAAGTGGGGTACTGGCTCGGCCGCTCGCTGTGGGGACGGGGAATCGTCAGCGCCGGGCTCGACGCCTTCTGCGCCTGGACCTTCGCGAACACGGACCTGCTTCGCCTCTTCGCGCTGCCCTTCGCCGACAACGCGGCGTCCTGTCGGGTGCTGGAGAAGGCGGGCTTCCAGCGCGAGGGCGTGCTGCGGCGCAGCGCCGTCAAGGACGGCGTCGTGCATGACCAGGCGCTCTACGCGCGCCTGCGCCCGTCAGGGCCTTGAGCCACCGTGCGCACCCGGGGGAATGGCATACGTCCCCACCGCGTGGGCCACGGGCTCCGGGAGGCCCTCCGAGTACAGCGACACCTCGCCCACCGCGAGGCTCCGCCCCACCTTGAGCAACGTGCACACGCCGATGATGCGGCGGTCCGCGGACGGCTTGCGCATGAAGTTGAAGCTCAGGCTCGTCGTCACGGCCAGTGGGACGAGGCCAATCTCGCCCAGCAGGGCCACGTAGAGCGCCACGTCCGCGGTGGCCATCAGCACCGGGCCCGACACCGTGCCCCCGGGCCGCAGCTCTCCGGGCCCCACCTCGTGCGCGACGGTGGCGCTCCGGCTGCCCACCTCGAGGATTCGCACGCGCGTCTGGGGGAATTCGGCGGTGATGAAGTCCGAGAGCTCACGCAGGGTCGCCATGTCGCGAGTGTGAGCGAAACCCTCGCGCGGAAGTAGCGGTGCTGACGGGGACGCACGGCGCGTGGCGCACGTGGCCTTATGCTTGTCCCATGTTCGACGAATTCCTGCACCGCTGGTCCCTGACACCGGATGGCGCGCCCATCGTCACCCCGGGTGCGCGGCTGCTCCCGGTGCGCCGACAGGATGTGCCCGCGATGCTCAAGCTCGCGCTGGACGCGGAGGAGCAACAGGGGGCTCGGGTGATGACGTGGTGGGCGGGTGACGGCGCCGCGCGCGTGCTCGCGGCGGAGGACCACGCCCTGCTGCTGGAGCGCGCGGAGGGCACCCGTTCACTCACCGGGATGGCGCGGGGAGGCCAGGATGACGAGGCGTGCCGCATCCTCTGCGCCGTCGCGGACAGGCTGCATGCGCCCCGCCCGGCGCCGCCGCCCGAGGACCTGGTCACGCTGCCGCGCTGGTTCGAACCCCTGGCGCTCGCCGCCGCCACGCACGGGGGCGTGTTCACCCGCTCGGCCCAGGCCGCGCGCGAGGTGCTCGCGACGCCGGCGCCGGCCGTCGTGCTGCACGGGGACCTGCACCACGACAACGTCCTGGACTTCGGCGCGCGAGGCTGGCTGGCCATCGACCCGAAGCGACTGGTGGGCGCGCCGGGCTTCGACTTCGCCAACATCTTCACCAACCCCGACATGGCCAACCCCGAGCTGCCCCTGGCGGTGCGCCCGGAGGTCTTCCATCGCCGCGTCCAGGTGGTGTCCGAGGCCTCCGGGATGGAGCGCGGGCTCCTGCTGCGCTGGGTGCTCGCGTGGACGGGGCTGTCCGCGGCCTGGCTGGTCGAGGAGGGAGGGGACGCGACGGTGGACCTGCGCGTCGCGGCCCTGGCGGCGGCCGCGCTGGGGCGCTGACGGCGTGGTATGTCATTGCGCCATGAACCTCTCACGGTGGTTGCTGGCGGGGATGGGCATGGCGGTCCTGGCGTCCGGCTGCGGCGGACGTCGAAGCCACGCCAAGGTGGACTTCGCGCAGATGGGGCCGTCCATGAACGCGAAGCGCTACGCGAACCTGGAGAAGCTCGCGGCGAAGGACCTCAAGTGCGCCGAGGAGCTGACGCCCACCTATCTGGGGGAGAACCAATACCAGATGACGGGCTGCAACGCCGAGGGCGTCTACGAGCTGCGCTGCCGCGTCGGGCAGTGCGGCTGGGTTCCCGACGTGCGGGCCCGCGCGGAGTTCGACCTGGGCTGTCCGCGCTCGCAGCTCAGCGCCACGAGAATCGACGACGTCACCGCGGGCGTCACGGGCTGTGGCAAGCGCGCCACCTACAGGGCCCTGGGCAGGACGTACGGCGTCAACTGGGTGTTGAACTCGGCGGTGACCGAGGACTCGAGCCCCGCCGCGGACACCGCGGGCGCCGCCGCGCCCCTCTGATTCACAGCGTCGCCCAGGACTGCTCGGCCCTGGCGACGACGTTGTCCTCGTCGAACTGCGCGGTGAAGTACCCGAGCCAGAGCGCCCGCTCGGACGCGTCGCCGCCTTCGCCGAGGAGCAGGTCGCTCAGCTCCAGCAGGTCGACGACGATTCGCTCGTGGCGACAGGCGCACAGCCGCCGCCGGTCCACCGGGACGTCGCCGTAGCCGGCCATGAACGCGGCCACCTCCTCGTCGCGGCCGCCAATCCCTCCCACGCCCGCGCCGATGAACATGAGGTCCACCTCCCGAGGCCCCCGCGTCGCGGAGTCCCAGTCGACGACGGTGAGCGCGTCGTCGCCCACGAGCAGGTTCCCCGCGTGCAGGTCCGCGTGGCACGGCACGACCTCGTCCCCGGCGCCTCGGGCGCTCCCCGCGAGCACGGCCGCGCGCTGGAGCACCGTCGCGATGCGGCCCGCGTGCCGGGTCCACGCGTCGACCAGGGGCGCCGTGGCGGCCGTGGTGAGCGCTCCCTCGAGCATCGCCTCGTGCCGGGCCCGCACGGCCTGGAGCGGCGGGGCGTCCGGCGCCGGGAGGGCCGCATGCAGCTCCGGAGGCAGGCGCGCCTCGTGAATGCGTCGCAGGGCCTGGCCCAGGCGCTTCCAGTGCTCGGCGTCCGGCGGCCGCTCGAAGCCGCTCGGCGCGTCGATGAAGGGGTAGAGCGTCCAGGCCACGTCCTCGGCGCGCGGCGCCAGCTCACCGCTCAACGACGACATGGGCGCGGAGACCTCCCGCACGCCTTCCCGATGGTGCAGGTGCCACGCCAGCCGGAGCCGCGCGTCCGACCATCTCCGCCGCAGCTTGAGGAACCAGGGCGCGCCCCGCCGGGTGGTGACCTTCAGCACCCGCGCGTCCGAATCCAGGCCCGCCGTGAGCGGCTCGAGCGCCGAGATCTCCAGGCCGTGGTGCTCGTGGAGCACCCGGGCGCAGCGTTCCTCGTCGGGCCAGGCGTCGGGGCGGGCGGTCATCGGACGAGTGTCGCAAAGCCCCGCGCGCGGCCGTGCCCTCATCGCAACCAGTGTTCATCAGCGCGCCCGTGGACGCAGCGCCGCACGGCCCGCGCGCGGACTTTTCCAGCCCGCCTGGGCAGCCGCCGGCAACAGGCTCTCGCGGACGCTCTCTTCAGGATACTGAAGCAGTTGCTTGACTGTCCCGACCGCCGGGTTTAATAGTAAAGCAAATGCTTCAGCATTCCTCCCTGGACCAGGTCTTCCATGCGCTGGCGGACCCGACACGGCGCGCGATGGTCGAGCGCCTCACGTCGGGGCCCGTGTCGGTCAGCGAGCTGGCGGCGCCATTCGCCATGTCGCTGTCGGCCGTCGGCCAGCACATCCAGTTGTTGGAGTCGAGCGGGCTGGTGCGCACCGCCAAGGTGGGCCGGGTTCGCTCCGTGGAGCTGGTGCCCGCGGCGCTGGCCTCCGCGGAGGACTGGTTCACGCGCCACCGCTCCCGCTGGGAGCAGCGCCTGGACGCCTTGGGGGCCCTGCTGGAAGAGCCCGAAGAGAACGAAGTCCCCACCCCACCCCGGAGGAAGAGATGAACACGCCCGTCGTCCACAAGACCTTCACCCTCGAGCGCACGTACCCCGCCAACGCCGCGCGCGTCTTCAAGGCGCTGTCGGACCCGAAGAAGAAGCGCCGCTGGTTCGCGGAGGGCGAGGGCTTCGTCGTCGACAGCTACTCGCTGGACTTCAAGGTGGGCGGCTTCGAGCGCACGCGCTTCCGCTTCGGCGACGGGCCTCCGATGACGAACGACAACGTCTACCTGGACATCCTCGAGAACCAGCGCCTGGTGTTCGCCTACTCGATGACCGTCGGCGGCGCGCCGCTGTCGTCCTCGCTGGCGTCGATGGAGCTGGTGCCCTCGGGCTCTGGCACGCTCCTGCGCTTCACGGAGACCACTGCCTTCCTGGACGGCAAGGACGGCTCGGCGGACCGCAAGGAGGGCACCCGCGAGCTGCTCGAGGCGCTGGCCCGGGAGCTGGAGCAGCACGACTGAGTTGACGTGGCGTTCAGGTCACCGGGCCGTACACCCTCGGTGACGGCGGGAATCAGGCGGGGCTCCCTCCCCAGGGGGCTCCGCCTTCGTGTGTCCAGGCCTGGAGCGCGGTATCGCTCGGCCTGAATCATGACTCCAGGTCAGGAACAGACGTGGCATTTCGCGTCGCCTTGTTGTCTGTCTGCCAAGTACGACGCGTCTGCAATCACATCCAATTGGAGGTCGAGAGTCAGTTGTAGCTTGCGAGGCTACAGCGCTGGAGTTGCTCCAGAATGGCTCGGCTCAGGTCCTCCGGGATGGCTCTCCGGACCCACCTGGAACGTCCCGCCCGCGGAGGGCTTGTCAGAGGGGCGTTGCATGGTGTCGCCCTCGAGGGTGAAGACCTGGTGCTCGAGGGAAATCTCAGGGGGTCCTGAGGAAGAAAAAGGCCCTCGTGCGTTCAGGGTGGCGCGGAATTCACGCGTGAATTTCTCGCAACGAGGACTCCCTGATTCCTTCGGAATATTTGCTCAATCCGCTGTCACTGGAAGATCTGAAAGCATGATTTGAATCTGAATAGGACATGCTACGGTGTGTTTGGGGAACACGCGCTTCATCAGGGGCTGAAGTCGATGGATACAGGGGGCCAGGAGTTGCAAGGCATTGCCTTGATTGGCATGGCGGGACGCTTTCCGGGGGCAGAGAGCGCTCTTCAATTGTGGGAAAACCTCATCGGTGGCGTCGACTCCATCTCGCGGTTTCGAGATGAGGAGTTGTTGGCCGCGGGCGTGCCGGCGGAGGTGTTGCGCAATCCGGCCTACGTGCGCGCCAAGGGCGTCATCGCGGACGCGGACTGCTTCGATGCGGGCTTCTTCGACTTCAGTCCGAGGGAGGCGCAGCTCCTGGACCCGCAGCAGCGGGTGTTCCTGGAGAGCGCGTGGGCCGCGTTCGAGGACGCGGGCTACGACCCGACCCGTCTGACGGGGATGCCGGTGGGGGTCTTCGGTGGGGTGGGGCTCAACAGCTACCTCTATACGCACCTGGCGCGTCCTGGCGTGCCGGTGCCGCTCGAGGAGTTCTTCGCGGCCTTCATCTCCAACGACAAGGACTTCCTCTCCACGCGGGTCTCCTACAAGTTGAACCTGCGGGGTCCGAGCCTCACGGTGCAGACGGCGTGCTCCACGTCGCTGGTGGCCGTGCACCTGGCGTGTCAGAGCCTCTTGAGCTTCGAGTCGGACATGGCGCTCGCGGGCGGAGCGGCCGTCACGCTGCCGTTGCGCACGGGCTACCTGCACAACCCGAACTTCATCCTGTCGAAGGACGGCGCCACGCGGACGTTCGACGCCCGTGCGGGCGGCACCGTCTTCAGTCACGGCGTGGGCGCGGTGGTGCTCAAGCGGCTGGAGGACGCCGTGCGGGACGGCGACTCCATCTACGCGGTCATCAAGGGCAGCGCGGTCAACAACGATGGCGCCTCGAAGGTGGGCTACACCGCGCCGAGCGTGGACTCGCAGGCGGAGGTGATTCGCACCGCGTACATGCTGGCGGACGTGGACCCCGCGAGCGTGGCGTACGTGGAGGCGCACGGCACCGCCACGCCCATGGGGGACCCCATCGAGGTCGCCGCGCTGACGCGGGCCTTCGCCTCGGAGGGACCTCGCGCGACGCCGTTCCTGCTGGGCTCGGTGAAGTCGAACCTGGGCCACACCGACGCGGCGGCGGGGGTCGCCGGGTTGATGAAGGTGGCGCTCTCGCTGCGCCATGGCGCCATCCCTCCGTCGCTGCACTTCGAGAAGCCCAACCCGCACCTGGACCTGGAGTCGGGCAACTTCCGCGTCGTCACCCAGCCCACGCCCTGGCCCGAGCTGGGGGCGCCCCGGCGCGCCGGAGTGAGCGCGTTCGGCATTGGCGGCACCAACGCCCACGTGGTGCTGGAAGAGGCGCCGTCCCCGGAGGCCACGCCGGCGAGCCAGGGAGAGCAGCTCCTGGTGCTGTCCGCGCGCACGCCGGAGGCCCTGGAGCGCGCCCGGCTGCGGCTGGCCGGGCATCTGCGTCGGGAGTCCTCGGTGGACCTGGGGGACGTGGCCTTCACGCTGGCGATGGGGCGCAAGCTCCTGCCGTACCGCAGCTCGTTGGTCGCGGCGGACGCGGCCCAGGCGGCCGAGGCGCTGGAGGCGAGGCTTCCGGTGGAGCCGGTGGCGGCCCGACAGACGCCGGTGGCGTTCCTGTTCCCGGGGCAGGGCTCGCAGTACGCGTCCATGGGGCGCGGGCTGTATGAGACGGAGCCGGAGTACCGCGACACGGTGGACCGCTGCGCGGCGCTGCTCCGGCCGCACCTGGGGCTGGACCTGCGCGAGGTGCTCCACGCGGAGGCCAGCGACGCGGCGACGGAGCGGCTGGCGCGCACGGAGCTGACGCAGCCCTCGCTCTTCGTCGTCGAGTACGCGCTGGCGCGGCTGCTCATGTCCCGAGGCGTGGAGCCCTCGGCGATGCTCGGCCACAGCGTGGGGGAGTGGGTGGCCGCGTGCCTCGCGGGCGTCTTCCCGCTGGAGGATGGGCTGCGGCTCATCGCCCTGCGCGGCAAGCTGATGCAGGCGCTGCCCCCGGGGAGGATGCTCTCGGTGCCGCTGCCTCGCGAGGAGGTGCGGGGCCTGCTGAACGAGCGGCTGTCGCTGGCCGCGGTGAACGGCCCGGCCTCCTGCGTGGTGGCGGGGCATCCCGAGGCGGTGGACGCGCTGGCGGCGACGCTGTCGGGCCGGGGCGTCCAGGCGCGCGCGCTGCGCACCTCGCACGCGTTCCACTCGTACATGGTGGATGACGCGCTGGCGGCGTTCCGCCAGGTGGTGGAGCAGGTGACGCTGTCCGCGCCGCGCATCCCCTTCGTCTCCAACCTCACCGGGCGCTTCATCACCCCCGCGGAGGCCACGTCGCCCGACTACTGGGTGCGCCACATGCGCGAGGCGGTGGAGTTCGCCCGGGGCGTGGGCACGCTCCTGCGCGAGGAGCGCGTGTTGTTGGAGGTGGGGCCAGGCAACGGGCTCGGCGCGCTGGCGCGGATGCTCCCCGAGAAGGGCGCCACGGCCACCATCCTGTCGACGATGCGCCACCCGAAGGCCGCGGCCCATGACGGGAGCGTGCTGCTGGAGACGCTGGGGCGGCTGTGGGAGGCCGGCGGCGCGCTGGACCTCGCGGCCCTGTGGCGCGAGGCGCCTCGCCGCCGCGTCCACCTGCCGACCTATCCCTTCGAGCGTCAGCGCCACTGGGTGGAGGCTCCCACGGAGGGGCCTGTCACCGCCGCGCGCGATGCACACGAGGGCCTGTTCCACGTCACCACGTGGGCCCAGTTGCCGCGCCCGTCGCCGCGTCCTCGCGTCGACGGGGAGCGGTGGCTGTGGTTCCTGGACGACTCGGACCTCGCGCGGGAGACGCTCGCGAAGCTGGACGTCGCGACGGCCTTCGTCACGCGCGTGGAGTCGGGGGACGCGTTCGAGCGGCGGGAGGAGGGGCTCTATCGTCTGCGCCCCGGCAGTCGCGAGGACCACCAGCGACTGGTGGAGGCGCTGGCGAAGGAAGGCCAGCTCCCGGACCGCGTGGTGCATGCCTGGAGCGTGACGGGGCCCTCGGAGGCCTCCCTCACGCCCTCGACGCTGGGGCACGCGCAGGAGCGGGGGCTCTACAGCCTGTTGTGGCTGGCGCAGGCGCTCGGTGAGCGCGGCGCTGGGCGGCCCGTGGCGATGGTGGCCGTGGCCGATGGCGTCCACGCGGTGGTGGAGGGCGAGCGCGAGCGGCCGGAGAAGGCGACGCTGCTGGGCGCGTGCCGGGGCATCTCGCTGGAGGTGCCGGGGCTGACGTGCCGGCTGGTGGATGTGGCCGCGACGCCCTCGGAGGGTCTGGCGCGGGCGTTGGTGGACGAGCTGTCCTCCGAGGAGACGGCGGGCGTGGTTGCCCTGCGTGGGGCGCACCGCTGGGGGCCGCGTGTCTCGCCCGTGACGTTGCCGGCGACGGAGGCCTCCGGAGCGGAGTCGCCGCTCCCCGGGCGCACGTGGCTCATCACCGGTGGGCTCGGCGGCATGGGGCTCGTCTTCGCGGAGCACCTGGCGCGCACGCGGCAGGCCCGGCTGGTGTTGCTGGGGCGCTCGGTGCCCCGGCGGGACTCGGGGGAGCTCCACGGTGAGGACCGTGAGCGGCTGGAGAAGCTCGAGGCCCTGGAGCGGCTGGGGGCCGAGGTGCTGCCCCTGGCGGTGGACGTGGGCGACGAGGCCCAGCTCGCCTCGGCGCTGGCGAGGGCGCGGGAGTGCTTCGGTCGCATTGAAGGCGTCCTCCATGCGGCGGGTGTGCCGGGTGGCGGCGCGCTCCAGCTCCAGACGCGGGAGCAGGTGGAGGCCGTGCTCCGGCCGAAGGTGCTCGGGGCGCTGCACCTGGGGCGGCTGTTGGCGGCGGACCCTCCGGACACCTTCGTCCTGTGCTCCTCCGTGACGAGCCTGCGCGGTGAGCCGGGGCAGGTGGCCTACGCGGCCGCGAACGCCTTCCTGGATGGCTACGCCCACATGCTGCGCTCGACGGGCCTGCGCGCCGTCTCCATCGGCTGGGACACGTGGGGCGAGGCGGGCATGGCCGTGGCGGCGCTGCGCGGCGCGGGTGCCCGTTCGACGCGGGGCCTGCTGCCGGGGCATCCGCTGCTGGGCATGCGCCGCGTGGAGGGCGAGGACCTCGTCTACACGCAGGTGATGGCGCCCGAGCTGCAGTGGGTGCTCGATGAGCACCGGGTGCTCGGTCAGCCGTTGATGCCCGGCACGGGCTACCTGGAGATGGTCGTCTCCGCGCTCACCGCGGAGCGGCCGGGCACGGCGGTGGAGCTGAGCGACGTCGTCTTCGTGACGCCGCTCACGGTGATGCCGGGGGAGCGCCGCGAGGTGCGGCTGGTGCTGAGCCCCTCGGTCGAGCGCCTCCGCTTCCGCGTCCAGAGTCGTCCCGCCTCCTCCCAGGAGGACGTGTGGCAGGAGCACGTGCTGGGCACCGCGCGCTGGACGGAGGGCGCCGCTCGGGCCCACCCCCTGGCGCCGGTGGAGGCACGGTGCACCGATGCCCTGGAGTCCGCGCAGTCGCTGATGGGGGACGCCGGTGAGCACCACATCTTCTTCGGCCCTCGCTGGACGACGGTGGACTCGCGGCTGTTCTTCGGCGGGCGGGAGCTGCTGGCGACCTTCTCGCTGTCGGAGGCGTACCGCGAGGAACTGGGCGTCTACCGGTTCCACCCCGCGCTGCTCGACGTGGTGACGGGGTACTCGCGGCTCCTGGAGCTGCGCGAGAAGGGCACGGCGGGCGCGGCGGCCCAGGGGCTCTTCCTGCCGCTGACCTACCGCCGGTTGACCGTTCACGGGCCCGTCCCGGCGCGCGTGCGCGTGCACACGCGGTGGCGGCATGACACCGAGGACGCGGCGTCGCTGCGCGTGTTCGACATCACCCTGATGGACGAGCAGGGTGGGGTGGTCGTGGACGTGGAGGGCTTCACCCTCAAGCGGCTCGACGACATACACCAGACGTTCTCCGCGCCGACGGCGGAGGCGGCTCCGAGCGTGGTCGTCCCCGAGCGGCTCACGCTGCCCGGCGCGCTGACCAACCAGGAGGGCGTGGAGGCCCTCTCTCGCGTCATCGCGGGCTTCGAGGGCGCGCACCTCTACGTGTCCCGCGCGCCCCTCCAGTCCCGCGCCGCCCAGCGCTCCGAGAGCCCCGTCTCCCGGAAGCAGGGCGCGAAGGCGCCGCGTCCCGCGCAGCGCACGGCCTATGTGGCGCCGCGCGACGAGGTGGAGACGCAGGTGTGCGAGGCGCTGGCGGAGCTCTTGGGCGTGGAGGCGGTGGGCATCCACGACAACTTCTACGACCTGGGCCTCAACTCGCTCCTGATGGTGCAGTTGAGCGCGCGGCTGCGGGAGCGGCTCGACGTGCAGCTGTCGCTCAACGCGCTGTTGGAGCACTCCTCCGCGGCGCAGATTGGCGCGCAGGTGTCCGCCACCCGGCCCTCGCTGAACTCTGCTCCGGCGGCGCCGAGCGAGCCCGCGCTGCCCGCTGGCGTGGTGCGCTTGCAGCGGGGCGTGCCCGGACGCACGCCGCTGTTCTGCATCCACCCCGCGGGCGGCTCCGTGTTCGGCTTCCTGCCCCTGGTGCGTCACCTGGACAAGGAGCAGCCGGTGTACGGCATCCAGGCGCGCGGCGTGGAGGGCGAGGTGCCGCCCGACACCTGCATCGAGGACATGGCGCTGCACTACCTGGAGCTGGTGCGCGGTCTCCAGCCCCAGGGCCCCTACCTGTTCTGCGGCTCCTCCATGGGCGGCACCGTGGCCTTCGACATGGCCCGCAGGCTGACGGCGCAGGGCCAGCGCGTGGACCTCCTGGCGATGCTCGACACGCCCTCGGATGACGGCGGCACGGTGCGCCACTCGGAGCCGGTGACGGACGACTTCGTCCTCGACTACGTGAAGAAGCTCTCGCCGGAGATGTCCGACGCCTTCGTCCGGATGAACGCGGAGAACGGCGGCAGCTTCCTGCGTCTGTGGCGCGCGCACAACGAGGCGCTGCTGCGCTACGCGGCCCAGCCGGTCGACACCCGCATCCTCTATTTCCGGGCCAGTGTCCGGGACCACCTCATCCCCCACCATCCGGAGTACGGCTGGATTGGGAAGGCCCGAGGCGGCATCGAAATCCACGAGGTGGAAGGCAATCACCTCACCATGAGTCTGGAGCCTCACGTCGCGAGACTCGCCTCGCTGCTTCGCGAGCGACTCGCGTCCTGAGCGTCCACAGCCTCCCGAATCCATTGCTCGCCGTTGGCGAGGAGAGCCGAGTCATGTCTCGAGACACCGAATCGATGTCCCTGGAGGAGAAGAAGCAGCTCCTGAAGCGCCTCCTGGCGCGACAGGACGCGGCCCCGCGGGTGGCGGCGGTGCAGGAGCCCTTTGCCCTCTCCTACGGCCAGTCCGCGCTGTTCCACCTGCACCAGTCCGACCCGGACAACCACGCGTACCACACGCTGTTCTCGTTCCGCGTGCACGGCCCGCTGGACGTCGACGCCCTGCGCCGCGCGGCCGAGGTGCTGGTGGAGCGGCACGAGGTGCTGCGCACCACCTACGGCGTCAGCGATGACGGACGGCTGCTCCAGCGCGTGCAGGAGCAGGGCACGCTCCCCTTCACCCTGAATGACTCGCGTGGCGTGTCCCCGGCGGAGGTGCGCCGCCGTCTCATCGAGGAGGTGCGCAAGCCCTTCGATTTGACGACGGGGCCGGTGGCCCGGCTGAGCGTCACCCGCGTGGACGGCGGCGAGCACCTGGTGGTCTTCACCCAGCACCACGTCTCCAACGACGCGAGGGCGCTGCAGGTGCTCCAGCGGGAGCTGCTCGAGGTCTACGGCCAGCTCGTCACCCGGGGCACGGCGAGCCTGCCGGCGCCTCGCGCGCAGTACCGCCAGTTCGTGGAGTGGGAGCAGGCGCTGCTCGGCGGTCCTCGTGGCGAGGTGCTGGAGCGCTACTGGAAGGAGCGCCTCGCGGGGGCGCCTCCCGCGCTGGAGCTGCCCACGGACAAGCCCCGGCCCGCGGAGCAGGGCTGCCATGGCGACACTGTCATCCACGAGCTGGACCGTGCGCTGGTGCGCCGCGCGGAGGCCCGGGCGCGTGAGCAGGGCGTGACGCTCTACACCTTCCTGCTCGCGTGCTTCCACGTGCTGCTCTCGCGGCACACCGGCCAGCGCGACGTGCTGGTGGGGACGCCCACCAACACGCTCATGTCCGCGGAGGACGCGGCGCTGCAGGAGGTCGTCGGCTACGCCGTCAACCCCGTGGTGGTGCGCTCCTCGGTGGACGAGGGGCTGGGCTTCGGCGCCTTCGCGCGCGAGCTGCAGAAGCGGGTGCTGGAGGCGCTGGAGCACCAGGCGTACCCGTTCCCGCAACTGGTGGCGAAGCTGGGGGGGCCCCGGGACGCGTCGCGCCCGCCGGTCTTCCAGGTGATGTTCAACTACCTGCCGGTCAGCGACCGCGACCCGTTGGCGATGCTCGGCCTGTCGGTCGACGAGGGCCGCACGTTCCAGGTGAACGGGCTGACGCTGTCGCCGTACGTGCTGCCGCAGCAGGAGGCCCAGTTCGACGTGGGCATGGAGTGCCTGAAGCTGGGCGAGCGGCTGGTGCTGGCGCTGCATTACAACGCGGACCTCTTCCTGGGGCGGACCGCGCGCCGGCTGCTGGAGCGCTTCGAGTGCCTGGTGGCGGACGCGGTGGAGCGCCCCTCGGCCACGTGTGACGCGCTGGAGGTGGTGTCCGCGTCCGAGCGCGAGGAGCTGCTGCTCGGGTTGAACCCCCGGCCGATGGACTGGGTGGACGGGCCGTCCATGGTGGACCTGGTTGAGGCCCAGGTGCGCCGCACGCCGGACGCCGTGGCGCTGTCGGTGGGGGACACGCACCTGACGTACCGCGAGCTGAACGCGCGGGCCAACCGCCTGGCGCACTACCTGCGCACGCACCACGGGGCCGGCCCGGACGTGCTGGTGGGGTTGATGGTGGACCGCACCGAGTGGCTGCTCATCGGCACGCTCGGCATCCTCAAGTCCGGCGCGGCCTACGTGCCCATCGACCCGGCGTACCCGGCCGAGCGCGTGCGCTACCTGCTCCAGGACAGCAGCAGCGGCGTGCTGCTCACCGAGCCGCAGCTTTTGGAGACGGCGCGCCAGGGCTCGCCCGCGGGGTGCGTGGACATCACCACCGCGCGGGGGGACTCGGACGAGGACGTGGCGCACCGCCCCGGCTGCGAGGACCTGGCGTACGTCATCTACACGTCCGGCTCCACGGGCCGGCCCAAGGGGACGCTCATCGAGCACCACAGCGCGGTGTCCTTCCTGCGCTGGTGCCAGACGGAGTTCCGCGCGACGGACTTCGACGTCACCTTCTTCGGCACGTCGTACTGCTTCGACCTGTCCATCTTCGAGATGTTCTACACGCTGTCGGTGGGGCGGCGGGTCCGCCTGCTGCGCAACAGCCTCCAAATCGCCGAGTACCTGGACAGCGAGTCGCGCATCCTCGTGAACACGGTGCCCTCCGTGGTGAAGGAGCTGCTGGCGGCGGGCGCGGAGCTGGGCAACGTCACCGTGCTGAACATGGCGGGCGAGCCCATCCCGCAGAGCGTGATGTCCCAGCTGGAGGGCCTGCCCATCCAGGTGCGCAACCTGTACGGCCCCAGCGAGGACACGACGTACAGCACCTGCTACCGCTTCCCCGGGGACGACCCGAAGGTGCTCATCGGCAAGCCGCTGGCGAACACCCGCGTGTACATCCTCGACAAGGACCTGCGGCTGGTGCCCCGGGGTGTGCCCGGCGAGCTGTGCCTGTCGGGGGATGGCCTGGCGCGCGGGTATCTGGACCGGCCGGACCTGACGGCCGAGCGCTTCGTGCCGGACCCGTTCATGCCCGGTCGACGCATGTACCGCACGGGCGACGTCGCGCAGTGGCGCGCGGATGGGAACCTCGACTACCTGGGGCGGCGCGATGACCAGGTGAAGCTCAACGGCTACCGCATCGAGCTGGGCGAAATCGAGGTGGCGCTGTCGAAGCACCCGGCCACGCGGGAGGTGCTGGTGCTGGCGCGGCCCGGGCCCTCGCGGGACATGGAGCTGGTGGCCTGGCTGGTGTGCTCGGAGAAGGTGGAGCCTCGCGAGCTGAGGGCGTTCCTGGAGCAGCGCCTGCCGCGCTTCATGGTGCCGGGACACTTCGTCTTCCTGGACGCGTTCCCGCTCACGCCGAACGGGAAGATCGACAAGAAGGCGCTGGCGGCGCCGGTGGCCGCGGCCTCCCGGAGCGCGATGCCTCCCGTCGCGCCTCGCAGCGAGCTGGAGCGCGCGCTGCACGAGCTGTGGGGGCACGCGCTGCGCGGCGCCCACTTCGGCATCGACGACAACTTCTTCGACGTGGGGGGCAGCTCGCTGCACCTGACGCAGATCCACATGTCGTTGCAGCGGCGGCTGGGCCGGAAGATGCCGATGACGGAGCTGTACCGCTTCCCGACCATCCGCGCGCTGGCCGAGTTCCTGGACCGGGGTCCCGAGAAGCAGGCCGAGCCGTCGAACGACGAGCGGGCCGAGCGCATGCGCAAGCAGGAGCAGTTCTTCCGGGCGCGCAAGGCGCGTCGGAGCTGAGTCACCCCGAGGCACGGGCCGACGAGGTCCGACGTGAAGGTTCATGGCCCCGGCGTGGGCGGAAGAGGCGTGGAGATGACGGCTGAAAGTTCGATGTCGGAGCAGGCCATCCAGGCGTGGCTCGTCGCGCGAATCACCGCGCTGTTGGGCCTGGAGACGCTGGACCCCCAGGAGCGGCTGAGCCGCTACGGGCTGGACTCCGTGAAGGTCGTGGCCTTGATGACGGAGCTGTCCGGTGTGCTGGGCCGCCCCGTGTCGCCGCTGCTGTTCTGGCGGCACCCGTCGATTCACGCGCTGTCGGCGGCGCTGTCGGGCCGCGCGGAGACGGAGTCCCGGCCGGCGGCGACGACGTCGGCCTCGCGCCCGGTGGATGAGCCCATCGCGGTGGTGGGCCTGGCGTGCCGCATGCCGGGCGCGCCGGACGTGGCCTCGTTCTGGCGGCGCCTGTGCGAGGGGTACGACGCGATGCGCGAGGTGCCGGTGGAGCGCTGGGACATCGACGCGTACCACGACACCGAGCTGCAGGCGCCGGGGAAGATGGTGGCGCGCCGTGCTTCCTTCGTGGACGGCGTGCAGGGCTTCGACCCGCTCTTCTTCGGCATCTCCCCGCGCGAGGCGGCGGAGATGGACCCGCAGCAGCGGCTGATGCTGGAGCTGGCGTGGGAGGTGCTGGAGGACGCGGGCGTGCCGGCGGCGGGGCTGCGGGACTCGAGCACCGGCGTCTTCGTGGGCGCCATCTGGCACGACTACGCGGTGCTGCACCAGAACGCGTGCGCGGCCGTCACGCCGCACACCGCGACGGGGCAGGCGCTCAACATCGTGGCCAACCGCATCTCCTACGCGCTGGGCCTGCGCGGGCCAAGCGTCACGCTGGACACGGCGTGCTCGTCGTCGCTGGTGGCCGCGCACCTGGCCTGTCAGAGCCTGCGCGCGGGGGAGTGCCGGCTGGCACTGGTGGGCGGCGTCAACCTGCTGCTCGCGCCGGAGACCAGCGTGGCGCTCACCAAGTTCGGTGGGCTGTCGCCGGATGGCGCGAGCAAGGCGTTCGCGGCGGACGCCAACGGCTTCGCGCGCGGCGAGGGCGCGGGCATGGTGGCGCTGATGCCGCTGTCCGCGGCGCAGGCGGCCGGGGTGCCCATCTACTGCGTCATCCGTGGCGGCGCGGTGAACAACAACGGCTTCGGCAACGGCCTGACGGCGCCCAGCGCGGCGGCCCAGGAGTCGCTGCTGCGTGACGCGTACGCGCGCGCCGGGGTGACGCCGAGCCGCGTGCACTACGTGGAGACGCACGGCCCCGGCACGGCGCTGGGCGACCCCATCGAGGCGGGGGCCCTGGGCACGGTGCTGGGCGAGGGGCGGGACGCGGAGCGCGCGCTGCTCATCGGCTCGGTGAAGACGAACATCGGCCACCTGGAGGGCGCGGCGGGCATCGCGGGTCTGCTCAAGGTGGTGCTGGCGCTCTCGCACCGCCGCGTGCCGCCCAACCTGCACTTCGACGCGCCCAATCCGCTCATCGACTTCGGCACGCTGCGGCTGAAGGTCCCCGAGCGACTGTCGCCCTGGCCCGCCGAGGACGAGAAGGCGCTCGCGGGGGTGAGCGCCTTCGGGTGGGGTGGGACGAACTGTCACCTGGTGCTGGAGGAGGCCCCGGGCTCGCGCGCAGAACTGCTGCCGTTGGCGGCGGCGGACGCGGCGAGCCTGCGCGCCGAGGTCGAGAAGGTGGCGGCCCGCGCGGAGGACACGGCGTCCCTCGAGACGCTGGCGGAGCTGTGCCAGCCGTGGGCGCGCGACGTGGGCGAAGGCTCGCACCGGGTGGCCTTCACGGCCCGCTCGCGCGCCGAGCTCGCGCAAGAGGCCCGGGCCTTCCTGGCGGGCCAGGAGCGCGTCGGACTGGTGGTGGGCCAGGGCGAGCGGCCCGCTCCGCGCATCGCCTTCGTGTGCACGCCCCAGGGCTCCCAGTGGGACGGCATGGGGCGCGAGTTGCTCCACCGCGAGCCCGTGTTCCGCGCGAAGGTGGAGGCGCTGGACGCGGCCTTCCGGCCCCTGGCGGGCTGGTCGCTGGTGGAGGCGCTGGTGACGCCGCACCCGCGCGCGGAGGACGCGGACGTGGTCCAGCCGCTGCTCTTCGCGGTGCAGGTGGGGCTCGCGGCCTTGTGGCGCTCGTGGGGTGTGGAGCCGGAGGTGGTGGTGGGCCACAGCCTGGGCGAGGTGGTGGCCGCCTGCATCACCGGCGCGCTGAGCACCGAGGACTCCGTCTGGCTGGTGCACCACTACAGCCGGTTGCAGCAGCGCACCGCGGGCCGCAGCGGCATGGCGCTGGTGGGCCTGCCGGGCGTCGAGGTGGAGGTGCTGCTGACGCCCCTGGAGGGGCGGGTGGTGGTGGCGGGCTACAACGACCCGTCGACGACGGTGGTGTCCGGTGAGGCGGGGGCGCTCGACGCGCTGCTCGCGGACCTGTCCTCGCACGGCGTGTTCTGCTCGCGCATCCCCGTCAACGTGGCCGCGCACAGCCCGGAGATGGACGCCATCCGCGAGGACCTGGACGCGGCCTTCGCGCGGATGAAGCCCCGGATGAGCGCTCCGCGCTGGGTGTCCACGGTGACGGTGGAGGAACTGGAGGGCGCGTCGCTGGAGGCGTCCTACTGGAGCCACAACCTCCGCCAGCCGGTGCGCTTCACGCAGGCGGTGGAGAAGCTGGCGGCGGAGGGCATCGACACCTTCGTGGAGCTGAGCGCGCACCCGGTGATGCGTCGCTCGCTGGAGCAGGCGCTGGCCCGGACGGAGCGGATGGCGCTGACGGTGGCCTCGATGCGGCGCGACGACGCGCGCGGTGGCCTGCTGGATGCGCTGGGGACGCTGTACGCGTGGGGCGTGTCGGTCCGCTGGCCGGGGACGCCGATGATGGACGACGCGGTGCTGCTGCCGCTGTCCGCTCGGACGCCGCGGGCGCTGACGGACCTGGCGCGCTCGCTGGTGCCGCATTGTGACTCCGCGTCGTCGACGTCGCTCGCGGATATCGCGGCGACGCTGGCGCTGCACCGCTCCCCGCTGGACCAGCGACTGGCGCTCGTGGCGAGGGACGTGGCGGGCGCGCGCGAGGGGCTGGAGGCCTTCCTGCGACAGGAGCCGCGTCCGGGGCTCGTGGTGGGGCAGGGGCCCGCGTCCTCGCGGACGCCGGTGGTGTTCGTGTTCCCCGGCCAGGGCTCCCAGTGGGTGGGCATGGGGCGTGAGTTGCTCCGGAGCGAGCCTGTCTTCCGCGCGGCGGTGGAGGACTGCGACGCGGCGCTGAAGGCCTTCGTGGACTGGTCGCTGCTCGAGGTGCTGGCGTCGAGCGACGCGGGCTGGCTGGAGCGCATCGACGTGGTGCAGCCTGCGCTCTTCTCCATGCAGGTGGGGCTCGCGCGGCTGTGGCGTTCGTGGGGAATCACCCCGGACGCGGTGGTGGGGCACAGCATGGGCGAGGTGGCCGCGGCGCACGTGGCCGGGGCCCTGTCGCTGGAGGACGCGGCGCGCATCATCTGCCGTCGCAGCCGGCTGCTCCTTCGCACCAGCGGCCAGGGCGCCATGGCGGTGACGGAGTTGTCGCTCGACGAGGCTCGCGAGGTGCTGCGCGGCGTGGAGGACCGGCTCTCGGTGGCCGCGAGCAACAGCCCTCGCTCCACGGTGCTCTCTGGCGACCCCCAGGCGCTCCAGCAGGTGTTGGAGACGCTGACGCAGCGTCAGGTCTTCTGCCGGCCGGTGAAGGTCAACGTGGCCTCGCACAGCCCGCAGATGGAGCCGCTGCGCGCGGAGTTGCTGGAGCTGCTCGATGGGCTCTCGCCGCGCGCGAGCGAGGTGGCGCTGCACTCGACGGTGCTCGGGCGCGTGGCCGAGGGGACGGAGCTGACGCCCGCGTACTGGGTGCGCAACCTGAGGGACCCGGTGCTGCTGTCACAGGTGGTGGAGTCCCTGGTGGCCACGGGGCACGGGCTGTTCGTCGAGGTGAGCGCGCACCCGGTGCTGCTGCCCTCCATCGAGCAGACGCTCGCGCACCTGGGCAAGCCGGGCACGGTGCTGCCGTCGTTGCGGCGCGAGCAGCCCGAGCGCGTGGTGATGCTGGAGTCGCTCGGCCGCCTCTACACGGAGGGGCGCGAGGTCTCCTGGCGCGCGGTGACGCCCGTGGAGGGCCGTCAGGTGTCGCTGCCCACGTACCCGTGGCAGCGGGACCGGTACTGGTTCCAGCCGGGCGCGGCGGGGGCTTCGCGGAGCGTGGGTCAGGGCCACGCGGTGCTCGGGGTGTCGCGGCGCTCCTCGCTCCGGCCGGGGGCGCGGTTCTGGGACGTGGATGTGGCGGTGGAGAAGCTGCCGTACCTGAAGGACCACCGAGTGCAGGGCACGGTGGTGCTCCCGGCGGCGGCCTATCTGGACTGGGCGCTGGCCGCGGCGCGCGAGGGGCTGGGCGAGGGGACGTGGGCCCTGGAGGACGTGCGCATCGACGAGGCGCTGGCGCTGCCAGAGGAGGGCTCGCGGCCGACGCAGCTCGTGCTGACGTCGGAGTCGGCGCAGGGCGCGTCGTTCAAGGTCTCCAGCTTCGTGCCCGTGTCCGGTGAGAGCGCGGAGGTGTGGACGGTGCACGCGTCCGGCGCGGTGAGGCCGCTGGCCACGGGGGCCGCGCCGTCCGCCATGTCGCTGGACGAGGTGCGGCGTCGGTGCACGCAGGTCCGCGAGGGCTCCGCGCACTACGGCGAGATGGAGGAGCGCGGCCTGAGCTACGGCCCCACGTTCCAGGGGCTGCGCGAGGTGTGGCGTCGCGACGGTGAGGCGCTGGGACGCCTGGAGGTGCCCGAAGCGCTGGGCGCCGTGAGAGGGCTGCACCCGGCGATGCTCGACGCGAGCCTGCAGGTGCTCCTGGAGGCGTTCCCGTCGGGAGGGGGCACCCACGTCCCGGTGCGCGTGCGGCGCTTCGCGGTGAGTCGCGCGGGTGCGCCGGTGCGTTGGGCACACGCGCGCTTGTCGGAGCCCGTGGCGGGGGAGAAGACGCGACAGGGAGACGTGTGGCTCCTCGACGCGGAGGGCCTGCCGGTCGCGGAGGTGCGCGGCATGGTGCTGGCGCCCCTGTCGGGACAGCGAGACGCGCGTCTGGTGGCCCAGGACCGGGCGCTGTTCGAGATGGCGTGGCACCGCGTGGATGCGCCCGCGACGACGCAGTCCGCGGGGGCGCCCTGGCTCGTGCTGATGGATGGGCAGGGGCACGGCGCCGCGCTCGTGAACCAGCTCGAAGCACGGGGCGGTACGTGCGTGAAGGTCGAGGCGGGGACGGAGTTTCGCAAGCTCGGCGCCCGGCACTTCCAGGTGGCGCCGGGGTCGCGCGAGCACCTCCAGCGTTTGCTGACCGAGGCCTTCTCCGAGGGCGAGTCGTGCGGAGGCGTCGTGTACCTGTGGGCACTCGAGGCCTCCGAGGTGGAGGTGTCCGGAGCGCGCGCGAGCGACGAGGCCGAGCGGCTGTGCGGCGGCGCGCTGCACCTGGTGCAGGAGCTGACCCGCGCGGGTTGGCGTACGGCGCCCCGGTTGTGGCTCGTGACGAAGGGCGCGCAGGCCGTGGGCGGAGAGGCTCGGGTGAGCGCGGTGCAGGGCTCACTGTGGGGCCTGGGCCGCGTGGTGTCGCACGAGCACCCGGAGCTGCGGTGCACGTGTGTGGATGTCGAGGAGCTGTCCTCGGACGCGTCGGCCTCGTTGCTGACGGCGGAGCTGCTCGCGGGCGCGAAGGACGAGCAGGTGGCGCTGCGCACCCAGGGGCGGCACGCGGCGCGACTGGCGCGGCGGCTCCCCGTGGATGCGTCGCGCGAGTCCGCTGAGCCGAGGCTCCCTGTCGAGGGGCGAGCCTTCCGGGTGGAGATTCCCACGCCCGGGGTGCTGGACCGGCTGGTGGCTCGGGTGGCCGAGCGACGTCTTCCGGGGCGTGGCGAGGTGGAGGTCCAGGTGGAGGCGGCCGCCCTCAACTTCATCGACGTGATGAAGGCGATGGGCATCTACCCGGGCCTGCCGCCCGGCCCCGTCTCGCTGGGCGGTGAGTGCGCGGGTCGCGTGGTGTCCGTGGGTGAGGGCGTCACGGGGCTCTCGGTGGGCCAGCGCGTGGTGGCGGTGGCCGGGGGCAGCCTGGGCTCGCACGTCATCGCGGACGCGCGCTTCGTGCGCCCGTGCCCCCAGGGCATGAGCGCCGAGGATGTGTCCACGGTGCCGCTCGTCTTCATGACGGCGTGGTACGCGCTGGAGCACCTGGGGCGGCTCCAGGAGGGGGAGCGAGTCCTCATCCACTCCGCGGCGGGCGGACTGGGGCTCGCGGCGGTGCAGGTGGCCCAGGCCCGGGGCGCTGAAATCTTCGCCACGGCGGGCACGCCCGAGAAGCGCGAGTTCCTGCGCACTCTCGGCATCGCGCACGTCATGGACTCGCGCACGCTGGCCTTCGCCGACGAGGTGAAGCGCCTGACGAACGGCGAGGGCGTGGACGTGGTGCTCAACTCACTCTCGGGTGAAGCGATTCCTCGCGGCCTGGAGCTGCTCGGTCCGGATGGGCGCTTCCTGGAGGTCGGCAAGCGCGACATCTACGACGGCCGGGCGCTGGACCTCACGCCGTTCCGCAAGAGCATCTCGTACACGGCCATCGACCTGGCGGGGCTCCAGGAGCGCAAGCCCGTGTTGTTCGCGCGGCTGCTCCAGGAGGTGATGGAGCAGGTGGAGTCGGGCGCGCTGCGGCCGCTGCCGTACCAGCGCTTCCCCGTCTCGCGCGTGGCGGACGCCTTCCGCGAGATGGCGCAGGGACGTCACACCGGAAAGCTCGTCATCGGCATGGAGGACCCCACGCTGAAGGTGGCCTCCGCGCGCTCGGGCTTCCGCGTGCGAGCGGACGGCACGTACCTGGTGACGGGCGGCCTGGGTGGCCTGGGCCTCTCCGCGGCGAAGTGGCTGGTGGAGCACGGCGCGCGGCACCTGCTCCTGATGGGCCGCTCCTCGCCGTCGGAGACCGCGCGCAAGACGCTGACGGAGCTGGAGGCCCTGGGCGCGCGAGTCGTCGTGGCCCAGGCCGATGTCGCGGACGCGGAGCAACTGCGCGCCGCGCTGGCCAGGACGCGGGACGGAGCGCTGCCGCCCCTGCGCGGCGTGCTGCACTGCGCGGGCGTGCTGGAGGACGCCACCCTGGCGCGACTGACGCCGTCACACCTGCGCACGGTGATGGCGCCCAAGGTGCGTGGCGCGTGGAACCTGCACGACCTCACCCGAGGCGAGTCCCTGGACTTCTTCGTCCTCTACTCGTCCGTGGCGTCGCTGCTGGGCCTGCCGGGGCAGGGCAACTACGCGGCGGCGAACGCGGCGATGGACTCGCTGGCGCACCACCGGCGCGCGGTGGGGCTGCCCGCCACGAGCGTCAACTGGGGTCCGTTCTCGGACGTGGGCCTGGCCGCCGCGCAATCCAACCGTGGCGAGCGCCTGGCGTACCAGGGCATGGCGAGCTTCGTGGCCCGCGAGGGAGAGGAGCTGCTCCAGCGGCTGCTCGATGAAGGCGCCACGCAGGCCGCCGCGGTGCGTCTGGATGTGCGCCAGTGGCTGGAGTTCTTCCCGTCCGTGGCGCCGCTGCGCGTCTGGTCCGAGCTGAGCGCGGAGGGACGCGGCGAGGTGGCCCGTCCCGGCTCGGACTTCCTGGGCACGCTGAAGCAGGCGGAGCCGGGCGCGCGCCTGGAGATGCTGGAATCACACCTGCGCGAGCGGATTGCCCAGGTGCTGCGGCTGGAGCCCTCGCGCGTGGGACGGGCGGACCCGTTCCGGGCGCTGGGCCTGGACTCGCTGATGAGCCTGGAGCTGCGCAACCGTGTCGAGGCGTCCCTGGGGCTCAAGCTCTCCGCGACGCTCCTGTGGACGCACTCCACGCTCGGCGCGCTGAGCGTCCACCTGCTCGAAAGACTCGAACTCGCGCCGGTGCGCGAGTCCTCAACCCCTACGCCGTCGAAAGAGAACCAGGAGCGTCCCGCCGACGAGTCCGCCGCGGAGCTCGCGGCCCTCTCGGATGAGCACCTGCTGGACCTCTTCGACGATGCGCTGACCGCGCTGGAGAACGAATCGTGAGTGACGCGACCAAGGAGAACGAACTGAAGCAGCGCATGGCTCGCGCCGTGCTCGCGATGCAGAAGGTGCAGGCGAAGCTCGACACGCTCGAGAAGGCGCGCACCGAGCCCATCGCCATCGTCGGCATGGGGTGCCGCTTCCCGGGTGGCGCGGACTCGCCCGAGGCCTACTGGAAGCTCCTGGACGAGGGCCGGGACGCCGTGCGCCGTGAGCCGGCGTCGCGCCGCACGGGCGCGGACACGGGCACGCCGCGCTGGGGCGGGTACCTGGACGAGGTGGACGGCTTCGACGCGGACTTCTTCGGCATCTCCCCGCGCGAGGCGGCGAGCCTGGACCCGCAGCAGCGGCTGCTCCTGGAAGTGAGCTGGGAGGCGCTGGAGGACGCGGGGCAGAACCCGGAGAAGCTCCTGGGTTCATCCACGGGCGTCTTCGTGGGCATCACCGGCAACGACTACGAGCGCGTGCTGCCCATGGGGGCGGACCAGCTCGACGCGTACTACATCACCGGCAACGGGCACTGCTTCCCGCCCGGCCGCATCTCCTACGTGCTGGGCCTCCAGGGGCCGAGCCTCGCGGTGGACACGGCGTGCTCGTCGTCGCTCGTCGCGGTGCACCTGGCCTGTCAGAGCCTGCGGCTGGGTGAGTGCAACCTGGCGCTCGCGGGCGGCGTCAACCTCATCCTGGACTCGCTGAGCACGGAGATGATTGCGCGCACGCAGTCGCTGTCTCCGAACGGGCGGTGCAGCACCTTCGATGCGTGGGCCAACGGCTTCGTGCGCGGTGAGGGCTGCGGCGTCATCGTGCTCAAGCGCCTGTCGGACGCGCAGGCGGACGGGGACACCATCCTCGCCGTGGTGCGGGGCTCGGCCATCAACCAGGACGGCCGCTCGACGGGGCTGACGGCGCCGAACGTGCTCGCGCAGCAGGCGCTCCTGCGTCAGGCGCTGGCGAACGCGCGCGTGGAGCCCTCGGCCATCGGCTACATCGAGGCGCACGGCACGGGCACGTCACTGGGTGACCCCATCGAGGTGGAGGCCTTGGCCGACGTGGTGGGCGCGCCGAGGGCGGATGGGAGCCAGTGCGCGCTGGCGTCCGTGAAGACGAACATGGGGCACCTGGAGTCCGCGGCGGGCATCGCGGGCCTGATGAAGGTGGTGCTCTCGATGCGCCACGAGCGCATCCCCAAGCACCTGAACTTCACCCGGCTCAACCCGCGCATCCGCATGGACGGCACGGCCTTCGTCATCCCGGCGGAGAGCGCGCTGCCGTGGGCCCGCTCGGAGAAGCCGAGGCTCGCGGGCGTCAGTTCGTTCGGCATGAGCGGGACGAACGCGCACGTCGTGCTGGAGGAGGCTCCCGTGCGCGCGGTGCCTTCGATGGCGCCGAGCCGGCCCGCCTCGAATCTGTTGCTCCTGACGGCGAAGTCGGAGGACGCGCTGGCCGAGCAGGTCCGCCAGTACGCGGGCCACCTGTCCGCGCACCCGGAGCTGGACGCGGCGGACGTGTGCTTCACCGCGAACACCACGCGAGCGCGCTTCCCTCACCGTCTGGCGGTGGTGGGCGGCTCGACGCGGGCGCTGGCCGAGGCGCTTCAGGGCTTCGCGAAGGGAGAGGTCTCGGACGCGGTGGCCTCCGCCGAGGCGTCGTCCCAGTCCCCGAGGGTGGCCTTCCTGTTCACGGGCCAGGGCAGCCAGTACGTGGGCATGGGCCGCGAGCTGTACGCGACGTCGCCCGTGTTCCGTGAGGCGCTGGACCGGTGCGCCGCGCTGCTGAAGCCCCGGATGGAGCTGCTGTCGGTGCTCTTCCCGGCGGAGGGCGCGACGTCGCCCATCGACCAGACGGAGTACAGCCAGCCGGCGCTGTTCGCGCTGGAGTACGCGCTGGCGCAGGTGTGGAAGAGCTGGGGCGTGGTGCCGCACGCGGTGATGGGGCACAGCGTGGGCGAGTTCGCCGCCGCCGTCGTCGCGGGCCACCTGTCCCTGGAGGATGGCCTCGCGCTCATCGCGGAGCGCGGCCGGCTGATGCAGGCGCTGCCGTCGGGCGGCGCGATGCTCAGTGTCTTCGCCACCGAGGCCCAGGTGCAGCCGCTCTTGGCGTCGCACCGGAGCCAGGTGTCGCTGGCCTGCCTCAACGCCCCGGGTCAGGTGGTGCTGTCGGGCGCGGGAGAGGTGATTGCGCGGCTGGACCAGGAGCTCCAGGCGAAGGGCGTGCGCACCAAGGCGCTCGTCGTCTCGCACGCGTTCCACTCGCCGCTGATGGACCCGATGCTGGAGGCGCTGGAGTCCCAGGCCGCTCGCGTCAAGGTGATGCCGGGGACGATTCCCCTCGTGTCGAACGTGACGGGCCGACCGGTGGGTGCTGGCGAGCTGGGCGCGCCGGGGTACTGGCGTCGTCACGCGCGTGAGGCCGTGCGCTTCCAGGAGGGCATGGAGTCGCTGCGCGAGCTGGGCATCGACGTGTTCGTCGAGGTGGGGCCCACGGCCACGCTGCTGGGCCTGGGGCGTGCGTGCCTGGGCGAGCAGCCGGCGTGGATTGCCTCGCTGCGCAAGGGGCGTCACGACGCGGAGCAGCTGCTCGGGGCGCTGGGGAGGCTGTTCCTCCGGGGCCAGGAGGTGGACTGGCGCGCGGTGGACGCGGAGCCCTCGCGACAGAAGGTGGCCCTGCCCACCTATCCGTGGCGCCGTCAGCGTCACTGGCCGTCGGAGTCTCCTCGCCTCGCGACGGTGCGCTCGGAGGGCGCCACGGTGCACGGCGCGGTGACGGAGCTGGACGCGGGCTCGCTGCTCCAGGTGCGTTGGGAGGAGTCGACGGCGAGCGGGCAGGGCACCACGGGTGCCTGGATGCTGCTGTGCGACCAGGGCGGCGTGGGCGAGGCGCTGGCCGCGCGCTTCGAGCAGCAGGGCGTTCCGCACGTGAAGGTCTACGCGGGGGCCGCCTCCGCACCGGGGGCCTTGGCCGTGGACCCCGCGGACGGCGTGGCGCTGGCGAAGCTGTGGAAGGAGGCCTTCCCGGCGAACCTGCCGCGCGCGGGCGTGGTGCACCTGTGGGGCCTGGATGCGTCGGGTGTGGAGTCGCCCGGAGCGCTGCGGACCAGCACCCGTGAGCGCTGCATCAGCGTGGTCTCCGCGTTGCGGGCGCTCGAGTCCTCGCCGGAGCTGACCGGTCGACTGTGGGTGGTGACGCGCGAGGCCTGCGCGGTCGAGTCCTCGTCGGTGGACCCGTCGCAGGCGCTCCTGTGGGGCCTGGGCCGCGTGGCGGCGCTGGAGCATCCGGAGCGCTGGGGCGGGCTGGTGGACGTGGAGAAGGCGGAGGGCGGGTCGCTGGCGGACGTCCTCATGCACGGCGCGGGTGAGGGCGAGGAGCAGCTCGCGCTCCGAGGCGGACGTCGGTTCGTCCCCCGGCTCGAGTCGAAGCCGCTCCCCACCGCGAAGGCCACGACGCTGGCCTCGGCCGCGACGTACCTCATCACGGGCGGCCAGGGTGAGCTGGGGCTGCAGGTGGCGCGCTGGATGGTGAAGCAGGGCGCGCGGCACCTGGTGCTCACGGCGCGTAGCGCCTTCCCCGAGCGCTCCGAGTGGGATGCCCTGGAGGCGCGCGGTGGCGATGTGGCCGTGCGCATCGCGGCGGTGAAGGAGATGGAGGCCGCGGGAGCGACGGTGGTGCTCTCGCGCGCGGACGTCTCCCGTCGTGAGCAGATGGTGGCGCTGCTGGAGACTGTGCGAGCGACGATGCCCGTGCTCAAGGGCGTGGTCCATGCGGCGGGTGTCTCCACGCACGCGCGGCTGCGGGAGCTGGATGCCTCCGCGCTCGACGCCGTGCTGGCGCCGAAGGTCGAGGGCGCGTGGCACTTGCATGCGCTGACGCAAGGTGACTCGCTGGACTTCTTCGTCCTCTTCTCGTCCATCTCCGCGGTCTGGGGCTCGGTGGGCTCCGGACACTACGCGGCGGGCAACGCGTTCCTGGATGCGCTCGCGCAGCACCGGCGCGCGCGGGGGCTCGCCGCGACGAGCATCAACTGGGGGCCGTGGGCGGGCCGGGGCATGGCTTCGCCGGATGCACAGCGGTGGCTCGCGAACATGGGCGTGGACTCCCTGGAGACGCAGGAGGGGGTCGCGTGGTTCGAGCGACTGCTCGGCGCGGACATCACCCAGGCCACGGTGGCGCGCGTGCGGTGGGAGCGCTTCAAGCCCATCTACGAAGCACGCGGTCCTCGGCCGTTCCTTGCGGCGATGGGGACGAAGGCCGTGGAGACCTCCGCTGCGCCGACGGTGAGCACCGCGCCCGTGCTGGGGCGGGACGAGCTGGAGGCGGCGGTGCGCCAGCAGGTGGCGGGGGTGCTCGGGCTGGACCCGAAGCGGCCGATTCCCGTGGGGCGCGGCTTCGCGGACCTGGGGATGGACTCGCTGATGGCGGTGGAGCTGAAGGAGCGGCTCCAGCGCGTGGTGGGACAGTCGCTGCCGGCGACGCTGGCGTTCAACCACCCGAACGTGCAGGCGCTCACCGAGCACCTGCTGAGCCTCGTGGAGGAGAAGAAGCCTCGCGCCGAGGCCCCCAAGCCCGTCGCTCGCACGGACGAGCCCATCGCCATCATCGGCATGGCCTGCCGCTTCCCCGGTGACGCGAACACGCCCGAGGCGTACTGGCGCCTGCTGCGCGACGGCGTGGACGCCACCTCGGAGGTGCCTGCGGACCGCTGGGACGTGGAGGCGCTGTTCGATGCGGACCCGGAGGCGCCGGGGAAGATGTACATGCGCAAGGGTGGCTTCCTGCGCGACGTGGCGGGCTTCGAGCCGCAGTTCTTCGGCATCTCCCCGCGAGAGGCCGAGAGCATGGACCCGCAGCAGCGACTGTTGCTGGAGGTCGGCTGGGAGGCGCTGGAGCGCTCGGGCATCAACGCGGACTCACTGCGCGAGACGAACACGGGCGTCTTCGTGGGCGTCACCGCGTCGGACTACTCGCGCGTCATCCTGAATCAGGACGCGGCGGCGGTGGACGCGTACTTCGCCTCGGGCACCTCGCTGAACGTGGTGGCGGGTCGACTGTCGTTCGCGCTCGGGTTGCACGGTCCGAGCATGGCGGTGGACACGGCGTGCTCGTCGTCGCTGGTCGCGTTGCACCTGGCCTGCCAGAGCCTGCGCAACGGTGAGTCCACGCTCGCGCTGTCGGGCGGCGTGAATCTCATCCTCACGCCCGAGGCCACGCTGTCCATCTGCAAGGCGCACATGCTCTCGCCGGAGGGTCGGTGCAAGACGTTCGACGCGTCGGCCGACGGGTTCGCGCGCGGCGAGGGCTGCGGCGTGTTGGTGCTGAAGCGACTGTCGGACGCGATGGCGGACGGGAACGAAGTGCTGGCGGTGATTCGCGGCACGGCGGTGAATCACGATGGCCCGAGCAGCGGGCTGACGGTGCCGAACGGGATGGCGCAGCAGGCGGTGATTCGCCAGGCGCTGGAGAACGGAGGGGTGAAGGCGACGGAGGTCAGCTACCTGGAGGCGCACGGGACGGGGACGTCGCTGGGAGACCCGATTGAAGTGGACGCGATGTGGGGCGCGCTGGGTGAGGGGCGAAGCGGTGAGTCGCTGTGGCTGGGGTCCGCGAAGACGAACCTGGGACACCTGGAGTCGGCGGCGGGAGTGGCGGCGGTGATGAAGGTGGTGCTGTCGCTGAAGAACAAGCAGCTGCCGCCGCACCTGCATTTCAAGACGCCGAACCCGCACATCGGTTGGGACCAGATGGCGGTGGAGGTTCCGACGAAGCTGACGCAGTGGGAGCCCAAGCAGGGACGTCGTCTGGCGGGTGTCAGCTCGTTCGGCTTCAGCGGCACCAACGCGCACGTGGTCATCGAGGAGGCTCCGGCCGCGCGTGAGCTGCCCGCGTTCCAGGAGCGCCCGAAGCACGTGCTGGTGCTGAGTGCGAGGAGCGCGAGCGCGCTGGAAGAGCAGGCGAAGCAGTACGCGGGATCGCTGGGAGAGGGCGCGGTGGGAGACGTGTGCTTCACGGCGTCAGTGGGAAGGACGCACCTGGAGCAGCGGCTCGCGGTGGTGGGCGCTTCGGCGGAAGAGCTGAAGACGAAGCTGGAGCGAGTGGTGGCGGGAGAGGCCGTGGCCGGAGTGGTGAAGGGCCAGGCAGTGGGGAAGGAGAAGAGGAAGGTGGCCTTCCTCTTCACGGGACAGGGAAGCCAGTACGTGGGGATGGGAGAGGAACTGTACCGGACTCAGCCGGCCTTCAAGGAAGCACTGGAAGAGTGCGCGAAGGTGCTGGAGGGAGTGCTGGAGAAGCCGCTGCTGGAGGTGATGTTCGGCCAGGGCGGAGAGCTGGACGAGACGAGGTACACGCAGCCGGCGCTCTTCGCGGTGGAGTACGCGCTGTGGAGGATGTGGAGGAGTTGGGGAGTGGAGGCGGACGCGGTGCTGGGGCACAGCGTGGGGGAGTACGTGGCGGCGGTGGTGGCGGGGGTGGTTGGGATGGAGGACGCGCTGAAGCTGGTGGCGGAGCGAGGCCGGCTGATGCAGGCGTTGGGCGGGGAAGGGGAGATGGTGGCGGTGGAGGCGCCGGAGGAGTGGATTGCGGAGGCGGTGAAGGGGCTGGAGGCGAGCGTCTCCATTGCGGCGCGCAACGGCCCGAAGCAGTGGGTGGTGGCGGGGCTGAAGGAGGGCGTGAAGGAGGCGGAGCGTCGGCTGGCGGAGAAGGGCGCGAAGACGAAGAAGCTGAAGGTGTCGCACGCGTTCCACTCGCCGCAGATGGAGCCGATGCTGGAGGCCTTCGAAGCGAAGGTAGGCGCAGTGAAGCTGGAGGCACCGAAACGGGTGCTGATTTCGAATGTGAGTGGGAAGAAGGCGGGGGCGGAGGTGGCGAGCGCGAAGTACTGGCGCACGCACGTGAGGGAGGCGGTGAGGTTCGCGGAGGGGATGGAGGCGTTGAGGAAGGAGGGGGTGGGAATCTTCCTGGAGGTGGGCCCGTCGCCGGTGTTGGTGGGGATGGGGAGGCAGACGCTGGAGGAGGAGGGGTTGGAGTGGGTGGCGAGTTTGAGGAAGGGGAAGGGAGAGTGGGAGACGGCGCTGGAGGCGTTGGGGGCGCTGTACGTGAAGGGAGTGGAGGTGGCGTGGAGCGAGTACGAGAAGCCGTACGCGCGCCGCACCGTGTCCCTGCCCACCTACCCGTTCCAGCGGCGTCGCCACTGGCACGCCGAGCCCGTGCCCCAGCCGCGCGTGTCGTCACCGCCCACGTCGTCGTCCGTGGTCCGCGTGGCCTCGCAGCTCCAGGCGTCGAGCGAGCTGGGCAGCGTGGGCGTGGCGGACGTGTACTCCGACTTCGGCCGCTCCTTCGAGCGCTTCAACACGCGAGGCCAGGAGCTGTACCTGCACTGGGCTCCGCTGCGTGAGGTGCCCAAGGGCTTCTCGTGGCTCAAGGTCTTCTACCCGGACCTCTTCCCCGAGGACGACCACGTCCACTTCGAGCACGTCTACGGCGAGGCGCTGCGCGAGCTGCGCTCCGTCACCTACCGCGCGGTGGACTTCTCCTCCATCCGGCGGGTGCTCGACATCGGCTGCGGCTACGCGTCGGACCTCATCGACCTGGCGAAGAACCACGCCCACCTGAAGCTGGACGGCTACAACATCACCCTCGCGCAGGTGGAGGCGGGTGGCCGCAAGGTGAAGGAGCGCGGCCTCCAGGACCGCGTGCGCCTGTTCAACCGCGACAGCTCGAAGGACGAGTTCCCGGACCAGTACGAACTCATCCAGGCGTTCCAGGTCATCCATCACATCGAGGACAAGCGCGGCGTGCTGGCCAACATCCAGCGGCACCTGGCCAACGGTGGCCTGTTGGTCGCGTCGGACATCGTCTCCACGGTGGACGAGACGCTGCGCCACGAGGAGTCCGAGGCGCACCTGCTGCCGCGCAAGGAGTGGGCGCAGCTCTTCGCCGAGGCGGGGCTGCGCATCATCGGCTGCGTGGACCTGAGCCGGGAGATCAGCAACTTCTTCGATGACCGCGAGTACGACGCCTCCATGGCGCGGCTCAAGCAGAACATCACCGCGGCTGAGAGTGCCTTCATCGTGGGTCCCCACATGCTGGGCAAGCTGCTGGGCACGGGGCTCGCGCAGTACCTGGTGCTCACGCTCCAGAAGGAGCCGTTCCTCAGTCGCGACATCCTGCTCTCGATGAACCAGCGCTACCTGGACGCGCCGCAGGCCTACGCGGACATCGTGGCCCACGCGGACGCGGAAGGGCGCTTCCCTCTGGAGGCGCCGCGCTCGGCCAGCACCGCAGCCGCTGTGCGCTCCACGCAGTCCACGGGCGGACTGTCGCTGTCCGCGGACCCGGCGCAGGCCCGGGGGCAGCTCAAGTCGTTCCTCGAGGAGCGCATCCGCAAGGTCCTCCAGCTCGCGAAGGAGGACACCGTGGCGTTCGACTCGACGTTCATCTCACTGGGTTTCGACTCCTTCACGGGCCTGCAGCTCAAGAACGTGCTCGAGAAGGAGCTGGGCGTATCGCTGCCCATGTCCCAGCTCTTCGAGGACCTGAGCCTGGACGCGCACGTGGACCGGATGCTCGCGAGCGTGAAGCGCGCCGCGCCCGCCGCCGAGTCACCGCCGGCCGCGACCGAGCCCTCCCTGGACGTGGATGCCATGTCCGAGGACGAGGTCAACGCCCGGCTCCAGGCCCTCCTCAAGTCCTAGTCGTCATCCCTCTTCCGCAACCTCCAAGGAAAGACCATGAGCCTCAAAGACCTCCCCATCACCCTCGCCGGCAAGCTGCACGACATCGAAATCGTCCACTTCACCGTGGACCTGGAGGAGATGAAGCAGCACATCCCCTCGCAGCTGAAGGTGCGCTCGGTGGGTGGCAAGTCCGTCGTGTCCCTGGTGAACGTGACGCCGCACCGCATGGGGCCCCAGTTCCTGCCCCCCGTCATGCGCCCCACGTATCAGGCGTTCCTCTTCCGCACGCTGCTGGAGGACGCCGAGTACAACGAGGAGAAGAAGGACAAGGGCCTGTACTTCACGGCGGTGCGCTCGCCCAGCTTCATGGCGCGCACGGGCCTGAAGCTCTTCACCGACATCGTCATCGAGTCCTGCGTCACCACGCGCACCGGCAACCGCGTGGACCTGCGCACCGGCGACCGCTTCGTGCGCTACGAGCTGGATGACCACGCCCCGGTGACGGTGGACCCCGAAATCGAAGACATCGCCAACACGCTGGACCGCGCCTACACCGTCAACGAGGACGGCGTGGTGCGCCGCGTGGTCATCGAGCGCTACCGCTGGCCGCTCAAGCAGGTGGCCTGCAAGGACTTCGCGACCAACTTCTTCAAGTCCGCCGAGCCGCGCGCTTGCTACAAGGTGACGGAGATCATCGACTACATCTGGAAGCCCTTCGAGGTCATCGCGAGGCCCCGGGCGTGAGCGGCCCGTTGCCCTATTCGGGGACCGAGTACTGGAAGAACTACCTGCTGCGCTGGTACGGCGGCGAGGAGACGTTGCGGCAGTGGACGCGGCACGTGCGTGAGAGCACGTACCGTGGACAGCACCGCACGCACGCGCTGGACCTCTACGCGGGAGCCAGTCCCGAGCGGCCCGTCATCATCCTGGTGCCGGGCTCGGTGTCCTACGGGCGGCTCTTCGCCTACCCGGCGCTGCTCCTGCGCGAGCTGGGCTACAACGTCATCACCTTCGACTTCGAGGGCTGTGGCCTGGACCGTCAGGGCCTGGGCGACTACACGCTCGAGGCGCACGTGAAGAACCTGGTGGACGTCATCCAGCGCGCGCGCCAGGAGTTCAAGGGGCCTGTCGTCACCTTCGGCCTGAGCTTCGGCGGCATGACGTCGTATCTCGCCGCCGAGCGCACGCCGGTGGACGTCATGGCCTGGTACGCCTGCGTGGACCCGAGCGACCGCGAGTTCATCCAGACGGAGTTCAGCCCCGGCAAGGCCATGCCGCTGGTGGTGAGCCTCTTCCGGGGACTCGCGAAGCTGATGCCGAAGGTGCGCGTGCCGGTGAAGGCGTTCCTCCAATACTCGCGACTGTCGGACTCCGCCGACTTCAACGACGCCTACGGCAAGGACCCGCTGGTGGGTGGAAGCTGCACGTTGCGGGCGATGGTCAGCGTGATGTCCGACTACCAGAAGAGCGTTCCCTTCGGCGCCGCGCGCTTCCCGTTCCTGGTGATGCATGACCGGCAGGACCGGATGTTCCCCATGAAGTACAGCCGCAAGACGTACGAGCAACTGGGGGACATCCCCAAGGCGTACGTGGAGCTGGCGGGGCAGGGCCACTGGCCCACGTCGCCGGAGGGAATGAAGGCGCTCATCGCCCCGCTCGACACCTTCCTCCAGGGCCTGCCCCTGGGCGCGAGGGCCGTGGGCACCTGACGCCCGCGAGAGGCCGAGGCCGGGGGAGTATGCACCCGGCCCCGGCTCGGGGACTCACGCCAGGACGAGCACGCGAGCACCGGGTTCGGGGGCGAACAGCTCCCGCACCAGGCCCGCGCGATTCTCCCGGACGACGCGCTGGTTGATGGAGCCCTTGTCCGTCAGCTCGTGCGTGTCGAAGGACGGAGGCTCGGCCACCAGCAGCAGGCGACGGATGGCGTGGGATGAGCCCGGGAAGGCGCGGTTGTGGCCTTCGAGTGCCTCACGCAGCCGGTTCAGCACATCCTGGCGTGCGTGCGGCGGCACATCGGCCGGCGCGGGGCCGAGCAGTGCGGTGATGGCGTTGGGGTTGAGCCAGGCCATGACGCCGACGGCCTCCTCTCCGAGCCCGCAGATGACGCAGTCGGAGAGCAGCGGCGCGGCGGTGGTCAGGACTTGTTGCCGCAGGGCGCTCGCGGCCACGCGCGTGCCGGTGTTGAGCTTGAAGTCCTCGGCCAGTCGTCCCGCGAAGACGAGCCCCGCCTCGGGCCGGGCAGGGTCGAGGAAGCGCACCGCGTCGCCCAGCTCGTAGAAGCCCTCCTCGTCGAAGCCGTGGCGCCCGGTGGGCTCGGCGTCGTGGCCCGGCGTCACCGTGGGGCCCTTCACGCGCAGGGCGTGGCGGTCATCGGTGGGCACCAGCTTGAGCTGGACTCCGGGCAGGGGCAGACCGACGAGGCCCGTCTCGTCGGTGGTCCAGTGCACCTGGGTGATGCACTGGGTTTCGGTGGCGCCGTAGATGGTGGTGAAGGGGATGCGGTGGCCCACCGTCTTCACCGCGAGCGCCTGCAGCTCGTTGGCGACGGGCGTGGGCAGGGCGGCGCCGCCGTAGGCCATCGTCTCCAGTCGGCGGAAGAAGGCCTGGCACAGCTCGGCGTCGGTGCGCAGCGCGTCCACCAGCATGCGGAAGGCCACGGGCACGGAGGAGAACTCCGTGGGGGACACGCTCTTGATGTTGGCGATGGTCTTCTCGAAGAGGCCGGGCATCGGCCGGCCTTCGTCCAGGTAGACGGTGGCTCCGCGCAGGAGGTTGTGGTTGAAGCCGATGTTGCCGCCGCCCACGTGGCTCCAGGGCATCCAGTCGAGGATGACGGGCGCGGGGCGGTCCGAGGCGGGCATCTCCAGCGCCGCCCAGCTCGCGAGCTGGTGACACATCATCCCTTGCGTCTGCGCCACACAGCGGGGCTGCGCGGTGGAGCCGGAGGTGAACATCCACTTGGCCACGGTGTCGTGGTGGATGTGCTCGATGGCGTCGTCCACGGCGGACGTGGGCGCGGTGTCCAGCCAGGAGGACAGCCGCGAGTGCCGGGGCGCTGTCGGGGTGCCCGTGGCGGTGACGACCTCCACGTCGGAGAGGTCCAGGGACTGGAGGGCCTTGGCGAAGCGGTCCGCGTCATCGGTGTAGACGATGGCGGGCCGGCACACGGCGAAGGCGTGGCGCAGCTTGCCGTGGTCCGCGCTCCACAGGGAGAAGGGCACGCTGATGGGGGCCACGGGGACGCGGGCCATCATGGCCCCGAGCATCACCGCGGCGAACTCGATGGAGCTGCCGGAGAGGATCATCACCGAGCGGCCCTCGGGCAGCGCGCGCGAGAGCAGGCCCTGCGCGAAGGCGCGCGCGTGTCGGTGGACGTCCGCGTACGTCTGCTCCCGCCACGCGCCATCCGGCGCGCGCTGCGCCAGGAAGACGCGGTCGGGGATGGCGCGGGCCTGTCGGGCGAGGACGTGGACGATGCTGCGTTCGACGTCCTCGTACGAGTAGCCGCTCTCGAGCAGGAGCGAGCCATCCGGACGGGACTGGACGCGCACGCTGGGGCCGCGCATGGCGAGGGGACGGTAGGGAGTGTTCGTCGTCATGGGTGTGGGCTCCAGGGGCTCTCAGCGACCGACGAAGCGCGCGGGGCGCTTCTCCAGGAAGGCGCGGGGACCCTCGACGGCGTCCTCCGTCTGGTAGATGGGCTCGGCGATTTCGAGCTCCCGGCGCAGGGCGTCCTCGAGCGGCAGGCCCAGGCATTCGCGCACGGAGCGGCGGATGAGGCGCACGGCGACGGGGCCGTTGGCGGCGATCTGCTCGGCGAGCTGGAAGGCGGTGGGCAGCAGCTCCGCGCGCGACACGACGCGGTTGAGGAAGCCGAGCTCGAAGGCTCGGGAGGCGGGGATGAGCGCGCCGGTGAGGAGCATCTCCATCGCGTGGGCCTGGGGGAGCTGCCGAGGCAGACGCACCGTGGAGCCGCCCGCGGGGAACAGGCCCCACTTCACCTCCTGAAGGCCGAACGAGGCCTCGTGACAGGCCACGCGCAGGTCCGTGGCCTGGGCCAGCTCCATGCCACCGGCCACGGCGTGGCCGTTGATGGCGGCGATGACGGGCTTCTCGCAGTCGAAGTCGCGCAGGATGGCCTTCCACCCGAAGCTGCGGTCTGTGACGAGCGCCTCCTCGAAGCGGTCCTGCGGCTTGCGTGCGCCGGAGAGCAGCGGAATGGTCTTCACCAGGTCCGCGCCCGCGCAGAAGGCCTTCTCGCCCGCGCCGGTGACGATGCCCACGCGCAGGTGTTCGTCCCGACGCAGGCGCTCCCAGGCCTCGGCCAGCTCATAGGCCATCTGCGCGTCGATGGCGTTGCGCGCCTCCGGCCTGTCCAGGGTGATGAGCGCCACATGGCCCTGCACGTCGAAGCGGACTGTCGCCATTCGGGATTCCTTGCACGGAGGATGAGCCCCGAAGACTAGCTTCTCTCGCAGTGAAGTCGTGCGGCATGAGCGCACGAATTCATGGCGCGCCGTGGCAAGGCGCGCACGGTGACAGGCATTGCGCCATGAGGTGGTGCTGACCCCGACGAGGGCCTCGCGGCGAGGGCTGCCCGGAGTGTGCCGGGCAGCCCCGCATCGCTACTTCATGGAGGCGTCGGGTGCGGGTGTCGGCGGGGTGACGACGGAGACCTTGCCCTCATCCTGCTGGAGGGTGTGCGTGCTGCCTGGCGTGTAGCGCTGGAACTCTTCCATCGTGGCGGGGACGTAGGTGATGGCGGGCTCGGCGTCGCCGTGGAAGCGCACGCTGTACTTCGCCTCGCGGGTGTCGCGCTCCTTCTCGCCGGTGCGCAGGGCCTTGGCGGGCTTGAGCTCGGCGGCGGTCGGCCAGTGCGTCTGCACGGTGGTGCCCTGGGCCTTCACGTCCCGCTCGTGCGTCCAGCGCCACGCCTTCCAGGAGTACCAGGTGGCGTCGCGCGGCACGCTGCGGTAGCGCGGCTCCTTGCGCGTGCGGCGCTCGTCGACGTAGCGGGGCTCCTTGCGCGTCTTTGTCACCGAGCAGTAGCGCGTCTTGCAGCGCTTCTCCCCACCGGTGCAGGTCGTCTTGCAGGTGGCGAAGCCGTTCTTGTTGCTGGTGCAGGTCTCCTTGCACTTCTCGGGCGTGGTGGTGCAGTCCTCGCCGCAGGCCTCCTTGTCGCGATAGGTCTCGGTGGTGAACCCCTTCTGGACGCGCTCCGTGTAGGAGACGGTCTGGTAGCCGTCGAGCACCTGGTCGTCGTGGTGGTGGCGCTTGCCCTGGGCCTTCACCTGGAGGGCGTCCTCCGGTCGGTCCTCCTCGAAGCCCTCGTCGTCGACCAGTCGGTAGCGCTCCACGCTCACGGTGTGTTCCCAGGACACGTCCTGGACCTGGAGCGCGCGCGTCCACTCGGGGCCCTTGGCGGCGGTGGTGGCGGTGGCGGTCTCCTTTGTCGTGGACGACGCGCCCTCCATCGCGCCGCGCATCATCGGGCAGCAGCAGAAGAGGGAGAGCAGGCCCAGGACGATGTAGCAGCCGATGCGGCGGGGCTTGCTCTTCCCGGTGGGCCTCTCGGGAGGAGGCGGCACGGAGTCGGCGGTGCTCGTGCCATCGACGGCGGAGGCGCCGCAGTTCTTGCAGCCGCCGTCGAGGGCGCGCTGGTCGCTCTCGCAGTAGGCGCAGCGCCAGTTGGGGCCGGAGGTGGCCATCCTGAGCAGCGCTTCGTCCGTCACGGTGACGGCGGAGGCGGTGTCCTCCGGCATCTCGTACTGCTCGCTGCCGTCCTTGGCGTTCTTGCAGCGCTGGCACACCATGTGGCGGCCGAGGTTGCGGTGGTTGCAACTCGAACAACGCCAGAACATCTCAATATGCCGCTCCGACATCTTGGTGTTTTCCCCCTCGGGTGAGTACAGCCGAGCGGGGCGGCCTATAGCAGCTCTATCGAAGCGCCGCGAGCGCCGCGCTGACCTTCGCCACTGTCACCGACACGGGCGTCGTCACCTCCGGCGCGAAGATGGCCACGCGGAGCTCCTCGAAAGCCCACCGCAGCTCCTGCGCCGCCTCCTGGTCGCGCGCGGTGGCGCTCTTGGTGAGGAAGGTCTCCCACAGGGGCGTGAACGGCGCGGCCTTCCCCGCGTCCTTGCCTGGGTTCGCCACCGCACGCGACAGCCGTGCCTGCACCGCGCGCAGATAGCGCGGGTAGTGCATCAGGCGCGAGAAGGGAATCCACTCGATGAGCTTCGCGGGGAACAGCTGCGCGAGCTGCGAGCGGATGTCCCGCACGGCCGCCGCGCCACTCGGCCCCTTGGACGCCGTCTTGAGCGCCGCGAGCGTCTGCGCGAGCTCCCCAGACGTGACGATGACGGCGTTCGCCCAGTCCCGTGCCTCCTGCTCGATGCGCGGCGACCCCTCCCGGAGCAGCGTCTCGAACGCCACCTTCGTGCGAGGCAGCGGCGAGCCCGGCGCGAGCTTGAACGCATCATCGACGGCACGCGCGAGCACGAGCGCCTTGAACGCATCGGCCTGTCCCCTCGCCGGCGGCGCACCGTCCAGGGACGGGAAGGGCTGCGGCATCCGCGAGCCGCTGACCGCGACATGCCCGCGCGCGGCGAGCATCAAGAGCCGCCGGACTCCCGTGCGCGAGGCCGCATCGGCGGCCGCGGACGTCTCCAGCAGCACCAGGTCCACCGTGGCCCCTCGGTCTACGAGCGCGGGATAGCTGCGGACCTCGAGCCCACCGACCCGCCGGGTGACCACCGAGGGCAGCTCCCCGAACGTCCACGCCGTCAGCCCCTTTTTCTCCCAATCTGACGTCGGCGCCGCGCTGCGCAGCACCGCCCGAGCATGTCCTCCATGCTGCGCGAGCAGCGCATCGGCGTCGCGGCTCCGCGCCAGCTCCTTCCCCTTCTCGTCGAGCACCCGGAGCGTGATGCGCAGGTACGGCGCCACGGCCTCCGCCCGGAATGCCTCCTCGGGCACCTCCACGCCACTCAGCCGGGACACCGCGCGCGCGAGCGCCGGAATCATCGGCCCGCGGAAGGGCACCAGCTCCTTCGCGAGGCGCTCGACCAGCTCCGGCAACGGCCCCAGCTGCTTGCGCTGCGCCCGAGGCATCTCCTCGAGGAGGGCCGTGATCTTCTCCCGATGCCACCCAGGGATGGTCCAGTCGAGCTCGCCCGGGACCAGCTGGGCGAGCAGCAGCAGCGGCACGCTCAGGGTGATGCCGTCGTCCTCGGCCGAGGGGTCGAAGGTGTACGTCACCGGCACGGACGCACCGTGCAGGCTGATGGCATCCGGGTAGTTCGCCGCAGACAGCCCCGGGTCGTACGCGAGCGCGTCCTCCATCGTGAGCACCAGCACGTCGGGGTCCGCCGCCTCCGCCTTGCGACGCCAGACCTCGAAGCCCGCGCCGTCCGTGACGTCCGCCGGCAGGCGCTTGTCGAAGAACGTCAGCAAGGCCTCGCTGTCGAGCAGCTCGCTCTTGCGCGCCTTGTCCCGCAGGCTCGCCACGCGATCGAGCACCCGGCGGTTCTTCTCCTGGAACGCCCCTCGCGAGCGGTACTCGCCCCGCACCAAGGCGTGCTCGATGAACATCAGCCGCGCCCGCTCGGGGTCCATGCCCGCCAGGGCCACGGGACGCTCCTTGAAGACCGGAAGCCCGAAGAGGGTCGCGCTCTCCTTCACGACGGCGCGCGCGGACTTCTCCGACCAGTGCGGCTCGGAGTAGCTGCGCTTGAGCAGGTGGTCCGCCGCCTCCGAGAGCCACTCCGGGTCCAGCTTCGCCACCGTGCGCGCGAACAGCTGGGACGTCTCCACCAGCTCGAACGCCATCACCCAGGCCGGTGGCTTCTTCGAGAGCGCCGACGAGGGGTGCACCATGAAGCGCGTCTGCTTCGCGCCCGTGTAGCTGCGCTGCTCCGGGTTCCACTGGCCGATGCGCGACAGGAGCCCGGTGAGCAGCGCCTGGTGCAACACGTCCCCGCGCACCGGCGCACCCTTGCCCTTCTTCGGCAGGCGCAGGTCGCGGACGGTCTCCTCCAACTGACGCTGGACGTCCCGCCACTCGCGCACCCGCAGGAACGACAGGAAGTTGTCCCGACACACCCGCCGCAGATGGGACGTCCCGCGGCTGTCCGCCTCGCGGATGAAGGCCCACAGCTTGAGCAGCCCCGTGAAGTCCGAGTGCTCGTCACGGAAGCGCGCGTGCAGTGCGTCCGCCTTCTGCGCCAGCTCCCGAGGCCGCTCGCGCGGGTCCTGCAGGTTGAGCGCCGCGGCGATGATGATCACCTCGTCCTGACACCCGTACTCGGCGCCGGCGAGAATCATCCGAGCGATGCGCGGGTCCACCGGGAAGCGCGCGAGCTGGTGCCCCAGGGGCGTCAGCGTGCGCTCCTTGCCCTCGATGGCCCCCAGCTCCTCCAGCACCCGCCAGCCCTCGGCGATGGCCTTCGGCTGGGGCGGATCGAGGAAGGGGTAGTCCTCGACATCACCCAGGCCCAGGGACTTCATCCGCAGGATGACGCCCGCCAGCCCCGTGCGCTTGATTTCGGGGTCGGTGAAGGCGGGCCGCGAGGTGAAGCTCGCCTCGTCGTAGAGGCGCACGCAGATGCCCTCTCGCACGCGGCCGCAGCGTCCCTTGCGCTGGTCGGCGCTGGCCTGGGAGACCGGCTCGATGTGCAGCCGCGTGACACCCGAGCGCGAGTCGTAGCGCGACAGGCGCGCCACCCCCGTGTCGACCACGTAGACAATCCCCGGGATGGTGACGGACGTCTCCGCGACGTTGGTGGCGAGGATGACGCGGCGCTCGGGGATGGAGGCGAAGACCCGCGACTGCTCGGAGGCCGACAGGCGCGCATACAGGGGCTGCACCACCGTGCCGCGGAGGTTGCGCGCGTTCAGCGCGTTCTCGGCCTCGCGAATCTCGCGCTCACCCGGGAGGAACACGAGCACATCCCCGTCCGGGTCGAGCGAGAGGACGTTCGCCACCGAGTCGGCGACGGCGTCGGCCAGCTCATCGTCCTCGGGGGGCGGCTCATAGAGCACGTCCACCGGGAAGGTGCGGCCCTCGACCTGGATGACCGGAGCGCCGCCGAAGAACTGCGAGAAGCGCTCGGTCTCGATGGTGGCCGAGCTCACCACCACCTTGAGGTCGGGGCGACGGGGCAGGAGGCGCTTGAGCCACCCGAGCAGGAAGTCGATGGTGAGGCTGCGCTCGTGGGCCTCGTCGAGCACGATGGTGTCGTAGCGGCGCAGGAGCGGGTCGCTGTGGATCTGCGCGAGCAGGACGCCGTCGGTCATGAACTTCACGGCCGTGCTCCGGGACGAGCGGTCCTCGAAGCGAATCTGGTAGCCGATGTCCGTGCCCAGCTCCGTGCCGACCTCGCGAGCCACGCGCGCCGCCACGCTGGTCGCGGCGATGCGCCGGGGCTGGGTGACGGCGATCTGCCGAGGGCGGCCGCGCCCCATGGCGAGCAGGATCTTCGGCAGCTGCGTCGTCTTCCCCGAGCCGGTGGCCCCCGCGACGATGACCACCTGATGGGCGGAGATGGCCTTCGTGATGTCCTCCACCCGGCTCGAGATGGGGAGCTCGGGGGGGAAGCGCAGGGTGGGCTGGCCGCCAGGGGGCGGGACGGGTGAGTCGCCGGACATGACCCCATGGACTAGCACTGAAGCGCCCGCCGTGCCCCTGACGAATGGTGTGGGAGCCTGCTCGGCCGGCGTTCCAAGGATGCATCCAGCGGGGGCCGTGCCATATCGTCGCCGGATGAGCGCGGGGCGAACCCTCACTGACCTGATGGCCGAGGTGTCCAGCCGCGCCCGCGACTGGGCCTCCGTGCAGGAGCTCGGCGTGGAGCGGGAGACGGTCGTGGCCGCATGGCGGGCGAGCGACGACCCGGTGGCGATGTTGTTCCTGCTCGCCGCGCTGCATCCCGGCCGCGAGAAGGAGAAGTGCCTCGAGCTGGCGACCGCGCTGTCGTTCTTCGAGCCGATGCGGGTGCTGGCGCGCACGATAGAACGCTGGAGCAGTGGCGCCTTCCCCACGAACGGTCAGTCTCCGTTCTATTTCATGCGGCTCTACCAGCGGCTGCGCAGCGCCTTTCCGTGGGTCGAGGACACGAGGCTGGCTCAGCTCCAGCCCGAGCTCGCCGCGGCCATCCGCGCCGTCTTCCCGGACCCGTACACGCTCGTCGGACCCGCGGCATCCGCTCCTGGGTGAACACGCCGGACCGCGAGAGGGCCCGTGGGGCAGGCCCTCCCGCGAGTGCGCTCCCTACCAGATGCAGGACAGCCCGCTGGACATGGTGGGGATCCCCGAGAGCGCCCCATCCGGGACCACACCGTGCGTCGGGTGGGTCGTGGCGTGCTTGCGCAGGCCGGGGGTGCTGCTGTTGATGTAGCCCACCGCGTAGAGGGTGGTGCTGGAGCGCTCACGCACCACGGCGCCGCAGAACGGCTCGTTCGGGACGCTCGCCAGCGTGCCCAGGGGGACCGTCTTCACGGCGCCGTAGCCGCCGAAGTAGGCGATGTCCGCGGGGTCGGTGAGCAGGAACTTGGCACCGGCGACGAACAGGTAGACCTGACTCGTCGTGCGCTCCTGGACCAGGGCGTTCTTGACGTAGGTGTAGTCGATGAAGCGGTCGTTCCAGTTGCTGTTCGGAATGTTGTGGACCTCCTTCCAGTCATCCCAGACGTCCAGCTCCGTGGGGTTGGGAATCCACCAGAAATACTGACCCACGACGACGTAGATGGGCGTAGTCCCAATCTGACGGAAGAGGGTGCCGTCCATGGGGACCTCGGTGTACGAGTCGATGGTGGCCTGGGGCAGGGGCACCAACGAGCGGCCCGAGTAGAGGCTGTGCTGCGCCGGAGGGATGAAGAAGCGCGCTCCGCCCGCGACGTAGTAGCGGTTCGAGGTCTCGATTCCGAGCAGGACGGTGCCATCCGGCGCAGCCACGTAGCCGGCGAAGGCCTTCGCTCCGAAGAGACTCAACCCCAGGATGAGCCAGCGAGTGATGATGGAGAGGGAGGATGTGACACGCACGGATTTTTCTCCTGACATGAGGGGGGCCTTCTGATTGTTTCCGCCGGACCCACGCGGGTCGGCAGGGGGTCTACGAAGGCAGTCCCCAGGTCTGGTCATGCACCTGGGTTTTCGAGGGAGATACTTGCGCCATGACGACGAACCCAGACACGCCGCGAATCGACCGGGGCGACCTGTACTGGCTCGCACCCGATGACTCGCGCGGCCCCGCGCCGGCCTATTCACATCCTTATGTGGTGGTGCAGGACGACGTCTTCAATCACTCGCGCATCACCACGGTGGTGGTGTGTGCGCTCACGTCGAACCTTCACCGTGCGAGTGAACCCGGCAACGTCCTGCTCGAGCCCGGCGAGGGCGACCTCCCCCGCCAGAGCGTCGTCGTGGTGTCGCAAATCGAGTCGGTGGAGAAGACCCGCCTGGGAGCGCGCATCGGCGCGCTGTCCGAGGCGAGGGTGGAGCAGGTCCTCGCCGGCCTGCGCTTCCAGCAGGCGTCGTTCTTCCGGCGGTAGCTCAGGGCTCGTTGAAGATGAGCAGCCCGCGCGAGGTGTCCACCACGTACACGTGGCCGTCGCCCGGCACGCGGATGCCGATGGCGCCATCGAGCAGTCCGTCGGAGCGCTCCGGGTCGTCCTCGCGGAAGGTGTTGAAGTGGGCGATCTCCTTCGGCTGCGGCGGAATGGAGACGTCCAGCACGCGCAGCCCCTCTTGGTAGTAGGCGATGTACAGACGCTTGTCCTTGAGGACCATGTTGTGGATGGACGTCTGGTTGCGCAGCTTGTACCGGCCGATGAGCGGGATGTTCGTGGGGTCGGTGACGTCCAGCACGCGCAGGTGGGTGCCCTGGTATTCGCCGCCCTCGAACGCGATGGTCCTCCCGCCGAACGTGCCCACCGCGCCCGCGTGGCTCATCGACGTGCTGTTGTCCGACGCGAAGGTGTACGCGCCCAGCTCCCTCGGGTTCATCGCGTCCTTCACGTCGAAGACGACGTAGCCCGAGCTGAAGTGGTTGACGTAGAGCCGGTCCTGATAGGCGAAGCTGTCGTGCGCCGAGGGCAGGTAGGACGTCGTGTCGGACACGACGATGCGGTTGAGCAGGGTCGGCTCGAGCGGCTTGGAGATGTCGAACAGCAGCGTCTCCCCATGGGCCGACGGACCGGGTGACACCGCGTACAGCCTGTCTCCATCGACGAAGAGCGTGTGGACGTTGAGAGGCGGGCCGCCGGGCACGTTGCGCACGAAGGTGGGATTCGCGCGCTCGGTGATGTCGAAGACGAGCACGCCCGTGTCCTTGCTCGCGACGTAGAGCGCGTCGCCGCGCGTCCAGGCCGCGTTCCAGTAGGAGTCTCCGGGGAGGGAAATCTTCTTCGTCAGCACGGGGCGGGCGCGGTCGCTGATGTCGAAGACGGTGAGTCCTCCCGGCGTCCGGGAGCCCCAGGTGACGGATACGACGTAGGCGTGGTGACCGTCGACATAGACATCCACCGGCTGTCCGGACGCGACGGCCGTCTCGGAGAGCAGTCGCAGGCCGCCCGAGGACTCGGCCTCGCCCCGTCCCCAGGTCATCCGCGCGGCCTCGAACGTCCCCGTGCCGCCCACCTTGCCGTTGGTGCAGCGCGCATAGCAGCCCGTCACGTACCCGGGGCGGGAGACCTGGCAGCCCAGGAGCGCCACCTGCCGCTGGGCGTTCGCGAACTCGAAGCGACTGGTGACGTGGAAGCGGCCCGTCAGCTCCTGTCGGGTGAGGGGACGGGTGTCCATCGTCCCCACCCCGCCGCCCCGGGGGACCCTCAGGCCGACGAAGTCCGGGTACACGTCCTCGTTGCGCAGGTCCACCTGGTAGATGCCATGCGGGTCCAGGGTGGCGAGCGAGGCCGTGTCGCACTTCGACACGTCGAACAGCGCGGGCGAATCACAGTCGAACGTCGTGCCGCGGGCGACGGTGGCGGTGCAGGGCGCGTACTCGCCCGGGTCCTCCCAGTCCGTGGGGTCCACGAGGGGCGTATAGGTGCCGTCCCAAGGGTCCACCGGCGGCGGAGGAGGCGGCGGCTCGGGCTGTCTGGGTTTGTCGTCCGAACAAGCGAGGGACAGCAGAGTGAGTCCAACGAGGACAGCGCGAACGACGGGTGACTCGAGGGCCATGAGGGTGGGGCTCCTGTCGAGAGGCGACGTCCGGGGTGGACGCCCGCGCCCGTGGGGAAGCGGGCGTGCGCGGGATTACAAGCCACGCCAGGCGCAGGAGGGCCCCCACCCCGCGGAGCCTCCTCCACGGGGCAAGGACCGGTTGGTCGACGAGGCCCGCCGGACTAGGCTGGCGGGTTGGCCTCCTTCACGTCTGTCTTCAGAGCCGCTCGAGGAAGCGCAGCAGGTCCTGCTTCTGGGCGGGGCTGAGCGACTCGGGTGGCGCGCCGGGGAACTCCGGGGGATGCACGGGAGGCAGCTGGAGCGGGGCCGTGAAGGGGATGACGAACTGGCTGTAGAGGTCGACCACGCCCTTCAGCGTCTCGATGCTGTTGTCGTGGAAGTACGGCGCCGTCCTCGCGGCCCCTCGGAGCGTGGGGATGTCGAAGGCCTCGAAGTCCAGGGGGTTGCCGGTGACGAGCGCCCGGCCAGGGTCGGTGGTGAAGGCCTGGGGGAAGAGGTTGGGGCCGACGATGGGCGCTCCGTTCTCGTCCACGGCGGGGTTCGGGTCGTACGGGTGCCCGCTCGCGGTGACGGGGATGGGCGGCAGGTCCGTCACCTGCTGTGTCCGGGTTCCGTCCGTGTAGAAGCGGAACCGGTAGCGCGGCAGCTCCAGCGAGGCGTTGTACAGCGTGGGGAACTGGCCAATCTGTCCCAGGTACGTGAAGCCGCTGATGGCGATGTTCAGGATGTCGGGCGTCTGGCGTTGGCCCTGCACGGGGACGGGGCCCGTGCCCGGGACGTTCGTGAAGACGACGTTGCCGTCGGGCTTCGTCACCGGGAAGCCGGAGGCGACCTCGAGCATCGCCGGCTGGGAGATGTGGCTGACGGTGGCGCTGCCGTGGCACGGCTCGCAGCCGACCTTGAAGACCTCGCGACCGCGCGTCTCGGCGGGCGTGAGCCACAGGAAGTCCTCGGGCGACGGGATGCGCGAGAGCGGGACGCCCGCGTCGAGCAGGCTCGCGACGAAGCGCGGGCGGGACGAGGTGAACGCATCGCGCTGGAAGCCCGCCAACTGGCGCAGCTGCGAGCGGGGGACGGCGCCGCCCTGGCTGTGGCTGGTGATGGCGGCCTGGGCCTGGTCCTCCAGGTTGGACTCACGGCCGTCGAGCTGGAAGAAGGGACCGGTGAGGGCCACGTCCTGGATGCTCGGCACGCCTCGCCAGACAAAGACCTTCCGGTCCGCCGGGGTGATGACCTGCCCCTGGGCGTCGATGACATCCATGTTGTCGGGCAGGGACAGGACGACGCGCACCAATCCCTTCTTCAGGTGCTCATACGTGGGCACCGCCGCGTTCGGGTTGTCCGCGTCGATGGGATGGAAGAGCACGTCCTGCGGATTGGAGGCATGCAGCGCCTGGACGTGCGCGGGCTTGAGCGCGGTGCTGTCGTCGAGCACGTGGCAGGTGGCGCACGAGCGACCGTTCGTGTTCGGGAAGGCGTGGGTGAACAGGCGCTTGCCGGGGGCGGTGACGCTCGGCGCTGCCTGGGTTTTGGCGGTCGCGGTGGGCTCCGTCGCGATGGCCTCGGGGACGTCCCGCTCCGACTCGGCGGGGGTGCAATGCGTCAGTCCGCCCAGCGCGAGCACGCCGGCGAAGCGCAGGAAGATGCGCGTGGGAATCATGGAGTCTCCAGGGGTGTGGACTCCCTGGAACACCGGGCTCATCCCGAACTGTCACCTGTCGGTCCGCATGCAATCGATGTTGGACTCGTGCGAAGGGGGATGCTGAGTTGCCAGCACCGAGACCTCCATGCGCCTTCGCCTGCTCCCGTTCGTCGCCGTGCTCGTGTCGCTCCCCGCCTTCGCCCAGCCCCCGGTGTCCCCCGTGGGGCCCGTGTCGCCCACCACCGGACTGGTGCTGCGGGACGACGTGGTGCGCGCCCTCATCTCGGAGAGCTCCGGGGACCGCATCCATGACGGGGTGCAGCGCCTGTCGCTGCTCGCCCGGGACAACGCGGAGGGCTACGGGCAGGCGGCGGAGTGGATCGCCGCGAGCGCGAAGGCCGCGGGGCTCCAGGACGTCCGTGTCGAGCCGATGAAGGAGGAGCCCCAGTGGCGTGCCACGCGGGGCGAGTTGTGGGTGTCCGGTCCGCACCGCTACAAGGTGACGTCGCATGCCGACCAGCCCATGGCGCTGGCGCTGCGCAGCGGCGGCTTCGAGGGCAAGGCGCTGGAGCTGGTCGACGTGGGGCAGGGCAACCAGGACTCGGACTACGCGGGCAAGGACTTCAAGGGCAAGGTGGTGCTCACGCGAGGGCACCCCGTCGCCGTCCTGCGCCGGGCGGTCGGGAAGCTCGGCGCGGTGGGCGTGGTCTCCTCGTACTCGACGCCGCCCTGGAACCAGCCGCACCGCATGGACGGGGACTTCCCCGACCAGATTGGCTGGGCCGTGGTGCCGCCAGGGATTCGGCCGGAGGGGCAAGAGGCGCCCTTCCTGTTCATGCTCACCGACCGCCAGGCACGCGAGCTGCGAGCGCAGCTCCTGACGGGGCCGATGAAGGTGGACGTGAGCATCGCCACCGAGACGAAGCCGGGGCACTACGCCATCGTCAGCGGCGTCATCCCTGGCCAGCGCTCGGACGAGGAGATTGTCCTCACCGCGCACCTGGACCACTACAAGCCGGGGGCCAATGACAACGCCTCGGGCGCGGCCACGGTGCTGGAGATGGTGCGCACCTACACCACGCTCATCCGGGACGGTGTGCTGCCGCCTCCGGTGCGCACCGTGCGGGTGCTGTGGCTGCCGGAGTTCGAGGGGACGCGCGAGTGGTTCGAGCACCATGGCGCGGAGCCGGTGCGGCGGGTGGCGCACTACAACTTCGACATGCTCGGCGCGAGCCTGACGAAGGTGCACTCACGCTTCTCCGCGTCGTACACGCCGGACTGGCTGGGCAGCTTCGTGAACGCGGTGACGGAGTCCACCGTGGCGTTCATGAACCGCTTCAACGCGGTGACGTATCCGTCGCGCAAGGACTTCCGCATCGGCTCCGTCACCGGCTCGCGCGAGCCGATGGACATGCACCTGGAGCGCTATGGCCGGGGCTCGGACCACCAGCTCTTCAATGACCACGGCATCCCGGGCGTGGCCTTCTCCACCTGGCCGGATGACGCGTACCACACGAGCGGGGACCGGCCGGAGAACGTGGACCCCACGCAGCTGCACCGCGCGGCGTTCGCGGGGCTGGCCTCCATCACCGTCGCCGCCTGGACGGAGGGCCCGGGGGCGCTGGAGCTGGCGCGGCTGGTGTCGGTGCACGGCGCCCGGCGCGTGGCGGAGGACGAGTTCCGGGCTCGGAAGGACCTGGCAGCGGCGCCCGCCGAGCAGGTCGCAGGCACCTACCGGCTCGCGCGCGCGGTGGTGCGCGCCGCCTACGCGCGAGAGCGAGAGGCGCTGCGCTCGTGTCAGCCGTTGGGCGCGCCGGCCGCGTCGGTGAAGACGCTGACGAAGCTGTTGGACCGCGCCGAGGAGCAGGCGCTGGAGCGCGTGGAGGCGGATGGCAAGGCGCGTGGCGTCTCGCTCAAGGAGCCCGCCGCGACGGAGGCGGAGCGCCGCGCCCGTGCCTTCGTCCCGCGTCGGGTGAAGGGCAAGGAGCTTGCCTCCTTCGATGAGCTGGCGGGCAAGGTGGCTCCGGCGGAGCAGCCTCGGGTGGCCGCGGTGCAGGCGGCGTTCCGCGACGCGGCGTCGGCGCTGCGGGAGCAGGGTGAGAGCGAGCTGCGCTTCTACCAACTGCCCGATGCCATCGCGAGCTACGCGGACGGCCGTCGCTCCGTGGCGGACATCCGCGACGCGGCCTATGCGGAGTACGGGTACGTCTTCCCGGTGGCGGCGCTCGTGGAGCTCTTCGCGCTGCTCCAGCAGGGCGGCATCATGACGAGCACGCGCTGAGGCCCGAAGGCCCCCGCGAATCACGCGCGGGGGCCGTGGCGCGGGACTACAGCGACAGGCGCTTCTTGACGAAGGTCATCCCCGGAGAACCCAGGTCCTTGAACCAGCTCGGCAGCTTGGGGGCGGTGAGGGCCGCGGTCATCGTCTCCAGCCACTGGGGGAAGGACTCGAAGTCCGGCGTGGCGTCCTCGGGGTTGTGCCACGCCCCGGTCGCGAGCACCCGGGCGCGCGGCTGGTCCTGGTGGTGGTAGTAGATGGGGTACTCGCCGTTGGCGCCCGGCTTGCTCACGTCGAAGCACCACACGGCGTCGCCGCCCGCCTCCGCGAAGCCGACCAGGTGGTTGGTGGAGAGGTCCACGCCCTCCTCGATGGAGACGCCCTCGGGCAGGTGGACCAGGTCCTCGTTCGCGCTGGCGATGTCCTCCGCGTCGTAGAGCCAGAAGCCCAGGTCCATGCCGTCCGCTTGGAGGCTCCGCTCCGCGATGCACAGGCCCAGCGCGAGCGCCTCGCGATAGCTGGGCGGCGGCGTCCAGCTCAGGGTCCCGAAGTGCGGCTTCACGGCCTTCACCAACTCGTCGGCCGAGATGGGCTCGGAGATCGTCAACTCCAGCAGCTTCGACTGCTTCAACGCTTCGATGGACTGGGAGACCTGTTTCATGCGCGCGGACGCTAGCCCGCGACCCAGGCGAAACCAACGACGTCCGACGCCGACGTCGGGCGCGGGACATCACGGCTCCTGGCGCGCCTGAATCATCGCTTCGCGGGCTGTGCGAGCCACGCGTCGATGCGTTCACGCAAGGCCTGGGAGGCGCCATCCGTGAGGGCCAGCTGCTTCGCCTCGGTGGCGAGCCGCGACGCGCGAGCGCGGTCCCTGCCCGACTCCCAGAGCGCCCGGGCGAGCATGAAGCGCGCATCCGTGCGCTGACCCGGCAGGGGGCGCGCCTGCTCCCAGCCCGCGACGGCGCGCTCCAGGGGCGCGATGGCCTCGGCGGGGCGATGGAGGAGCAGGTACACGCTCCCCAGGTCGAGGAGGGACGCGGTCCATCGCTCGTCGGCGTCATCCGGCAACGCGAGCTGGAGGTCGACGGCCCGCTGGAAGTAGGGCAGCACCTCCTCGTGGCGCTGTTGTCGCATGAGCGCGCGCCCGAGCAGCCGCAGGGTGGAGATGAGGATGGGGTGCTGGGGGCCGAAGTGCGCCTCTCGGATGGTGAGCAGTTGTCGGAAGTGCTCCTCTGAAAGCCGGTAGTCGCCAGCTTGGAGGCGGAGCACCCCGAGGTTGCCGTGGATGACGGCCGCGCCCTGGCTCTTGGGGCCGTCCGTCTTCTCGGCGATGGCCAGGGCGCGGGCGTAGATGGGGAGCGCGTCCCGGAAGCGCTCCCGCACCACGAGCGTCGAGCCCAGGTCGTTGAGCGCGTCGTAGACGCGGGGGTGCTCCGGGCCCAGCGTGCGCTCCAGGATGGCCAGGGCCTCGCGGACCGTCCGCTCCGCCAGGTCCAGGTCCCGCGCGGTCTGCTCCTCGTTCGCGCGCTGGGGCTCGAAGGCGCCATCCCTCAGCACGGGGACGAGCGCCAGCCGCATGCGGGCCACTTCGGGGTGCTCGTCGCCGAGAGTCCTTCGGGTGATGTCCACGGCGCGCTCCAGCGTCGCTCGGGCCTGGGGCAACCGGGCGTCGCGCCACTGGCTGACGCCGAGCTCCAGCAGGACGTCCGCCACCTCGAGGCTGTCGGCACCGAAGGCCTGCTCCGCCAGGAGCAGGGCCTGCTCCTGTTGCATCGCCGCCTCCGGATAGTGCCGCTGCATGCGCAGCAGGGTCCCCGCGTAGGTGAGGAGCTGGATGCGCGCCAGCAGGTGTCCGTCCCCCAGCCGCTCCAGCGCCGCGGCGGCGCGGTCCTTCCATCGCGCGGCCAGTTCGTACTCGTCCAGGCCGATGCAGGACACTCGGACCAGGAGTATCCACGCGCGTGTCGCCACGGCGTCCTGGCGCGTGGCCTCCGCGGCGTCCAGGGCCTCGAAGAGCGCGCTCTCCGCGCTCCGCCAGCGACCTGCTCCCTCGCGCAGCTCACCCAGCAGCAACGAGAGCTCCGCGAGCGCGCGCCGATGCCCGGCCTCCTTCGCGACGCGCGCCGCCGGCTCCACGAGCGAGATTCCCTCCTCGTAGCGACCGGTGGCGAGGAGCGCTCGACCCCGGGCCAGGGTCGACGAATGCGCGGAGGCGCCGGTGTCGACGGCTTCATGAGGGGCACCCGGCGCGTGCTCCTCGGTGCAGGCCGTGACGGGCAAGAGGCCCGTCGCCGCGCGGTGCGCCTCATCCACCGTCCTCGCGTTCGCCTGGGACAGGAGCGTGGTGAGCGCGGAGACCTCCGCGAGCCGGTTGTCGAGGCAGCGCATGCGCCACCCCGTCACCGCCTCGGCTGGCGCCTCACGGGCCTGGGAGCTCAGGCAGGTGTCGGTGCGCATCCGCTCCCAGGAGGCGGTATAGGCGTCCAGCTCGCGGCGGACGCGTTCCCAGGCCGCCAGGGCGTAGGGCCGTCCCGTGGCGGTGAAGGCGGCCTGGATGCTGGCCTGCTGCGCCGGGCCCCAGACGTGGGTGAGCTCCTCCTTCGCGCCGTCGCAGGCCCGGCGGGAGTGGAGGACATGGGTGAGTCCCACGGCCAGGGCCAGCAGGGCTCCTCCTCCCGCGAGCAGCAGGCCGCGTCGTCGACGCGCGGTGGGGTCCTTCCCCAGGGCGTCCAGCAGCGCGGTGAGGGTGGGGAAGCGCTCCGAGGGCGCGTCGGCGAGCCCTCGCGCGAGGACGCGGCGCGGCCACGTCGGGACGCGCGAGCCCGGGGGGAGGGGCGCGAGCTGCCTTACGCCGGGCGCTTCGCCCGTGAAGGGCGGGACGCCGTAGAGGGCCTCGTGGAGCGCGAAGCAGAAGGAGAACTGGTCGGCCGCGGGGCTCGCGAGTGAGGCGTCCTGGAGCACCTCCGGCGCGGTGTACGCGCGCTGGAGCGGCGCCTTGCGCTTCGACAGGCCGAAGCCGGTGACGTGGACGCGTCCCTCCGCGCTGACCCGGATCTGGTCGGGTCCGAAGTCTCCGTGCGTGATGCCCACCGCATGCGCGGCCGCGAGCCCTCGGCCCGCGTCGATGAAGACGTCGAGCACCTGTCGCGACGTGCGAGGCGAAGCCGCCAGCCAGCCGGGCAGCGTCTGGGGTTCCACCCGCTCCATGGCGAGGAAGACATGGGGTCCGAAGGTGCCCACGTCGTAGATGGCCACGACGTTGGGATGGGAGATGCGGGCCCGCGCCTGGGCTTCACGCAGCAGGAGGGCGCGCTCCTCCTGCTCGGCGTCGGTGCCGGGCGCGCTGGTGCGCAGCAGCTCCAGGGCGACGCGGCGCTCCAGCTCCGGGTCGTACGCGTCGTACACGGCGCTCAGGTCGGTGGCAGCCATCAGCTCGACCAGCAGATAGCGGCCGACCGTGGTTCCCTTCGCTGGAGCCCATGCCGTGGAAGGTGTGATGTCGGAGCTGGAGCTCATGTCACTGGGAGGTGACGAAATCCAGTACAGCGGGTCACCATCGTGTGAAATCACCAGGGCGTGTCGTCCCAGTTTCAGCGTCTCTTCGAGCCCCGTGACAGGCGCGTGGAAGACGCGCTCGCTCCGGGTGGGCGCGAGCAGGCCCTCGGCGGCGAGGACGTATTCAGGGAACACGTCCTTCATCTCCAGCGGGGCGTGGAGGAGGAGCACCAGGTACGCGTCGCGACGGAGGCCGGCCAGGATGTCGGAAGGCTGGAAGTCATCGCTCGTCGCGACGATGGGAGCCCGGGTCTGTTGATAGGTGCCCGTGCGCGGGTCGAAGTCGAAGATGGCGAGCGCCGCGGGCCGCAACGAGGGCAGGGTGCTCGTCAAGAACCGCTCGACGGCGGTCCAGCCAGGATGCCGCGAACCGGCGGACAGGGCCCATTCCTGGTACGTCCGCTCGCCGTCCACTGGCCGCATGCGTTCCTTATGCGGCAAGGGGCGAGGACCTGGCAAGCCGCGGTGATGACAGCCCCGCGGGTTTCACCCAGGGGTATCGCCTGGACATGATTCCAATCGCTTGGCGAGACCTCCCACCGGAGGAAGACCTGGATTATGTCTCGCGACAGGTCAAACCCGGACTCCTCGAAGGATTCACCATGAAGCTCGCCTCCTTGTTCCCCGCCCCTCTGCCGACGGCGCCCAGCGTCGGCCTGTTGCTGCTGCGCCTCGTCGCCGGCATCGCGTTCATGTTTCACGGCTGGTCGAAGATTCAAAATCCGTTTGCCTGGATGGGCGCCGAGGCCCCCGTGCCCGGAATCCTCCAGGCGCTCGCGGCGCTCTCGGAGTTCGGCGGCGGGCTCGCGTGGGCGCTGGGCCTGCTCGTGCCCCTCGCGTCCCTGGGCCTCTTCTTCACCATGGCCGTCGCGACGCACGTGCACGCCGTGGTGAAGGGCGACCCGTTCGTCGGCCACGCCGGCAGCTATGAGCTGCCCCTGCTCTACCTGGTCATCGCGGTGGTGCTGATGACCGTGGGGCCCGGCCGCTTCGCCCTGGACACCTGGCTGCGCAAGAAGCTCGGCTGAGCGCTCACACGGCTCGGGGCGCCGATGTGCTGGCGCCCCACCCGCGAAGCCTCACCCACCCACCGCGCCGCTTCGCAGGAGCAGGGCGGCGCGCTTGATGGCGGCCCGGATGCGGACATAGGTGCCGCACCGGCAGACGTTGTCACTCATCGCCGCGTCGATGTCCGCGTCGGACGGGTGGGCGTTCTTCTTCAGCAGCGCGACGGCGGCCATGATCTGCCCCGGCTGACAGAAGCCACACTGGGCCACGTCCTCCGTCATCCAGGCCTGCTGCACCGGATGCAGCCCCTGGGCGCCCAGTCCCTCGATGGTCATCACCTCGCGGCCTTGCAGCGTGCCCACCGGATGGATGCAGGGCCGGAAGGCCTCGCCGTCCAGGTGGCTGGTGCAGGCGCCGCACACCCCCACGCCGCAGCCATACTTGGGCCCCGTCACGCCCAGCACGTCGCGCAGCACCCACAGGAGCGACAGGTCCTCGGGCGCCTCCACCGACACCGTCTGGCCATTGAGGATGAATTGATGGGCCGGCATGCTCAGACTCCCTCGTCGAGGATGGGGAAGCGGGTGGGCATGGTGCCCCGGGCCCGTGCAATCGCGTTCGTCAGCGCGGCCGCGGCGCTGGGGTAGCCCAGCTCACCCACACCGCCCACGCGGTCATCCGAGCGCACCAGGTGCACCTGGATGTCGGCCGGGACGTGCTTCATGCGCATCCAGCGATAGTCCGCGTAGCTGCTCTCGCGCACCGCGCCCGCGTCGATGTGGATGCCCGCGCTCAGCGTGGTGGACATCGCGTCCACCGCCGCGCCCTGGAGCTGGGCCTCGATTCCCTTGGGGTTGATGGGCAGGCCCACGTCCGCGGCGATGACGATGCGCAGCACCCGCGGCGTCCCTCCGGTGACGTCCACCTCGATGAGGTGCGCGATGGCGCTCCCCCACTCCTCGAGCACGGCGACCCCCTGCGCCACCCCGGGCGGCAGCGTGCGCCCCCACTGTCCTTCCGCCACCACCTTGTTCAGCACCGCCTTGAGCCGGTTCGAATCGAGCCGCTCGCGGCGCAGCGTCACCGGGTCCACCTGGAGCTCGCGCGCCAGCTGGTCGACGAAGACCTCGTTCGACACCCCGACCTGGCTGGTGAACACCGAGCGGAAGGACGCGGTGGGAATCGGGATGGAGATGTCGCGCAGCTCGTGGCTCACCAGCCCGAACGAATAGGGGAGCTTCTGCGACAGCGCGAAGAACACCGCGCCGGTGACCTCCGGGAGGGCTTCTCCGACCAGCGCGGTGATGACATCGCCGAAGCCGTGCGGCACCTCCAAGGTGGGGATGGCGGCGCGGTGGTGCCAGCCCAGGATGCGCCCGCCCAGACCCAGGTGGGCGAGGATGCGGTGGTGGCTGGCGGGACGGAAGCGCCCGTGGCGCATGTCATCGTCCCGGCTCCACATCAGCTTCACCGGCTTGCCGATGGCCTTCGACACGAGCGCGGCCTCCACCGCCGCCTCGTTGAAGAACCTGCGGCCGAAGCCACCGCCCGCGCGCACGGTGTGCACCGTCACCTTCCACGGCGTCAGGTCCCAGCCGAGCGCCCGCGCCACCTCGCGCTGGGCATGCTTCGGGTCCTGCGTCCCCACCCAGACCTCCGCCTGCCCCCCCTGCACGCGCGCCACGCAGCCCTGCGTCTCCATGGGGGCGTGCGCCAGGTAGGGGAAGTCGAATCTCCCCTCCAGCGTGCGCGTCGTGAACAACGGCGGCAGGGGCCGCGCGCCGATGCCGTCGCGCAAGCGCGTGCGGATGTCCGCGTCGGACAGCGCGCTGGCGGGGCCGGGCGCCCAGGTGATGCGCAGCGCCGCGCGGGCCGCGAGCGCCTGTCCGAAGGTCCGCGCCACCACCGCCACGCCGGTGCCCAGCGAGACCACGTCCACCACGCCGCCCATGGCCCGCGCCGCCGCCGAGTCGACGGTGCGGACGGTGCCGCGCAGCGTGGGAGGCCTCGCCACCACCGTGGGAAGCGCCTCGGGGAGGTCGACGTCCAGGGCGTGCCGCGTCGCCCCCGTGACGATGTCCCGCGCGTCGATGCGCCCGGTGGGCTTGCCCACCAGCGTGTGCTGGCTCACCGGCTTGGGCTGCGTGGAGACCAGGGGCACCACCACGCGGCCAGCGTCCTGCGCCAGCTCGCCATAGCCGGCGCGTCGTCCATCGGGCGCGCTCACCACGCCCCGCGCGGTGGTGAGCGTGGGCGCCAGGACCCGCCAGCGCAGCGCCGCCGCCGTGACGAGCCGGGCCCGCGCGTCCGCCGCCGCGGCGCGCAGCGGTCCGGACACGAGGCGCATCGTGGAGGACATGCCGGTGAGCTGGGTGAACCAGCGCGAGTCCACGTCCGCGTGGTGGATGTCGACCGCGTCGAGCGCGACGTCGAGCTCCTCCGCGACGAGCATGGCCACGGCGGTGGTGATGCCCTGGCCCATCTCCGTGCGTGGGAGGGTGGTGCTGACGCGCCCGTCCTCCTGGAGCGTCAGGTAGAGGCTCATCGCCGTCGCCGCCGCCTCCTCGGGCTGCGCCGCCTGGGCCGTGGGCACATCGAGCCCCAGCCGCGCGGCGACCATCAGCGTGGGCGAGGCGACGACCCACGTCAGGAAGCGACGGCGGTCCAATCCTTCGGCAACGGGAGCGTCTGACTCATGCGTGTCAGCCATGGACAAAGCATGGCACACCAGGGGTGTGAGCCCAATGGCCTGTCAGGTCGCTCCATCAGCCGTTGGACAAGCGTGTCGTTCAGTGGCGACAGAGCATTCTCCTGCCCACGGCTTTGCTTGTTGGCAGATGACTTATTGGCAAATGACTTATTGGCGAATGACGTCCTGGATGAAGCGGCTCAACGCCTCGGCCATCTTCGCGTGGGTGCCGGCGGACGGATGCCAGTCCTCGGCGACTCCGTCCACGGACGGGTTCTGCACGGCCATGACATGGCGGTGGACGCGCGCGTCGCCCTGTTGATTCCGCTCCGCGACCAGCTCGGTGAGCCAGTCGCCCACGTGGACGGAGGTCACCTGGCCGCCCTGCTCGTGCTGCTTGTATCCATCCGTCATGCTGCCCAGCGTGCACACGAGGTGTGCTTGCGGATGCAGCGTGCGCAGGCGGGTGAGGAACGTCCGATAGGCGGACTTGAAGGCCGCTTCATCCGGGAGGAACACGTCGGTGCCGTGGCCGGCGAGGGTGTCGTTGCTCCCGGCGTTGATGACAATCACGTGCGGTGATTCACCGGAGGAATCCCAGGGCGCGCTGTGGCCGGGGACCGCGAGCTCGTAGAGGGCGGGGACCAGCCCCGCCGTCGACAGGTCCAGGTTGCGGTACACGCCGTGGCCCGAGTGGCAGATGAGCGAGGCCTCCGCGCCCAGCTGTCGGGCCGTCAGCCACGCGTAGGTCCGCGTGGGGTTCTCGTTCTTGGAGGTGAAGGTGGGCGCTCTCCAGGAGGGGGAGGGCGGGATGATGGAGACGTCGGTGCCGTAGCCGCAGGTGATGGAGTCTCCGACGAACTCCATCCGCAGCGCCGCGCGAGGCGGCGGCTCCCGAAGCTCACCGTGGACATCGAGCGCTTCGAATGTCGTCGCGCCCACCGAGGTCTCGGTGCGCTTGATGACCTCCACCGTGTGGAGCCCCAGCGGGAGTCCGGTGGCGAGCGGGTAGGTGGCCGGACCGCTCTTCACCTCCAGCTTCTGGGGCGTGCCCCCGTCGACGATGACGTCGAAGTAGTTGGTCTTCGTGTCGCCGCCCAGCCCCGCGTCGTCGAGGCGGATGCGCAGGGCATCTCCCCAGAACCGCACGCGAATCGTCACGCCGGGGTGGGAGAAGACCACGCGAGTCCCGGAGCGGTACGCACGCCCGATGACCTGCACCCGCGAGTCGGACGCGGGGATACCGAGCCATGAGGGCATCTGAGCGGGGGCTTGCACGAAGGGCGCGGACTCCGATGAGACGAGGTGCGCGGCGTTGTCGTTCGGAGTCTGGGAGGAGGACCGGCACGCGGTCATCGACATCGCGAGTCCGAGCCCGAGTGTCGGCAGGCCGCGAGAGTGGCCTCGGGGCTTCGGGTGACGCGCGCGGGGAAGGGTGGGGTGCTTCATGGCGACCTCCGAGAGGCCATCTTGCGCCGCGCGGCCGTGGAGGGGCGGGAGGTCTTGAACAGCAGTGTCCAGCGCTCGCCATCGAAGAGGGAGGCGCCTCGGCGGCTCGCGCTCAGCATCCGCGTGCCATCCGGGCTGAGGCCGATGCGGCCGGAGCACTTCGCCACGTCCGCCTTCATCCTGGAGTCCACCTCGCGCACGGGTCGCAGCCGTCCTTGCTGGGTCTTCACCCACAGGCCCTCATGGGTTCCACAGTAGAGCGCACCCGCGAACCACGCGCTGTCACTGAACTCCGACAGGGGCAGCCCTCCAGCCTGGAGTCGCTTCCACTGCTTCCCCCGGCCGACCCAGAGCGTGCCCCGGTGGCCGGTGATGTAGACGTTCCCATCACCCGCGCAGCACACCGTGTGCACCAGCGTGTCCTTGGGGAAGGGCAGCTTCGTCCAGTCCATCCCATCGAAGTGCCAGACGTCACCGAAGCCGCCCACGGCGTACAGGTCGTCGGAGGCGAAGCCATCGAGGTCGTTGAAGCCCGTGCTCCATCCCGTCGCGCGAGGGAAGGGCGCCCCCTTCGCGCTCGCCGCGAGCGACACCCACCGTTGCGCGCCCTGGCGTCGGAGGATTTCACGGGCATCGGTGAGCGCGTAGACGTGGCGGCCCACGCGCTTGAGGTTCCTGACGTGGCCCTCGTGGTGTTTCAGGCGAGGTCTCCATGGCAGCGAGGGTGCGTCCTGGGTGGGCGCACCCCGGCCCGGACACCGGTAGAGCAGCCCCGCGGGGTCGACCGCGACCAGCTCCAGCGAGGGGGACGTGGCCACCGCGCTGCGCACCGGACCGAGATTGAGCGCGTCCACATGGGAGAACCGCCGCGCGGCGGGCGCGTCCAGGTCGCAGCAGAGGAAGCGCGTGTCGGGGTCGAGGCTGAAGCCCGCCTCGCCTTCATCCAGGACGAGGGTGAAGTGGAGCCGCCCCGCATGGGAGATGGCGCAGTCATGGATGGCGTAGCCGCGCAGGTGCCGGCTCCACGTCCTCGCGTCGAAGAGCATGTGCCGGCCGATTCTGCCTCGCCGTCCTCCCGAGGACGAGACCGGGTCATGCGGGACGCGCTGGACCTCGCCCCGTTGGCCCGAGATGCACTGGCTGTCTTCTTCCAGGTGCGTGACTTCGCCGAGGTCGCGGCGAAGGGGGCGTCACGACAAGCATGAAGACGTGTCTGTGTCTGGGAATGCTGCTGCTCGCGCCCGCTTGTGGTGGCCTCTCCGAAGTGCCGGGGCGAGACGCAGGCGCTCGTGCTGACCCGACGGTGGGGCCCTCAGGCGCCCTTCAGGCCCACGCTCACCGCCTGGGCCAGGGGCGTGGTGGCCCGGCCGATGAGGCGCCGCAGCTCGCCGCTCCGGTCATCCAGCTCACCCCGCGCGATTCCCGCGTCGGCGCTCGCGAGCATCTGCGCCACCGGGCCCGGCAGCCCGAAGCCGCGCAGCGTCTCCTCGTACTGGTCCTGGGGCAGGTCGTTGTAGGCCACGGGCTTGCCGGACTGGCGTGACACCTCCGCGGCGAGCTCGGCCATGGTGAAGGGCGAGTCCCCCGCGAGCTCGTACACCTTGCCCTCCTGGCCCGGCGTGGTCAGCACGGCCACCGCGGCGGCGGCGAAGTCGGCGCGGGCGGCGGCGGCGATGCGGCCCTCCTTCGCGGCGCCCAGCAGCACGCCGTGCTGGAGCGCGGAGCCCAGGTTCTCGGTGTAGTTCTCCAGGTACCAGCCGTTGCGCAGCAGGGTGAACGGTATCCCGGAGGCGCGCAGGGCCTTCTCCGTCGCCAGGTGCTCCGGCGCGAGCGAGAGGCCGGAGGTGTCCGCGTGCAGGAGGCTCGTGTAGGTGATGTGCTGGACGCCCGCCTTCTTCGCCGCCGCGATGGCCGCCTCGTGCTGCCTCAGGCGCTTGCCCACCTCGTTCGAGGAGATGAGCAGCAGCGAGTCGATGCCCTGGAACGCGGCGTCGAGCGTCGCGGGCTTCTCGTAGTCGCCCTGGCGCACCTGCACGCCCCGCTCGGCCAGGTCCCTGGCCTTGTCGGGCGAGCGGACGACCGCGACCACCTGGGTGGCGGGGACCTTGCGCAGCAGCTGGTCGATGACGAGGCGGCCCAGGTGGCCGGTGGCTCCGGTGACGGCAATCATGAGGGGTCCTTCCGATGGGGGTGGGCTGACATGAGTCACCCTAACGACCTTGCTTTCTGTTGGTAAGTACCCACCTTGAAGTAAGGTACTAACCCATCATGGCGACGCGGAAGCGGAACACGGAAGTGTTGAAGCGGTTGAGCGGGCAGGCCCAGGGCCCGTCGCGCGGGGACGTGTACGCCCCGATGTGCCCCTCGCGAGGGGTGCTCGAGCACGTGACGAGCCGCTGGGGCGTGCTGGCGCTCGTGGCCTTGTTGGAGGAGGGCACGCACCGCTTCAGCGAGCTGCGGCGCAAGGTGGCGGGCGTGAGCGAGAAGATGCTCTCGCAGACGCTCCAGGCCCTGGAGGCCGACGGCTTCGTCACGCGGGAGGTGTTCCCGGAGGTGCCGCCGCGCGTGGAGTACAGCCTCACGCCGCTGGGGGAGGAGGTGGCCCAGCAGGTGGAGGGCCTGACGCTGTGGATCGAGGACAACCTGTCGCGCATCCTCGCCGCCCGGGCCCGTCAGCCGCCCCGCGCCGGCGGGAAACGCGCTTCGTGAGCGGGCGCATTGAATAGCGCGCGCTCCCCGCCGTATAGGCGGGGGCCCGTTTCATCCCTGGGCCTGGAAGGAACCGATACATCATGGGTGTGCGCTGGATGCTGGGCTGGACTCTTCCGCTGGTTGCCCTCGGCTACGCCGAGGCGTCGTCCGAAGCCGTGGTGACCCCGAGCACCCAGGGTGCTCCCGCGCCGGAGTCTCCGCCGCGCGTGGAGCTCTCCTATCAGGACCCGAGCTGCAACCCGGCGGAGGCGCAGCAGTGCCTGTGCGTGGGCAGCGTGGGCTCGGCGGAGTCCGCGCTGCGCGAGCTCGGGCTGGATGCGCAGGTGCTCCGCACGACGGGCGTGCCCTGCATCCGGGGCGACTTCGACAAGGACGGCGCGCCGGACTACGCGTTCCCGGGCAAGGGCTTCTCGTGCAACGGCTCGGTGCCCGTGCGCGTCCTCTTCACGAGCAAGGGGCTCGTGCGTGAGGTCCAGTCACTGCCCCGCGAGGTGAGCTGCCTCCAGCTCTACCTCCCGAACAAGAAGCCCGGCCGCCATGGCGTGCCCGCGACGAGCCGGGACGCGCTCGTGGACTGGGGCGAGGGCAACGCCACCTGGTTCTATCGCTATGATGGCAAGCGCTGGAACGCCACCCGCCACCTGTCCGAGTCGCACTGACCCGGGGCCTTCGCCTGTCTCAGGGCGGCACGCAGACGTTCAGCACCATCGTCGCCGCCTTGGCGTCCACGCTGCTGAAGGCCAGGTCGGGCAGGCCGTCCGCGTTCCAGTCCGCGATGAGCCCGTCGCGGGCGGTGCGTCCCCAGCCGGGCACGGGGCCCAGGGCGAAGGTGTTGGGCGCGGTCTGCATCACCACCTTGCCCCCGAACGGCTCGAAGGAGAACGTGTCCGTGAGGCCGTCGGCGTTGAAGTCCGCCGTGAGGATGCCGTCGCCAGCGCCGATGCCCAGGCTGTGCCTGGGCGTCAGCGTGGGCTGACGGGCCGAATCATAGGTGAGCAGTCCCACCTCGCCCCGGTCGATGAGCAGGCCCACGTTGCCCTGTCCGTCCAGGTCCGCGCGGCCCATGGCGCGGTGCCTGTACTCGCCGGTGAAGTTCGTCTGCCCGGTGAAGGTGCCGTCGCCATTGCCCCAGATGACGTACACCTCGCCCTTGTCGATGTCGGGGCTGCCCGGGCGCAAGAGCGCCAGGTCCATGTGGCCATCCCGGTCCAGGTCCGCGGAGACCAGGGTGTGCACCTCGTAGTTGGCCGTCACCTCCACGGTGGTGGCGGGCGCGAACTTCCCGCTGCCCAGGTTGAGCCACACGCCGAGCTGGATCTTCGAGGAGGTGAACCGCTCCGTCGTCACCAGGTCGAAGCGGCCATCCTCGTTGAGGTCCACCGCGATGAGCTCCGCCTGCGTCCAGTCCTCGTCATAGCGCTCCGCGGGCGCGAAGCCTCCGCCCGGCAGGCGCTTGAAGACGACGAGCTGGGGCAGCACGCCCGTGGACGGCGTCGTGGACGTGGTGAGCGCGGCCAGGTCCTCCCGGCCATCACCGTCCAGGTCCACGGAGACCAGGTCCTGCACGCCGCCGGTGACCTTCTTGCCCGCCGGAGGCACGAACACCGGTGACAGCATGGCGGTGCTCCGCTCCGGGCTCCCCGACAGCGACATGAAGATGGCGTTCTTCTCGTTGCTGCCGGCGGCCAGGTCGGCGAGGCCGTCCGCGTTGAAGTCGCCGCTGGCGAGTCCGCCTGGGGCGCCCTCGAGCTGGAGGCTCTCCGTCACGGTGCTCGCGCCCCAGAACATCTGGACGGACATGTAGCCGGTGAGCGCCACGTCCGTGAAGCCATCGCCATCGAAGTCACCCGCGGCGGGCGCGTAGTGCTCGCCGTTGTAGCCGAGGCTTCGCGGCGTGGAGAAGGGCAGGGGGCCGGCGCTGCCCGGCAGGAGGTTGAGCTGTCCGCCCGGGGCGCTGGTCCAGAACAGGTCCTGGCGGCCATCTCCGTTCATGTCGGCCAGGAGGGGAGGGCGGACGGTGGAGCCGAACGGACGGGCGAAGGGCATCTCGGACGCGAGGGCCAGCGTCCCACCCGAGGGGCTGAAGACGCGGACCTTCTCGGGGTGGAGCAGGGCCAGGTCGTCCACGGCGCCGTCGTGGTCGAAGTCACCCGCCACCAGGTTTCCGTAGCAACTGGTGCACGGCGCGTAGACGGGGACCCGGAACGAGCCGGTGCCTGTGCCGTTGACCTGCACGATGCGGTTGTTGGCGCTGTCGAGCCGGGCGTAGTCCATGTTCTCGTCCCCGTTGAAGTCGGCGACGACAGGGCAGTCGTACGTGTCGGAGGAGATGACGGTGGTGGGGGCGAAGAACGTCCCGTCCCCCTTGCCGCGATAGAGCAGCGTGCGTCCCAGGTGGACATGGGCGAAGAGGTCCAGCTTCCCGTCGCGGTCGAAGTCCCGGGCGGTGAGGCAGTTGAAGCTGGTGGTGACGTTGGTGCCCAGCGGCGTCGACAGGGGCGTCTGGAAGGTGCCCGTGCCCCGGCCGAGGTAGACGGTGAAGCCGCCCGTCCTGTCATCGCTGTCGGTGCCCAGGATGGCTGCGACATCCAGCTTCCCGTCGCCGTTGAAGTCCGCCACCACCGGGGGCTCCGAGCTGAGGACGTTGCCGGCGCTGGCGGAGTTGGCCAGCCGCGTGAAGCCGCGCCCGGGCCCGCTGGCGAGCACGGTGATGTCGAACAGGTTGCCCACCAGGACGTCCTGGCGCGAGTCCCCGTTGAAGTCTCCGGCGCCCATGAAGTCTCCCCCCGTGGGGTAGGCGAACTGGGACACGGGCGCGAAGGACGGCGTCTGGCACGCCAGGGGCACGACGTGGCGGTGGAAGGCGGGCGCGGAGGGCCGTCCGTCACCCGCGCTGTTCCGGGCCTTCACCTGGAACAGGTAGGTGGTGCCGGTGGTCAGCCCGGGGAGCGTCGCCACGCGGGCGCTCGCCGGGACGGTGACGGAGCTGCCGCCGGGTGTGGCGGTGACGACGTACTCGGTGACGGGGTCCGTGGCGGGCGAGGAGGCCGGGTTCCAGCGCACGACGGCGCCCGCGCCGGTGGAGTGCACACGCACGTCGGTGGGCGCGCGGGGCTGGGCGCGCAGTTGGATGGGCGCGGAGGTGGTGGCCGGGCCGGAGCCCACGCTGTTCGCGGCGGTCAGCGTGAAGGTGTAGGTGGCGCCGGGCGTGAGCGTGGAGAGGCGGGCCACGGTGGGCGAGGCCGGGAAGCTCTGGTCCACGCCCGCGGGGGAGGAGACGAGCCGGTAGCTGGTGACGGGCCGGCCGCCGTCGTTGGCGGGCGGCTGCCAGTCCAGCTCGAGCTGCCCCGCGTGGTAGACGCCGGTGAGGTGGACGGGGGCCGACGGCGGCGCGGGGAGCGTCACGGAGGCGGTGGTGGCGGTGGCGCCCACGCCCGACGAGTTCTGCGCGGCCACGCTGAAGCTGTACGTGGCGCCGTCGGTGAGGCCCGTCAGGTAGAGGCTGGTCGCCGTCGAGGACGCCTGCTGGGACGCGCCCGTCGGATGCGTGGTGACGACGTAGCCGGTAATCGCGGCGCCGCCGTTGTTCGCGGGCGCGGTCCACCGCACCTCCGCCGCGCGGATGTACGGCGTCACCGTGACGTTCTGGGGCGCGCTCGGCAGGGCGGCGACGCGGACGGAGGAACTGGTGTTGGGCGTGGACGTCCCCACGGCGGTGGTGACCACCAGCGTGAAGGTGTAGCTCTGGCCGTTGGTGAGGCCGGTGACGAGCGCGGACCGCTCGGTCGTGTTGATGACCTGCCCACCCGGCGCCACGGTGATGGTGTAGCCCTGGATGGGCTGGCCGCCGTCCGACGGCAGACTCCACTCCAGCTCCACCTTCTGGTCCCCGCCCTTCAGGCGGGTCCAGGTCGGCGTGGCCGGCAAGGAGAAGGTGCGCACGGCGGCGGACTGGGTGGAGGTCTGCCGGGTGCCATCGGCGTAGATGGCGGTGACGGTGAAGCGGTACTGCGTGCCATTGGCCAGGCCGGTGACGACCGCCGTGCGAGCGGCGGCGCCCGCGCCGACCTTGATGCTGGAGGGCGTGGCGGCGACCTCGAAGGAGGACAGCGCGCTGCCCGTGGAGGAAGGGGTGTAGCTCCAGGCGACGGTCATCTCGCGGATGCCCGGCGTGGCCGTCACTTGAGTCGGCGCGGTCAGCGTCGTGGTGCCCGCGTCACTCCGGCCTGCGTCGGGCGTCCCGGCATCCTCGCGGCCCGCGTCGGGTGCTCCCGCGTCCGGAACTCCGGCATCCTCGGTTCCAGCGTCCGTCTCACCCGCGTCGTCCTCCTCGGGCTTGCCCGCGTCGCGAGAACCCGCGTCACTCACGAGGGAGTCGCCGGGGTCCTCGGAGGAGGACTTGCCTCCACAGCCCACGGCTCCGAAGCCGACGAGAATCGTCGCGGTCAGCAGGAGGATGAATGCTCGCATGATGCTTGGCTCTCCAGGGCGGGGGCGCCCAAGGGCGTTGTCCTCATCAACGTCCCGTCCGGGAGAATGTCGCGACGAATCAGGCCCAACGACGGTGGGCACCCGCCGTCACGGTGACGGCCCGCTCCACAGGCCCCGCGCGAGCACCTCGTCCAGATTCCGCCGGTGGAAGAATGCCTCGGTGTCGGTTCCCGGCATACCCGCGGGCAGACACACCTGCAACTCGATGGCGAGAATCCGCTCCGGGGCTCCGCGGGCCTCGCGCACCGCGGCTTCCAGCGCGCGCAGGTAGTGTCTCGCGGTGCTCAAGGTGCTCGCGGGGGACACGCCGCCATGTCCCTGGATGACGCGGGTGCGTCCCCGGGCTTCGGCGCGCGCCAGCGCCGCGTCCACGTCCGAAGGCTCGCCATAGGCGATGTAGGCCATGTTCCCCACGGCGATGTCGGCGCTGAGCAGCACGTCCAGCTCCGGGACATCCAGGTTCAGCGTGCTCGCCGTGTGGCCGGGATTCGGGAAGACCTCGATGTCGTGACGTCCCCAGCGCATCCGCAGCGGGGCCTCCAGGACGTGGTCCGGCGCGCGGTAGAAGCCCGCCTCCTCGCTCGAGCGGAAGCGCTCCGCCTGGAACGTCTCCTCGAACCGCGCGTGTGCCAGCACCGACGCCTCGGGGAAGCCCTGGAGCGCCGCCAGGTGGTCGCTGAACCCGTGGGTGCAGACCACCTGGCGCACACGCGCGCGCAGCGTGTCGGAGACCCAGGCCCGGAGCGCCTGGGCGTCCTCGCGACTGCCCAGGGCATCCACCATCAACGCCTCGTCTCCCTGGAGGAAGAGGGTGGCGTTCGAGGCGTAGGCCTCCCCCGTGACGAGCCACGCGTCGGGGCCCAGCGGCTGTGTTCGAAGACTCATGCGTGTTCCTCCCGAGTGTTCCTTCGAGCCCGGGTTCTCGCCGAGATGGATGCATGTGTCCAACGCATCCTCCGCATGGATTCATGCGAGAATCGAATGGATGAACCTGGACGTGAGACATCTGCGGTTGGTGGCGGCGGTGGTGGACACCGGCTCGGTGACGGCGGCGGCGCGGGTGCTGCACCTGTCCCAGCCGGCGCTGAGCCACCAACTGCGCGACGTGGAGGAACGGCTGGGGACCGAGCTGTTCCACCGTCAGGGCCGCCGCATGGTGCTCACCGAGGCCGGGCGCCGCGTCCTCGACGCCGCGCGCAAGGTGGTGTCGGAGCTGGAGTCCGTCGAGGCGGACGTGGCGAGGCTCGCCCACGCGTCAGGAGGCGTCCTCCGGCTCGCCACCGAGTGCTACACGGCCTACCACTGGCTCCCGGGCGTCCTGCGCCGCTTCTCGTCCCGGCACCCGGAGGTGGAGGTGCGCATCGCGCTCGAGGCCACGCGCCGTCCCGTGGAGGCGCTCCTGGCGGGGAGCCTGGACCTGGGCATCGTCAGCGAGCCGACGCGTCACCGGCGCCTGTCCCACGCGCCGCTCTTCGAGGACGAACTGGTGGCCGTCATGGCGCCCTCGCATCCGCTGGCGGGGCGGAGCGTCCTGCACGCCGCGGATTTCGCGCGTGAGCACGTGCTGCTCTACAGCATCCCGTTGACGCAGAGCACCCTGGTCCAGCAGGTGCTCGTCCCAGCCGGTGTCACGCCCGCGCGGGTGTCCCATGTGGAGCTGACCGAGGCGCTCATCGAGCTGACCAAGGCCGGGCTCGGGGTGGCGGTGCTGGCGCGCTGGGCGGTGGCGCCGGAGCTCGCGCGCGGGACGCTCGTCGCCATCCGGGTGACGCGACGAGGGCTGCGCCGGCACTGGCACGCGGTGTGGCCCCGCGCGGTGCGGCCCGCGCCCCACGTCGCCTCGTTCGTGGAGCTGCTGGCGAAGGCGGGACCTCCGGGGCGCTGAGCCCCGCGCCCGGGATGACGCGGTGAGCCGTCGTGCCCGCCTGTCTGGTCCTGGAAAAAAGCAAGCGTGCTTGCTTTTTTAGAAGCCCGGGATGCAGACTCGGGTCTCATCGGTAGGGAGGGTGTGCTGGACGCTCGTTGGGTGCGCGCATCGCGCCGCGCCAGGGTGGCGCCCTCCCATCGTCGACCCTTCTCTGGCTCCCGAGCCACCGAGGCAGCGCATGCAAGAGACCCAGGAACACCGCGCCATCCGTCAGACGGTCCGCAAGTTCGTCGAGCAGGAGCTCAACCCGTACGTGGACGCGTGGGAGGACGCGGAGCTCTTCCCCGCGCGGGAGGTGTTCAAGAAGCTCGGGGAGTTGGGGCTCTTGGGCATCACCAAGCCCACGGAGTTCGGCGGGCTGGGGCTGGACGCCTCGTTCTCGGTCGCCTTCGCGGAGGAACTGGGGCACTGCACCTGCGGCGCGCTGCCCATGGCCATCGGCGTCGTCACCGACATGGCCACCCCCGCGCTCGCCCGCTTCGGCAGTGACGAGCTGCGGCGGGAGTTCCTCGCGCCCACGCTCGCCGGGGAGCGTGTGTGCTCCATCGCGGTGAGCGAGGCCGGCGCCGGCTCCGACGTGGCGAGCGTGACGACCACCGCGCGCCGTGACGGCGACGACTACGTCATCGACGGCGGCAAGATGTGGATTACCAACGGCCTGCAGGCGGACTGGGTCTGCCTGCTCGCCAACACGGGGGACGGCCCGGCGCACGCGAACAAGTCGCTCATCATCGTCCCCATGGACCGGCCCGGCATCACCCGCGCGAAGATTCGCAAGCTCGGCATGTGGGCGTCCGACACCGCGCAGCTCTTCTTCGACGGCGTGCGCGTGCCGGTGCGAAACCGCATCGGCGACGAGGGGCGCGGCTTCGCCATGCAGATGCAGCAGTTCCAGGAGGAGCGCCTCTTCGTGGCCGCGAGCAACCTGGTGACGTTCGACCGGCTCATCACGCAGACGGCCGACTACGCGCGGGAGCGCAAGGCCTTCGGCCAGTCGATTCTCGACAACCAGTCCGTGCACTTCCGGCTCGCGGAGCTGCAGACGGAGGTGGAGGCGCTCCGCGCGCTCATCTACCGCGCCGTCGCCCTCTACATCGAGAACAAGGACGACCCGCAGGTGGTGAAGCTCGCCTCCATGTGCAAGCTCAAGTCGGGGCGGCTCGCCCGGGAGCTGGTCGACGGCTGCCTCCAATACTGGGGCGGCATGGGCTTCACCTGGGACAACCCGCTGGCGCGCGCGCACCGTGATTTGCGCCTGGGGTCCATCGGCGGCGGCGCCGACGAGGTGATGCTCGGAATCATCAGCAAGGCCATGGGCACCCTGCCTCGCAAGTCGCGAGGCTGAAGTGCATGACGGGGGGACCACTCGCGCGCCCGAGTCGGGCGGGAAGGAGCACACGATGGGACAGACCCCGGAAGCCGTCTACAAGCACATCAGCCGCGTCTCGCTGGGAGACGTCATCCGCCGCTCCGCGCTCCGCTGGCCGGAGCGCACGGCGCTCATCGACGGTGAGCTGGAGCTGTCGTACGCGGAGCTGGACCGGCGGGCCAACGCGTTCGCCCACCACCTGCTCGGCCAGGGGCTCGCCCCGGGAGCGCGGGTGGCCATGCTCTGCGGCAACTCCGCGCAGATGGTCACCGCCTTCTTCGGCATCTACAAGGCGGGCCTGGTCTGGGTGCCCATCAACACGGGGCTCTCCGTGGAGGCCATCGGCTACATCCTCGAGCACGCCGAGGTGTCGCGGGTGGTCATCGACCTGGAGCTGCTCGCGAAGCCGGAGCTGCGCGCGATGCTCGACGCCAGGGGCCTGGGCCTCATCGTCTGTGTCCCCGAGGGACAGGCCGCGCCCGGAGGCGGCGCCGTGGCCTTCCTGGACACGCTGAAGGGCCAGCACGGCACGCCGCCGGCGGTGGACATCGAGAGCACGCAGCTGGCGCAGATCATGTACACCAGCGGGACCACCGGCCAGCAGAAGGGCGTGATGCACTCGCACGCGTCCATCCACTCGGCGCTCAGCGGGAACCTGTTCGAGCTGGAGCTGCGTCCCAGCGACGTGACGTTGTGCGTGCTGCCGATGTTCCACTGCGCGCAGCACGCCGTCTCCGTGTCGTTCCTGATGGCGGGCGCCACCGTCATCGTGCGGCGCGTGTTCGAGCCCGGCGCGATGCTCGCCACCATCGAGCGGCGCGGCGTCACCTTCCTGTTGGGCCTGCCCATCATGTACGGCGCCATGCTGGCGCACCCGGCGCGTCCGACGACGAAGCTGTCCAGCCTGCGCATGTGCCTGTACGTCATGGCGCCCATGGCGCGCACGATGCTGGTGGAGCTCTTGGAGAAGTTCTGTCCGGGCGGGTTCGCGCTCGCGTCGGGGCAGACGGAGATGTACCCGGCCACGACGATGTTCAAGCCCGAGCAGCAGCTCAAGCGGTTCGGCTCGTACTGGGGCGACTCGGTGGTGACGAACGAGACGGCCATCATGGATGACGAGGGCCGGCTGCTCGGCCGCGGCGAGGTGGGCGAAATCGTCCACCGCGGGCCGAACGTGATGCTCGGCTACTACAAGGACCCGGAGGCCACCGAGCGCGCGCGGGCGTTCGGCTGGCACCACACCGGGGACCTGGGCATGTTCGACGCCGACGGTCAGCTGCTCTTCGTGGACCGCAAGAAGGACATGATCAAGACCGGCGGAGAGAACGTCCCGTCCATCAAGGTCGAGGAGGTCCTCCTGCGCCACCCCGCCGTCCTGCAGGTGGCGGTGGTGGGCCTGCCGCACCCGCGCTGGGCGGAGGCCGTCACCGGCTTCGTCGTGCTCAAGCCCGGCGCCTCGGCCACGGCGCCGGACCTCATCACCCACTGCCGTCAGCACCTCGGCGGCTTCGAGGTGCCCAAGTCCGTTGTCCTGCTGGAGGCCATGCCGCAGACGTCCACCGGCAAGGCCCAGAAGTTCGTGCTCCGTCAGCGGTTCGAGCAGCACTACCAGGACGGCGCGGCGTAGCGCCCCGCGGGCCTCGGACAGGGGCCTCCTCTCACCCCTGTCCCTCCCACCGGAAAGACGCCGCGGCGCACTCGGGGCCGTGGCCACGAAGGGAGTCACATGGACGGCCGGATGTGGCCCGGAGAGGAGACGCACGTGCAGACGCAGACGCAGGACCCGACGGGGTGGGTGGCGCTCTTGGACCAGGAGGCGAGGGCGCTGGTGGCGGTGCTGGACGTGCACCCGGACGCGCGGCGGCTCTTCGACGGCACCCTCGACGAGGCGGGCTACATCCACTACCTCGTCCAGACGTACCACTACGCGCGCTGGAGCACGCCGATGCTGGGCGACGCCGGGCGCCGGCTGCGGCGGCTGGGCACGCACCCGTGGCTGGCGGAGCTGCTGCTCCAGAAGGCGGACGAGGAGCGCGGCCACGAGAATTGGCTCCTGTCGGACCTGAAGAACCTGGGCGTCCCGGCCGAGCGCGTCGAGCGCGCGGTGAAGACGCCCGCCGTGGAGGCCTACACCGGCTGGAACTTCTTCACGTCCCGCTCGGGCGTGCCGACGGCCGTGCTGGGGACGGCGTACGTCCTGGAGTACCTCTCCCAGACGCGCGCGAGCGGCGCGGTGGAGCGCCTCATCGCCGTGGACGCCATCCCCCACATCCGCGAGTCGGTGACGTTCCTGCGCAGCCACGGCGCGCTGGACGAGGGCCACGTGGCGGAGATGAACACGGTGCTGCGCGAGTTGACGGACCCCGAGGAGCAGGCCGCGGTGGTCCTCTCCGCGCGCGCCACGCGCAGCATCTACCCGGGCATCTTCCGGGAGGGCTGAAGCGGGCCTCTACCTCCGTGGAGGTAGAGACACCTCCCGCCTGGACGGCGATCCTCCGCCCTCAACCGTGGCATTCGAACCGGAGGCGACTTCATGCGCTACATCACCCAGATACGACTCGAGGGGGGCGCGCTCCACGAGCACATCACCCGCCTGCGCTGGGTCGAGGCGACCCACGCGGGAGAGTGCACCCGCGCGGAGCTGGTCCTGTGGGTCCAGAAGGGCGGGGATGCGCGGGTGCGCAACAGCCCCATGGACGTGAAGGTGGAGGTCGTCGAGGCCACGCCTCCGTACCTGCGCACGAAGGCGAACGGCATCTCCACCGACAACCTGCTCGCGCTCCCGCGCTTCTAGGCGCGCGGGGCGGCTCAGATGGGCCGGTTGAGGTGCGAGGCCTGGTAGAGGAAGTCCGCGCGGTTGTCGACCTTCAGCCGGCCGAAGATGTCGCGCACGTGGGTCTTCACCGTGTCCTCGGAGAGCTTGAGGTGCTCGGCGATCTGCTCGTTGGACCAGTTGCGCAGGATGCCCTGGGCGATGTCGACCTGACGGGGCGTGAGCTGCTGGCGCATGTGCTGCGGGAGGGGAATCGACATGGGGACCTCGTTGATGGACAGGGCCCACTGGGCGGGGCCCTCGGGCTGGGGAAGCTCGATGAACCGCACCACCAGGTACGTCTCGCCGCGCAGCGCCACGAGCGGGTTGTGCTTGAGCCGCTCGTCCGGGTGCATGCGCGCCAGGGCGTTGAGTCGCTCCAGCAACATGCCCGGGATGCCCGACGCGTGGAGGTCGGACGGCGTGAACCACTTGTCCAGGAGCACCTTGGCGCGCTCCGAGCGCAAGAGCTCGTGGCTGGGCGGGAGCACCACCAGGAAGCCCGCGTCCGGCCGGTTGTAGAGCTCCTCCAGGAGCCTCGCGCCGCTCCGGGCCGCCTGCATGTCGCGGCAGTTGCGAAGCGCGTTGGTGAGGTGGGGCGTGAGGCTCGTCAGGAGCGCGGCGTCGTGCTCGGAGAACTCCACCCGCTGGTCCCGGTACAGGGTGAAGGCGCCGAGCAGGGTCTCCTTGGCGGGCAGCAGCACGGCCATGACGTGCTCCAGCCGCAGGTCCAGCTCCTGGCTGCGTCGGTACAGCGCGCTCGCTTCCAGCGCCCTGCGCGGCAGCATCTGCGTGTCCCGGAGCACCACGTTGGGCTGCGCGAAGATGGGCCCGCGCACGAAGTCCGAGTCGGCCCACCGGGGGTACTCGTCCAACAGCGTCAGCCGGTGGCCGGGGACCAGCCACTGGAAGTCGAGGGGTGGCCCTGGCGTCATCACGCACAGGCCCATGTGGTCCGCGGGGGTGAGCTCGAGCAGTGGGGCCCGCGTCGCCTCCAGGACCAGCGGGAGGGACAAGGAGCTGTGGAGGGCCGTGATGATTCTCTCCCTCAGTTCGAGTTCCTTCGACGTGAAGTGCATCGCCGTGAACGTCCTCCAGTTCGTGCTGCGCCTGGCCTCTTGAATAGGCGCGCGCCCGGAGGCTGTCGCTCACCCCTGGGGGGTAGGCCCCGGGCTTGACGGGGGCTCGTGGCGAACGGGTTCGATGCCGCACAGCGGCATCCGTGCGCGTCACGTGGGGCTGCCTCCTGGTGTGACGTTGGAGTACAACCGGGCTGGTGGGGCGCTCGAGCGCAAGCCCCCTCCGACGTGAGCCCCGCGCGCAAGGACCTCAAGACATGAAAGCAACCCGGTGGTTCGGACTCACTTCCCTGTGTCTGATGATGGCCTCGAACGCCCTGGCCCAGGACGCGGCGCCCGCCGCGGCCCCCGCCGCCGAGGCTCCCGCCGCCGCCCCCGCCGCGAAGGCCCCCGCCGCCCCGGCGACCGGTCCCACGGGTCGGTGGACGACCATCGATGACGAGACCAAGAAGCCCAAGTCCGTCATCGTCATCACCGAGCAGGACGGCAAGCTGTTCGGCAAGATTGAAAAGCTCTTCCGCGAGCCGACCGAGGACCAGAACCCGGTCTGCGACAAGTGCCAGGGTTCGCTCAAGGACCAGCCCATCATCGGGATGACCATCCTCCAGAACCTGAAGAAGGACGACGACGAGTGGACGGGCGGCACCATCCTCGACCCGGCCAACGGCAAGACCTACAAGTGCAAGGTCGCCGTCGAGGACGGTGGCAAGAAGCTGAAGGTGCGCGGCTACATCGGCATGTCCCTCTTGGGCCGCACCCAGCACTGGGTCCGCGCCACGGAGTAGTGAAGTCCGCTTGATGCGCCCGGCGGCGGGCTCCCCATCCCGGGGGAGCCCCCGCCATCCCTTCTTCCCAAGGAGACCTGACGCAATGACCCGGAAACTCGCCATCAACGGCTTCGGCCGCATCGGCCGCTGCATCGTCCGCGCGATGTTCGAGCGAGGCATCAAGGACCTGGAGCTCGTCGCGCTCAACGATTTGACGGACGCCGCGACGCTCGCGCATCTGTACAACTACGACACCGTCCACGGCCGCGCCACGCACCGGGCCGAGGCGCGGGACGGCAAGCTCGTCATCGAGGGCCGTGAGATTCGCGTCGTCGCGGAGAAGGACCCGGGCAAGCTCCCCTGGAAGGAGCTGGGCGTGGACATCGTGCTGGAGTGCACGGGCCTGTTCACCGACAAGGAGAAGGCCGTCGCGCACCTGTCCGCCGGAGCGCGCAAGGTCATCATCGGCGCGCCGGCCAAGGGCCACGACGCGACCATCGTCCTGGGAGTCAACACGCAGGACTACGACGGGGCGAAGCACCACGTCATCTCGTGCGGCTCGTGCACCACGAACTGCCTGGCGCCGGTGGCGAAGGTGCTGCTGGACGGCTTCGGGCTGGAGCGCGGCCTGATGACGACGACGCACTCGTACACCAATGACCAGGCGCTGCTCGACGTGCCGCACCGCAAGGGCGACCTGCGCCGGGCGCGCGCCGCCGCGCAGAACATCATCCCCGCGTCCTCCGGGGCCGCCAAGGCGCTGAGCGAGGTCATCCCGTCCCTCAAGGGCAAGTTCGATGGCCAGGCGATGCGCGTGCCGACGATGGACGTCTCGCTCGTGGACCTCACCTTCGAGAGCACCCGGCCGCTCACCAAGGACTCGATTCACGCCGCGATGAAGGCGGCGAGCGAGGGGCCGATGGCGAACATCCTCGGCTACACGGAAGAGCAGCTGGTCTCCAGCGACTACCTGGGGGATGCGCGCTCCTCCATCTTCGACGCCACGCTCACCCAGGTGCTGGGCGACCGCTTCGCCAAGGTCTTCGCCTGGTACGACAACGAGTGGGGCTTCTCGAACCGGATGATCGAGCTCTCCCAGCTCGTGGCCTCCAAGCTCTGATGAGGAGAGGGACCATGAAGGACGCGAAGCGGCCGTATGTCATCTGTCACATGGTCCCCTCTCTCGACGGACGCATCGTCACCCAGGGGTGGAAGCTGCCACCCCGGGCGATGGCCGAGTACGAGCGCACGGCGGAGACCTATGACGCGGACGCGTGGATGATTGGCCGCATCTCCATGGCGCCATACGCCGGCAAGGCGAAGGTGCCCGTGCGCAAGGCGGGCGCGCCGATTCCCCGCGAGGACTTCATCGCGCGGCGCGACGCGGAGTCCTACGCCATCGCGCTGGACCCGTCGGGGAAGCTCACCTGGAAGTCGGGCTCCATCGACGAGGAGCACGTCATCACCATCCTCACCGAGCAGGTCTCCGACGACTACCTGGCGTTCCTCCAGGGCAAGGGCGTCTCGTACCTGTTCGGCGGCAAGGACTCGCTGGACTTGAAGAAGGTGCTCGCGAAGCTCCGGAAGGTGTTCGGCATCCGCAAGCTGCTGCTGGAAGGGGGAGGGAAGATCAACGGCTCCTTCCTGGCTGCGGACCTCATCGACGAGCTGAGCATCCTGGTGGCGCCCATCGCGGATGGCGGCGTGGGCACGCCCGCGCTGTTCGACGTGGAGGGGAAGCGGGGGCGCGCGCGTCACCTGAAGCTCGTCTCCGTCGAGAAGCGCTCGGGGGATCTGCTCTGGCTGCGCTACAAGCCGAAGCGCTGAGCGCGAGGCCCGGGCACTCCTGCTACGGTCCCCGGCGCCTCTTCTTCCTGCGTCCCCGGAGTACCTCCACCATGACCGACCGGCTCATGTCCCTGGCCCACAACCCGTTCACCCGTGGGCTCGTGAAGGCCCTCGGCCTGCCCCAGCCCACGCAGCTGGCGCGGGCCGAAGGGGGCTGGGCGGCGCAGCCCTTCGCGAACCGCGTCGTGGTGCTGGGCGCGGCCCCGGGTGGCTTCGCCGCAGAGGGCGCGCAGGCCGCGTTCACGAACGGTGGCGCCAGGGTGCTGGATGGTCCCCCCGCGGACGCCTCCCAGCGCGTGGACGCGGTCCTCTTCGACGCCACGGGCCTGGGTGGCCCCCAGGACACGCGCGCGCTCTATGACTTCTTCCACCCGCTGCTCCCCCGGCTCGCGCGCAACGCGCGGGTGCTGGTGCTGGCGGCGGTGCCGGACGAGGCCCCGAGCCCCGCGGCCTCCGCCGCCGCGCGAGGCGTGGAGGGCTTCGTGCGCAGCCTGGGCAAGGAGGTGGGCCGCCAGGGTGTCACCGCGAACGTCGCCTACGTGGCGCGCGGCGCCGAGGAGCGGCTGGCCGGCCCGGTGCGCTTCTTCTGCGGCGTGGGGAGCACCTATGTGTCGGGACAGGCGCTCCACCTCTCCGGCGACGTGCGCGCGGCGTCGGCCGTGCCGCTGCACGCGGCGTTGAGCGGCAAGGTGGCCCTGGTGACGGGCGCGGCGCGCGGCATCGGCGCGGCGACGGCGGAGCGGCTGGCCCAGGAGGGCGCGCGCGTGGTGTGCCTGGATGTGCCCGCGCTCGCGGACGCGCTGAAGGAGACCGCCGCGCGCGTGGGCGGTGATGCGCTGGCGTTGGATGTCACCTCACCGGATGCGCCGGTGACGCTGGTGGCCGCGCTGAGGGCGGGCTCGGGCGGGGTGGACATCGTCGTGCACAACGCGGGCATCACCCGCGACCGCACGCTCGCGAAGATGACGCCCGAGCAGTGGGAGCAGGTGCTCGCCGTCAACCTCGCGGCCATCGTGGCGATCGACGAGGCGCTGCTCGGCACCGGCGCGCTGCGCGACGAGGGGCGGCTGGTGTACCTGTCCTCCATCAGCGGGGTGTCGGGCAACTTCGGCCAGACGAACTACGCGACGAGCAAGGCCGCGCTCGTCGGCTACGTGGCGGCGCTCGCGCCCCGGCTCGCCGCGCGGGGCATCTGCGCCAACGCCGTGGCCCCGGGCTTCATCGAGACGGCCATGGTGGCGAAGATGCCGCTGATGACGCGCGAGGTGGGCCGCCGGCTCAACTCCCTGTCCCAGGGCGGACAGCCGCGCGACGTCGCGGAGCTCGTCACCTTCCTGTCGAGCCCCGGCGCCCACGGCGTGACGGGCAACACGGTGCGCGTCTGCGGTCAGGGGCTCATCGGCGCCTGAGGGCAGGGCTACTTCCGGGCGGGCTTCCGGCGCGCCGGGTTCGCCTCCAACCCGGTCATCATCGCCTCCAGGCCCAGCTCGAACTCCTTCTCCACGTCGTGGCTGTCCAGCACGCGCGCGATTTCGTGGACGCGGGGGAAGTCCTTCTCGTTGAGCTGTTGATAGGCGGGGTGTGAGCGCGCGTCGTCGGGCTGGGGCGCATAGCTGGAGAGCGAGTGGCCCACGACGAAGGCCATCAACACCTGTAGCGCGCTGAGCGCCTCGTCCGGACTGAAGCCCGCGTTGCGGAGCGTGTCGAGCACCGCCTCCACGTGGGCGATGGCCCCGGGCGTGACGGCGGCGCGCGTCGCGAACAGGGGCAGCGTGTTCGGGTGCGTGCGCAGGGCCTTGCGCAGCGCCTGGGCCCGCTCCCTCAACGCCACCTGCCAGGTCCCCGCGCGCTTCGCGGAGGGCACCTCGGCGAGCACCGTCTCGAAGAGCCCGTCGAGGATGGCCGCCTTGTTGGGGACGTGGTTGTAGAGCGACATCGCCTCCACGCCCAGCGCCTGACCCAGACGACGCATGGAGATGGCCTCCAGCCCCTCGCGGTCGACGATGTCGAGCGCCGCGCTGAGGATCCGCTCCCTCGAAAGGGGTTCCCGTTTGTTCGTCTGCTTCATGTCGACTTGACGTACTTACATCATAAGCTTACTAAGTAAGTCAATCATGGTCATTCGAGAGCGAGCAGCGGAGGCGGTGGTTTCATTTCCCGACAGGGCGGTCGTGGAGGCCGAGGCGCGGTTGCTCCGGTGGGTGGAGCATCTGGCCATCCCGCGTCACTTCGTCGTGAACGCGCGCAACAACGCCTGGGTCCGGGACGCGCTGGCGGAGGCGTTCGAGCAGCTGGGGCTCGAGGTGCGAATCCAGGGGCGCTACGGGAACGTGGTGGCGCTTCCGCGGAGCGCGAAGGGGCGCACGGTGACCTTCGTGGCGGCCCACTACGACAGCGTCCCGAACTGTCCCGGCGCGGACGACAACGCGAGCGGGCTGGCGGTGATGCTCGAGTGCGCCAGGACGCTGGCGCTCCGCGGTGCGGGCGAGGGCGTCGGCTTCCTCGCGTTCAACGCGGAGGAGGATGGATTCCTGGGCAGCTACGACTTCGTCACCCATGGCGTGCCCGCGCTGCCATGCGGGCTGGGGACGACGCACGTGTTGGAGATGGTCGGCTTCCGCGAGCGCTCGGGCGTGGCGCAGCAGCTGCCGCTGCCGTGGGTGCCCAAGGGCTTGCGGTCTCCGGACTTCCTCGGGCTGCTCGCGAAGGGGCGCTCCAATGGCGCGGTGGACCGGGCCCTCGGCTCGGACGCGGCGGCGGGGCTGCGGTTGATGGGCGCGAAGACGTGGGGGCCGCTCTACCGGCTGCTGCCCGACCTGGCCCGCAGCGACCACGTCCCGTTCTGGCTGGCCGACCGCCCGGCGGTGCTCTGGACCGATACGGCGAACTTCCGCAACCCCCACTACCACCGCGCCACGGACACGCCGGACACGTTGGACCCCTCGTTCATGCGCGAGGTGTCCGAGCTGCTCGTCGCCGTCGTCTCCGCGGAATCGGCCGCCTGAGCGCAGGGCCTTGCGTGGCTTGACAGGGATTCGGAAATCGTTATTTTGAAAGTCGTCAAACAATCGAAAGGTCCTGATGCGGACGCAGGAGGTCTTCAAGGCGATTTCGGACCCGACGCGGCGCAAGGTGCTCAAGCTCCTGCAGGGGGGCTCGAAGAGCGCGGGTGAGCTCGCGGAGGCGTTCGACATCACGAAGGGCTCGCTCTCGCATCACTTCAACGTGTTGAAGGCCGCGGACCTGGTGCGCAGCGAGCGACGGGGACAGCAGATTGTCTACTCCCTCAACACGACGGTGTTCGAGGACGTGGCGGCGCTGTTGATGGACCTCTTCAAGGTCGAGAAGAAGAACGGGGAGCCGTGATGCGAATCAGTCGCTCGAACGCAGTGAGTCTGGGGCTCGTCATCGTGTCGTTCGCGCTGGCGGCGGTGTTCTACGAGCGGCTGCCGGACTCCATCCCCACGCACTGGAACGCGAAGGGCGTGGCGGATGGCTACACGGCGAAGCCCTGGGGGCCCTTCATGCAGCCGCTGGTGATGGCGGGCGTGTACCTGGTGATGCTCGTGCTCCCCCGCATCTCGCCCCGGGGCTTTCGGATGGAGCGGTTCCAGTCGGTCTACGAGTTCCTCATGGCGATGCTGCTCGCGTTCCTGTTCCTGGTGAACGGGCTGGTGCTGCTCGCGGGGCTGGGCGTGGACGTGCCCATGGCGCGGGCGCTCCACGCGGGGACGGGCCTGTTCTTCATGACGCTGGGCAACTTCATGGGGAAGGTCACCAAGAACTTCTTCTTCGGCATCCGCACGCCCTGGACGCTCGCGAACGACGAGGTCTGGCTGCGCACGCATCGGTTGGGCGGAAAGCTCTTCGTGCTCGCGGGCCTCGCGCTCGTCGTCACGGGGTTGATGGGGTACGGGCCTGACTTCGTGATGGTGCTGGTGGGCGTGGTGGTCGTGATTCCAGTCATCTACTCGTATGTCATCTCCCGCCGTCTCGAGGGCGGGTCGACGAATGGCGAAGGCTCTCGGCGGTCTTTGTGAGGGGAGGGAACATGCGTCGCGCTCTTCGAGGTTCGATTCTCACGGCCTGTGTGGTGCTCGGTGGTTGCGCGAGCTCGTCGTCGTCAAAGGCTCCCGAGGTGGCCGCGGCCTTCCGGAGCGAGGAGGTGTCGGTGGGGAAGGCGCCCTGGGTGCTGAAGGGGACGCTGACGGTGCCCGCGGGCACGGGGCCCTTCCCAGGCGTCATCCTGGTCCATGGCTCCGGTCCCCATGACAGGGATGAGACGGCGGGGCCCAACAAGCCGTTCAAGGACCTGGCCGAGGGGCTCTCCTCGCGAGGCATCGCGGTCCTGCGCTACGACAAGCGGACGAAGGTGTACGCGCAGCAGTCTGCGGCGGGCATCTCGATGGATGACGAGGTCGTCGTCGACGCCGTCGCCGCCGTGGAGACCCTCAAGGCCCGCGCGGACATCGACCCGAAGGGTATCTTCGTGGTGGGGCACAGCCTGGGGGCGCTGCTGGCGCCGGAGATCGCCGTCCGCGCGGCCCCCGTCGCGGGCGCCGTCCTGCTGGCGCCTCCGGGGCGCGCGCCGTGGGACATCATCCTCGCGCAGCTGCGCTACCTCGAGCAGCCCCCGGAGCTCATCGCCAGCATCGAGAAGGACGTGGAGCTGCTGAAGGCGGGGACGCTTGGTGACAAGAAGCTCCTGGGTGCCCCCGCCGCGTACTGGCGGGACTGGGCGTCGCGGGACGGCGTCGCGATGGCGACGAAGCTCGCGCGGCCTCCGCTCATCCTGCGCGGTGAGCGCGACTACCAGGTCACCGAGGAGGACGTGGCGGTGTGGAAGAAGGGGCTGCCCCGGGCCGAGGTGGTGACGATTCCAGGGGCCAACCACCTGTTCATCCAGGGCACCGGAAAGCCCAATCCCGCCGAATATCAGACGCCAGGGCATGTGGACGCGCGAGTCATCGACACGCTCTCGGCGTTCATCCGGACGTCGTCGAGGTGAGTCGGTGCTGCTCCGGCTCACCCGGCTGGAGCAGGTGGATGCGCGTGCCCCCCGCGCCGAGCCCGAGGCCGGGCTTCAACACCTGCTGGGTGTCGTAGTGCCCGCCGTTCTGCCTGCGGAACGGAATGGGCGTATCCGTGAACAAGCCGTCCAGCCGAGTCTTGTAGGCCTCCTCCACGGACGGCCATTCCTCGGGCGTGAGGCGGTCCGACATGTAGAGGCTGAACGGCGGGAGCGCCTCCATCCCGGGGTAGTAGATGACGCCGTGCTGGATGGGGAAGAGCAGGTCGTCGAGCGCGCCATTCACACCGCGCTCCGTGTAGTGCGGCGCCCTTCCTCCAATCGTGACGGAGAGCATCGCGCGTCGGCCCGAGAGGGTGCCCTCGCCGTAGCGGTCTCCCCAGCGCTCTCCGCCGTGGACACCCACGCCATACGCGAACCCGTAGGCGAAGACCCGGTCGACCCAGCCCTTCAGGATGGCCGGCATCGAGAACCACCACAGCGGGAACTGGAAGATGACGGCCTGGGCCCAGAGCAGCTTCTCCTGCTCGGCCACCACGTCCTCGCGCTGCGTGCCGCCCGCGAACGCGGCCTTCGAGGCCCGCGCATAGGCGAGCCGCTCCCCCTCGGGGTGCGACAGGAAGTCGCCCGCGTCGGCGGTGGCCTTCCAGTTCATGGCGTACAGGTCGGAGACGCGCACCGTGTGCCCGAGCCCGGTGAGGTGGCTCACCGCCAGGTCCTTCAGCGCGCCATTGAGCGAGCGGGGCTCGGGGTGCGCGTAGACGAGCAGGACGTTCATGGGAGGCTCACCACGACCTTGCCCAGGTGCTGCGCGCTGGCCAGGTGCTCCCAGGCGGCGCGGGCGTCCTCGAAAGAGAACACGCGGTCGATGACGGGCTTGATGCGGTTGTGCTCCAGGGCCGCGACGAAGCGCTCGAACATGGAGACCGAGCCCACGTAGACGCCGTGCACCGTCTGTCGCCGCTGGAACACCGCGCCCAGGTTGACCTCGCCCCGGGCTCCGGTGAGCACGCCGAGCATGCTCATGGAGCCCCCGTAGCGCAGCGCCGCGGAGGACTGGTCGAAGGTGGCCTGGCCGCCCACGTCGACCACCAGGTCCACGCCCCGGCCTCCCGTCAGCGCCTTCGCCCGCTCGCCCCACTTCGCCTCCGCGCGGTAGTCGATGACCTCCTCCGCGCCCAGCTCGCGCAGCCGCGCCGCCTTGTCCGCGCTGCTCGACGTCATCAGCACCCGCGCGCCCGCGGCCTTCGCCAACTGCAGCGCGAACACGGAGACGCCGCCCGAGCCCTGGAGCAGCACCGTCTCACCGGGCCTGAGCGAGGTGACCTCGAACAGCGCCTGCCACGCGGTGAGCCCGGCGCAGGGGAGGGTGGCCGCCTCCTCGAACGAGTACCCCTTCGGGATGCGCACCCAGGCGTGCTCGGGGAGCACCACCTCCTCTCGCAGCATGCCGTCGGCGAGCGAGCCGCCGAGCGCGCTGGCGTGGTGCGCGTCGCTCAGCTCACCGTCCACCCAGTGGGGGAAGAAGTTGGCCATCACCCGGTCGCCCACCTTCCAGCGGGTGACGGCCGAGCCCACCTCCAGCACCTCGCCGGCGCCGTCGGAGACGGGCACGCGAGGCGAGGAGAGGTTCTTCTCCGCCCCTCGGGTGATGAGCAGGTCGCGATAGTTGAGCGACACCGCCCTGACGCGGACCTTCACCTCGTGCGAGCCCACGCTCTGAGACGGACGCTCGGCCCGCGTGAGTGCATCGAACCCCGGCCTCGGCTGCAGTTCCCATGTCTTCATGGTGCAGACGTACGTTTCGGGTTATTTCTCCGCAAGTACGCACAAGTTTGGTCAGTACGCACAAAAAGGGAACCATGGCTCGCAAGCGCGACGATGACTCGAAGACGAACTGCGCGGTGGAGGCCGCCCTCGGCGTCATCGGTGGGCGCTGGAAGGGCGTGGTGCTGTACTGGTTGCTCAAGGGTACGCATCGCTTCGGGGAGCTGCGCAAGCGGCTGCCGAACTGCAGCCAGCGCATGCTCACGCTCCAGCTGCGCGAGCTGGAGGAGGACGGGCTCGTCAAGCGCACCGTCTACCCGGAGGTGCCGCCCCGCGTGGAGTACGAGCTCACCCCGTTCGGCCGCTCGCTGGAGCCGGTGCTCCTGGGGCTGCGCGATTGGGGAGACCGGTACAAGCGCCGCTTGCAGCGCGCGGCGTGAGGTGACTCGGTCGCGCGCTCCATCAGAGGTCGCGTCCCGGAGGCGCGACGAACGGGACGCCGCACGCGGGGCAGGCCCGGGCACTCGCGGCGCCTCCCAGGTACTTGTGGCACCGGGGGCAGCGCCAGACCACGAGCACGGGCACCACCGTCACCACGATGGCGCCCATGAGCAGCGTGCCCAGGAGTGACGCGTGCTCCTCCGGCCACGGCAGGAAGGACAGGCTCAGCAGCCCTGTCGTCACGACGATGGCGGCATTGAGGATGCGCCGGCGCGCCCTGAACCTCGCGACGACCTCCGGGTCGAACGTCATGGCTGGCGCCCGAAGCCCACCGCGGCGGCCTGGAGCGTCGCGCCCGCCTCGGAGTCATTCGAGGACACCTTCATGCGGTCTGGGGTCTTCATGCCGTGCTCCGGCCTACGGCTTCGCCAGCGAGTGGCCGGTGGGGTCGAACAGGCCCATCGCCCGCGCGAGGGCCAGTCGTGACAGCTGCACGTTGAGCGCCTCGGCCACGGAGGAGAGCTGCGCGCCGGCGAGCGTCGCGTTGACGTCCGTCACCTGGAGGTACGTCGAGGCCCCGGCATCGAAGCTCTCCTTCGCCAGCCGCGCGCTCTCCACGGCCAGCTTCACCCGCTCCTCGGCCGTGGCGAGGTTGACCTCGGCCGTCTCCAGCTCGCTGCGCGCCTTGCGCACCTGGTCGCGAATCTGCTCCTCCGCGCCCCGCAGGTCGGCGTTGGCTTCAGCGATCTTGCCCGAGGACTCGCGCAGGTTGGCCTCGCGCAGCCCGCCGTCGAACAGGTTCCAGGACAGGGCCAGCCCCGCGGTCCACGTGGTCGTCTGTCCCGTGAGGCCCGCCGTGTTCGTCGCCGAGTAGGCGCCCGTGGCGTGCAGGCTGGGGAGGTACTCGGCGAGGACCTGCTTGCGGCCCCCCTTGGCCACGTCCACGTTGATGCGCGCGGCGGCGACATCCGGCCGGCGCTCCAGCGCCGTCTTCTCCGCCGAGGCCGCGTCCTTCGCCTCGGCGGGCACCGCGACGGCGGTCGCCTGGGGCGGCGCGACGTCGAAGTCCACGGGGCGCCCGAGCAGCGCGGCCAGCGCGCTCTTCGCGTTGGCGTAGGCGTTGCGGCTTCGCACCACCTCCTGCTCGGCCTCCTTGCGGTCCAGCGTCGCGCGCAGCAGCGCCAGCCGCTCCACGTCCCCCACCTCGAAGCGGTTCTTCGCGTCGCGCTCGAAGCCCCGGCGGACCTCCAGGAGCTGCTCCTGCACGGCCATCGCCTCGCGCAGGCTCGCGGCGCCCAGGTAGGCCTGGGCGACGGCGAACAGCGTCTCGCGGCGGGTGTTCTCCGCCGTCAGCTCCGCGGCGCGCTCGCCCAGGTAGGCGTTCTTGATGGCGGGCCACAGCGTGGGCACGAGCACCGCCTGCTGCGCGTTGAGCTGGCCCGCGAGCTGGTTCTGCTTCTGGAGCGGGATGGGGCCCGGGGCGCCGGGGAGCGTGAAGCTCAGCTCCATGGGGAAGCGGGTGTACGAGCCGCTCGCGGTGATGCTCGGCAGGTATCCGGACCAGGCCTTGTTGCCCAGCTCCCGGGACTGCTGGAGCCGCGCGCGGGCCGCGTCGAGGCTGGGGCTCTGCTTCTCCGCCAGCTCGAGCGCCTCGGTGAGGGAGAGCAGGGGCAGCGCGGGCCGCTGGGCCGCGTCGGAGGCGCTGGTGTCCTCCGTGGAGGGCGGACGCACCGGCGCGTCGCTCGGGGCGGGCGCCGCCTGGGCCGTCGGTGCACGCGTGGGCGTGGTGGGGACGGCGGGGGCCTGGGTCAAGAGGAGGCTGGAGACGAGCGCTGGGATGAACATGGCGGAAGACCGGGAGTGGAGCGGGCGCACGACGGGCGTCGCGGCGCCGGGATGGGAGCCGAGGGATGCGGCGTGAGAGGGGAAGGGGCGGAAGCCCGGTGAGGGGCTCCGCCTTCAAGCAGACGCGGAAGGCAGTCAGGTCAGTGCGAGCCCTCTTCCAGCAGCTGGACGCCCGCCGTGTCCGGGGTCGCCGCCGGCGCGGTGTCGGGCGCCCGGCGCTTGAAGCGTTCGACGACGCCGTCCAGCAGCGAGTAGACGACGGGCACCACCACCAGCGTCAGCACCGTGGAGCTGATGAGGCCGCCGATGATGACGAGCGCCATGGGCACGCGCATCTCCGCGCCGTCTCCGCGCGCCAGCGCCACGGGCACCATGCCGGCCACCATCGCGATGGTCGTCATGAGGATGGGGCGCAGGCGCACCGGCGCCGCCTCCAGCAGGGCCTGTCCCGCGCTCCTGCCGGACTCGCGCAGCTGCTGGGTGAAGTCCACCAGCAGGATGCCGTTCTTCACCACCAGGCCCATCAGCATGATGACGCCGATGAGGGCGAACATGGACATCGCGTTGCCCGACAGCAGCAGCGCCGCGATGGCGCCGATGAGCGCGAAGGGCAGGGACAGCATGATGGTGAAGGGGTGGATGTAGCTGCCGAACTGCGCGGCCAGAATCATGTAGAGCAGCAGGATGCCCAGGCCCAGCGCGGTGCCGAAGGCGACGGCCGTCTTGCCCATCTCCTTCGCGTTGCCGGCGAAGTTCGCCTCCACGCCCGCGGGGAGCGTCTGTTCGGCCTGCGTGGTGAGGTAGCTCATGGCCTCGCCCAGGGAGTAGCCCGGGGCCAGGTTCGCGAGCAGGGTGATCTGCCGCTTCTGGTTCTGCCGGTCGATCTGCACCGGGCCCTCCGACGGGACGATGTCCGCCACGTTGCGCAGCTCCACCAGCTGTCCGCCGGCGGTGCGCACGGTGAGCTGGCCCAGGGCCTCCTCGGAGGCGAGCGTGGCCTCGGGCAGGCGCAGCTTCACGTCGTACGTCTCGCCGCCCTCGCGGTAGGTCATGAAGTCGTCGCGGCCCAGATAGGCGCGCAGCGTCTGTCCCACCTGGGCGGCCGGCACGCCGAGCTGCGCGGCGCGCTCCCGGTTGATCTTCACGTCGAACTGGGGCTTGCCGCTGCGGTACGTGGAGTCCACGTCGGTGAAGCTCGGGTTCGTCTTCATCGTGGCGACCAGCTTCTCGCTGGAGGCGACGAGCTGCTCCCAGTCGGTGCCGCGCAGCATGAACTGCACCTCCTGGTTGCGGCTGCCACCGCCGATGTCGGAGACGTCCTGCACGGAGGTCAGCACGCCGGAGCGCTCGGGCAGTGCCTCACGCAGGCGGACCTTGAAGGTCTCCTGGTCGAAGGCGCGCTCCTTGCGCGGCACCAGGTTCACCAGCACCTCACCCTTGTGCACCTCCTCGAGCGTGCCGCCGCCCGCCGTGCTGAAGGTCTCCTTCACGCCCTCCAGCGTGCGCACCTGGGCGGCGACGAGATTCAGCTCCTGCTCGGTGTCCTCGAGCGTGGCGCCCACGGGTAGCTCCAGCGTCACCTTGACGGCGCCGTTGTCGGCGGGAGGGATGAAGGTGAACTTGAGGAAGCTCGCCAGGCCCAGCGTCAACACCAGCACGCCCACGGCCGCGACGAGCGTCAACCCGCGCCGGCGCAGCACGCCCTCCAGGATGCGCCGGTAGCCGTTCTCCATGCCCACCAGCACGCGCTCGATGGCCGCGCTCACCTTGTTGGTGGGGCCGTGCGAGTGGCCCTTGAGCAGCCGGCTGGAGAGCATGGGCGTGAGCGTCATCGACACCGCGTAGGAGATGAGCACCGCCACCGCCACGGTGACGCCGAACTGGTAGAAGAACTGGCCAATCATCCCCTCCATGAAGGCGACGGGGACGAACACCGCGACGATGGCGAGCGTCACCGCGAGCACCGCGATGACGATCTGCTGGGTGCCCTCCAGCGCCGCCTGCATGGGCGTCTTGCCCTCCTCCAGGTGCCGGACGATGTTCTCGATGACCACGATGGCGTCGTCGATGAGCAGGCCGATGGAGAGCGTCAGCGCCAGCATGGTGATGATGTTGAAGGTGAAGCCGAGCATCGCCATCACGGCGAAGGTGCCGATGACGCTCACCGGCAGCGCGATGGCGGACACCAGCGTGGAGCGCAGGTTGCGCAGGAACACCAGCACGATGAGCACCGACAGCGCGCCGCCCAGCAGCATGTCGAACTGCACCGCGCTGATGGACGAGCGGATGTTCGTGGAGTTGTCGCTGATGGTCTTGATGTCCACGCCCTGGGGCAGCGAGGCGTTCAGCTCCGCGAGCGACTCCTTGACGCTCTCGGCCACCTGCACGGTGTTGGCGCCCGACTGCTTGCGCACCACCAGCGCCAGCGCGGAGCCGGTGTCCGAGCGGGCCAGGCCCCGCGCCTCCTGGGCCCCGTCCACCACCGCCGCCACGTCGCGCACGCGCACCGGCGTCCCGTTGGGGCTGGCGATGATGATGTTGCCCAGCTCCTCCACGCTCTGCGCCTCGGCCGTCAGCCGGACGATGCGCTCACGGCCTCCCTGCGTGGCGCGGCCGCCGGGCAGGTCCACGCTCTGCGCCGCCAGCGCCTGGCTCACGTCGCCCACGCCCAGCCCGTAGCCGCGCAGCCGCTGCGGGTCCACCACCACCTGGATTTCGCGCTCGCGCCCGCCGACGACGTCGATGCTGCCCACGCCCGCCTGGCTCTGGAGCGCGGGCTTCACCACGTCCTCGGCCACCCGCGTCAGCTCCTCCACGGGCAGCGCGCCGGTGAGCGACAGGGTGAGGATGGGCGCCGCGCCGATGTCGAACTTCTCGACCACGGGCGTCTCGATGCCGGCGGGCAGCGAGCGCAGCGTGGCCTGCACGCGGTCCCTCACGTCCTGGGCCGCGACGTCCACGTCGGTGCCCAGCTTGAAGCCGATGGTGATCTGACTGACGCTCTCCAGGTTGATGGAGTTGAGCTCGTCCACGCCGTTGAGCGTGTTGAGCCCCTCCTCCAGCGGCTTGGAGACGTTCTCCTCGATGGACGCCGGGTCCGCGCCCGGCAGCAGCGTGGTGATGGTGACGTACGGGATGTCGACGTTGGGGTACTGGTCCACGCCGATGCGCGGATAGGCGTAGAGGCCGAAGACGACGACCGCCGCCATCAGCATGACGGTGAAGACGGAGTGTTTGATGAAGGTCTTGAGCATGTCGGTGGCGAGCGGTGAAGAGGGGAGGGAAGAGCGCTACTGGACGACCTGGAGCGCGGTGCCGTTCTGCAGGGGCAGGCTCGCGTCCGCGACGACGCGCTCCTGGAGACCCAGGCCCTGCACCACGCGCACGTAGCCCGGCAGCACGCGCTCCACCTTGACGTCACGACGCTGGGCCTTGCCGTCCTGCACCACCCAGACGAAGCCCTGCTGACCGCGCGCGTTGACGGCCTGCGAGGGGAGGAACAGCCCCGCCTGCGCCTCGTCGGCGGCGAGCGTGCCGGAGAAGTCGAGCTCCACCAGGGCGCCCGCGCGCAGCAGGGGGCCCTCGCCCTTCGCGGGCACCACGTCCGCGAGCACCTCCACGGTGCGCGTCTGCGGGTCGATGACGGCGCCCAGGCTGCGCACCTTCGCCTCGAACGGCGCGCCCGACGGGTTGAGCGCGCCCTTCACGAGGGTGCCCACCTTCACGCGGTCCACGAGCGCCTCGGGCACCGGCGCGCGCACCTCGAGCGCGTGCGGGTTGACGAGCCCGAAGACGGCCGTGCCCGGCGTCACGTAGTCGCCCTCGTTGCGCGAGCGGCTGGTGATGACGCCGTCGAACGGCGCGGTGAGCGTCGCGTCGCGCAGCGCCTCCTGCGCGGTGGCGAGCGCCGCGGCGGTCTGCTCCGCCTGCGCCTGGGCCTGTCGGTAGCCGACCTCGGCCTTGTCGAGCGAGGCCTTCGCCAGGCTGCCGGACTGCGCCAGCGTCCGCGCGCGCTCCACCTCCGTCTTCGCGCCCTCCAGCGCCGCGTCCGCCGCGGCCCGCGACGCCTTCGCTTGATTCACGGCGAGGCGCGCGTTGGTGGTGTCGAGCTGCGCGAGCACCTGGCCCTTCTTCACCGCGTCGCCCACGTCCACCGCGATGCGGGTGAGGGGACCGGTGCCCTCCGCGCTCAGCGTCGCCTCCTGCCGGGCGCGCACGTTGCCGGTGGCCTGCAGGACGCTCGCCTCCAGCTTCGGCGCGGGCGCCACGGCGCGCACGCCCACCGGCTTCTGGACCACCTGCGCGGAGGCCGCCGGAGGCGTCGCCTTGCCCCCACCGCACGCCGCCCCAGCCACCACCGCCGCCACCACCACCGCTGCCTTCAAGGTCGTCTTCGTCATCGCTTCTTTCCTCGTCGAGGGGCCGGGGAGGCCCTGGAATCCGATACTGAGTGACTGGATTGGTTTTTTGGTCAGTCGCGGGCGTGCGAAAGCCCGCTCCGCACGGGGTCGGAGGGGCGTCAGCTGGTGGGGAGAGGGGGGACCGTGAGGCCCCGGATGAAGACCTCGAAGGAGGCGTCGAGGGCCTTCTGGGACTGCTCGTCCGGTTCAGAGGTCAGCATCCAGGGGCCGAGGACCATGATGAGCTCCACGAGGCCGCGGGCCACCTGCCGTGAATTGCCCGCGTGGAACACGCCCTGGATGACACCGTGCTCGATGATGGCCGCCAGGACGCTCGTCTCCTCGTCGACCATCTGGGGAATCATGTGGGCGGCCGCCTCGCCGAGCTCGAGCACCGTCGCCATCTCGATGCGCGGGTCTTCAGGCTTCCGGGTGTGCTGCTCGATGCGGCAGCGGATGTACGTGCGGACCTGCTCCACGGGCGTCTTCGCGTCGCGCAGACGGGCCCGGAGCTCGACGAAGCCTCGGGCGACCTCCTGTTTGACGCAGGCCTCGAACAGGGCCTCCTTGTTCTCGAAGTGCAGGTAGATGCTGCCCTTGCCCACCCCGGCGCGCTTGGCGATGTCCTCGACCGAGGCCTTCTTGAAGCCATAGCGGCCGAAGACCTCTCCGGCGGCGTTGAGGATGGCGGTGCGTGGGTCAGAACTCATTGACTGGATTTGTAGTCTGGTCAGTCAGTCAGCGCAAGCCCTTGGCGCTTTTCCTCACGGCTGCCTGCTCTACGAAAGAATGACTAGACGACCGGTCTACTGGTCGTTAGCCATGGGCCCATGAGCGCGAGCGGGGCCTCACAGGACGTCCGGCGGCACATCCTCGAGGCGGCGCATCCGCTGCTGGTGAGCAGGGGCTTCACGGCGGTGGGGCTGGCCGAGGTGCTGGCGGCGGCGAGGGTGCCGAAGGGCTCGTTCTATTACTACTTCGGCTCCAAGGAGGCGTTCGGCGAGGCGGTGCTCGACGCGTACTTCGCCGACTACCAGTCGCGGATGGATGCGCTGCTGGCGGCGCCGGGTTCTTCCGCGCAGCGGTTGATGGCGTACTTCGAGGACTGGCTCGCGTCGCAGACGGACGCGTCGGCCGCGAGCCGCTGTCTCGTCGTGAAGCTCGGCGCGGAGGTCTGTGACTTGTCGGAGAGCATGCGCGCGGCGTTGGAGCGCGGCACGCAGGGCATCATCGACCGGCTGGAGCGCTGTCTCGAGGCGGGGCGCGAGGACGGCTCGCTGACGGCGCCGGCGCACACGCGGGCGCTGGCGCTCTCGCTGTACCAGACGTGGCTCGGGGCCGGGCTGCTCGCGAAGATTTCCCGAGACCGCACGCCGCTCGACACGGCGATGACAGACACCCGGCGGCGGCTGGGCATCACCTAGATTTCTTCACATCGTCGGCCGGTCCACGCGGTGCTCGCCGCGTCGTGGGCTCGTGCGCGTCGAAGCCTTTCCCGTCACACCCCAGGAGTCCGCAGCCATGAGTCAGAGCGATGTCCGCAACCGTCGAGTCGTCCTCGCCGCGCGTCCGCGTGGGCTTCCGACGTCCCATGACTTCCGCATCGAGGAGACGGCCGTCCCGACGCCGGGAGAAGGACAGGTGCTGCTGCGCACCCTGTACCTGTCGCTCGACCCGTACATGCGCCCGATGATGAATGAAATCCCTCCGGCGTATGCCGACGCCTCCGTGGCGGTGGGAGCACTCATGGTGGGCGGCACCGTCAATCGCGTCGTCGCCTCGCGCAATCCCAGCTTCCGCGTCGGCGACCTGGTGCTCGGCAACGCGGGCTGGCAGGACCATGCGCTGTCGGATGGGAAGGACCTGGTGGCGCTCGGGGACATGAAGCAGCCGTCGCTGGCGCTCGGGGTGCTCGGCATGCCCGGGTTCACCGCGCATGTGGGGCTGCTCGACATCGGTGAGCCGAAGGCGGGGGAGACGGTGGTGGTGGCCGCGGCGACCGGGGCGGTGGGCGCGGTGGTGGGGCAGGTCGCGAAGCTGAAGGGCGCGCGGGTGGTGGGAATCGCCGGGGGCGCGGACAAGTGCCGCTACGCCGTGGAGGAGCTGGGCTTCGACGTGTGCCTGGACCGGCGCGAGCCGAGGCTGGCCGAGCGTCTGGCCGCCGCCTGCCCGCGGGGCATCGACGTCTACTTCGAGAACGTGGGCGGTGAAGTGTTCGAGGCGGTGGTGCCGCTGCTCAACCACCACGCGCGCGTGCCGTTGTGCGGGACCATCGCCAGCTACAACGAGGACGCGCCGCCGCCCGGTCCGAACCTGCTGCCGAAGGTGATGTCCGTCTTCCAGACGAAGCGCGTCCGCGCGCAGGGCTTCATCATCCTGGACCACTACGGCGCGCGCTACGACGCCTTCCGCCGGGACATGGACGCGTGGGTGGCCGAGGGCCGCGTGAAGCTGCTCGAGGACACGGTCGTCGGGTTGGAGAACGCGCCTGGGGCGTTCATCGGGATGCTCCAGGGGAAGAACGTCGGCAAGCTCGTGGTGCGCGTCAGCGAGGGATGAGCTTGACGGGGAAGACGTAGCGGCCTTCCTCGGGGACCCGCGCGCCCCTGTCCCGCTGCTCGCCGACGATGCGGATCCATTCGTCGGCCTGGTGCCTGCCTCCGAACGCGGAGGCGAGCACTCGGTCGATGTCCTCGGGGGAGGTCACTTCGAATCGGATTCCCCCGATGCGCGCCGGGCCCTCGAAGAGGAAGGGCAGGTCCTGGCCCGCCCGCGAGTAGCGCGCCTCCCAGCGCACCTTCAGGTCCGCGCCGGAGCGCTCCAGCACCGTCAGCCGGTTGCCTCCCATCGAGGGCGCGTCCGGGCCGAGCCACGCATCCCAGGGCTCCTCCTGCCCCACGACGAGCCCGGGCCACTCGGCGAGCGTCGGGTGTCGTCCCTGGTTCGCTTCGGTGACTGGCATCGCCGAGGCGTAGGGTGCCGGCTGTCCGTCCTCATCGGAGGTCGAGTCGACGCGAAGCTCCAGGTCGTACCGCGCCGTGGCCCGGTCCGGCTGGTAGCGCCAGGCGGAGGCTCCCTCGTCGCGGAGGAGCGTGGTGACGCGGATGTCCAGCCGCGCGTCCTCCACGGTGTGCCCATGTCCGGCCAGCACGAGTGGCTTCTCGGGTGTGGGGACGTCCGCTGGAACCTTCTCCAGCGATTCGGCGGGCGTCGGCTCCTCCAGGGGCGGCGTGAAGAAGCGCGGGCCCTCAGGGAGGGGCACGAGCCGGGCGAGGAACTCGCCGAAGGACGCCGCGCAGGCGCTCGGCACGTAGAGGTCCGAGGTCTCTGTCTCCGCGTTGCAGTCGAAGAACCAGACCGTGCCCCGAGGTGAGTCGGGCCGGTCGACGAGCTGCAGGCCGAAGCGGTTGACGCTGCCCCGCTGCTGCGTGAAGACCAGGATGTCCAGGGGGATGTCCGTGCCGCCGAGCCGGAGCGGGGTCCAGTCGTGGTCATGCAGGCCGAGCAGCTCGTCGATGTGCACCTCGTCCCCGAGCGCGTCCCGGAGCCCCGTCGCGCACGGGTCCAGGTAGAGGCCGTTGTACGCGACCAGCACGTCACGGAAGTCCGGGGGCAGGGGCTGTGGAAGCCCCGCTTCGAACCGCTCCAGTCGCTCGCGGGTGAGGTGGGGGTTCTGCGAGTTGCGCCGGGCTCGCGCCGCGAGGACTGGGGGGAGGGCGGACGACATCACCCCATTCTAGTCAGGGGCGCTGGGTCGCCGTGCCCGCTTTCGCGCCCGCGGCGGGTGGCGGGAACGTGGGCCGCGGGAAGCTGGGCAGCGGCAGCGTCACGTGGTGTGGAAGGCCCGTCATCTTCCCCGTCTTGAGGAACTCATACACGGCCTGGCTCGCGGCCTCTTCGCTCCGCAGGAGGTAGAAGGTGCCGTCGTGGCCGCCGCGGTGGGTGATGATGGTGTGGCCGTTGGGGAAGTACGGCAGGAGGCCCAGCGTGTTCTCGACCGGCGTCGAGGTGTCCCAGTCCCCTTGCACGAACACGACGGGGACGGGGCTCGCGACGGGCGTTCGCACCTCGTCGCCGATGTCCGGGGTGGGCCAGTCGGCCGCGGAGGCGAAGTTCGCCTCGAAGTTCCACGTCCCCAGGAACTCGACGGCGGGGTCGGTGCGCAGCTGGTGCTCACGCTCGGCGGTGGTGCGCAGGCTGCTGTCGATGAGCGGGCCGATGAGCTTGTTCTTGCCCGCGGCGCGCTGCTCGATGACCTCGCGTGCCCACGCCTCGTAGTGCCCGTGGTACAGCGAGAGGATGAAGGCCGGCCAGTTCTCGCCCTCCGTCGTATGGGAGAGCAGCGCGAGCTGCAGGTCCTCGAGTCCCAGCACGACTGTCTGGGCCTTCCCCGCGTCGTCGCGCACCTCCACCCGCACCGGCTCCTGGGCGAGGCGACGGCGCAGGGTGCGCACGGCCTCCATCAGCCCGCCCGCGGGACGGTAGGGCGCGAGCCCGGCATCCTGGTCCGCGTCGTACGCGATGCGCTGGAGCGCGGCGAAGGTGTGCGAGGGCATGTCGAAGGCGTTGTTCAAGGGCTCCACGCTGGACAGCACGGCGCGCGCGACGATGTCCGGGTGCAGCCGAATCACCGCGAGGCTCCACTGCGAGCCGAAGCTGCCGCCGAACAGGCTGATCTTCTTGTAGCCGAGCGCGCGCCGCAGGGAGTCCACGTCGGCGGCGAGCTCGCCGATGTTGTACCCGGACAAATCCTTGCCGGAGTGCTCCGTGATGGCCCGCTTCGCCAGCGCGCGCATGGCCTGGGCCTCCGCGTGGATGGACCCCGGCTGCTCCAAAGGCATCGCGTCGCTCGTCGACTCGAGCATCTCCCCGCGCCGGGTGTAGCCTCGCTGTTCGAGGACCACCACGTCGGCGCTCCGCTGGCTGAAGTTCGCCCACAGGCGCGCCTTCCCCCGGGTGGACGGGTCGTTGTCGGTGAGTGAGCCGAGCACGCTCAGGCCCGGTCCCCCCGGCAACCAGAACACGGGCGGCGCCCCCGTGGGTCTGGCCGCCTTGATGCGCGCGAACCCCACTTCGATGAGTCGGCTGTCCGGCTTCTTTCGGTTCTCCGGGACGTAGAGCGAGCCAATCTCGTAGGCGACCTTCTTCCCCGGCTCGAGCTCGATGCTGCCGCGCTCGATGACCACTTCGCCTGGTTTGCGCGGTGCGGCCCAGGCTCCTGCTGTCGGGAGCACCAGCAGCAGGCACGGCAGGACACTTCGCCACGACGGCATCGATGAGAAAGAGCGCATTGGAGGGGACCGGCCCTGGAGGGTGCTCATGGACGGACGACGTCCAGTGAAGGCTCCAGGGCCGGAAATATTCCGGGCAGGGCCCGGAATCCGAGTCCGCCGGCTGGTATCAGGGATGCATCAGTAATTCCATGCCGTGCAGTCGGTCGTCGTGCGCGTGACGAACTCGGCGAGTGTGCGCAGGTTCCGGACGAAGGTGCTCGTGTCGAGGTAGTCGCCGGGCGTGGCGCCGCTGCGAGGTCCACCCGGGCTGTAGTTCGTGAGCCACTTCTCGTTGTTGACCGCGGCGTCGACGGCCTGCGCGGTGTCGTAGCGCAGCTGCTGGCACGAGCGCTTCATCACGGTGGTGTCGCTGGCCAGCCGGTTGTACTCGGCGCGGAGGGCGGCGAGCTGCGAGGGGACCTCCCAGGCGTAGTTCTGGTAGGTGGGCGGCGCGGAGGAGAAGCGGACTGGATAGCCGCCGGCTTTCACGGTGTAGAAGCCGAGGTTCGACGGGGCCGTGTCATCGAGCTCGATGTAGCGGTGGATGAGCGTGTCGTTGGCGAAGTCGACCGTCTCCAGGTAGGCGAGCGCGGTGGCGACGGCATCGCGATTGGCGGGGACGCTCGGGTCGAGCTGGTAGAGGCGGAGCAGGGCCCACATGACGTCCTGGCTCTCCTGGCCGGCGATGGCGGGGGCCTCCCAGCTGCGCGCCCAGCGGGGCTGCATCTGGCTGTCATACTGCTGTGCCCAGGCGGGCTGGGGCTGGGGCATCTGGGCCCGGCGCAGGAAGTCGCCGAAGGCCGAGCGCATGGACTGATACGTCGCGGCGCGGGCGGGATAGATCTCCTGGGCCCAGTACAGCATCTCGACGAAGGCGGTCGCGAGGTTGTCGTTCAGCGTCGGGTCATCCCAGTACTCGGTGGTGTACGCATTCGCGTGGCACTGGGCCAGGCCGCACGAGGTTCCGATGGACGGAGGGTAGCTGGCCGAAAGCGCGGGCCGGGCGGCGACGGGGGCGGAGAACCCCTGGGGGAAGCCGCCGTGCGTGGGGTACTGCGAAGTCTCCATCCGCGCGCGGGCGTATGCGGATGCGCTGGAGATGTCCGCGTTCGCGAACCCGAGGAGCTGGTCCACGCGCATCATCGCGATGAGGGCGTTCTGGGTGACCTGGTCGTCGTAGGCCGTGGTGGTGCAGCCGCCGCAGCCACAGTTCGCCGTGGTGTTGAGGTAGCAGGCCCGCAGCGTCGGCGTCGGCTTGAAGTCGGCGTAGAGGCGCCAGCCTCCCGACTTCACCTGTCCGTGACGCAGCGCCATCGCCGTGTCCAGCGCGTAGGTCTTGAGCGCGGGCGTGGCGGGGTCGGCGAGCGCCGCCTCGACGAAGGCGATGGCGACGTCGGAGGTCCCGGGGGACTGAATCATGATCTGCTCTTCGTCGAGCTGGATGTCCCCCCAGCGCTCGCTCAGGTTGCTGGCATTGTGGTGCCACGCGTAGCCGCCATGCCGCGCGACGTTGTCGTGGAAGTACTTCGCCGCGTTGCGCATGCGCCCGAGCGCCTTCGCGCGCAGCGGCGTCACGGCGGCCTGGGGAGCCTCACCCGTCTGGGCCTCGCCGTCCGGCGGGCCCTCCGTCGGAGCGCAGGCGAACATCGAGAGGAGTGGCAGGAACAGGAGTCTGGCGTGGTTTCTCATGGGGGCTCGTGCTTACAGCCTCTGACAAGGGGCAGGGTAGTGGCAGCGTGGGAGCATGAAGCCACGACCGAGGATGGGGACGCCGGAGTGGACACCGGCACCCACGGTCGTCTCGGACTCGACTCGCTCGTGAGGCTCTGCTCCGGCAAGGCAATCTCAATCATCTGAGTGGGTCTGGCGTGACGCTCCCCGTAGGGCGTGGTGGATGTTTGCATTTGGGTTGCAAAGTGGGCGCGCCCGGGCGCCCGCCGTGAGGAATCATTGACAGACTGTTGCGTGGATGGTTTACGGGTATTCGTGACTATTCTTGAATTGTTCGTACAGAGCGCCAGTGGGGTGTCCATGGGAAGCAATGGAATGACGATGTGCGCGCGAGGCGCCTTGTCTGGAATCGCGCTGCTCGTGAGTGCATGTGGAGCCGGTGAGGACGCGAGCGCGCGGGATGAGGTGCTCGCGGAGTCCTCGCAGGCGATCTCCTACGGTGGTCACGACTACATCTTCGTGACGTCGTGGCTGACGTGGGATTTGGCGCAGGCGCACTGCAGGGCGGCCGGCTACGAGCTCGTGACCATCGACAATTCAGCGGAGGAGACGTTCCTCCAGGCGCACCAGTCCACCCTGACGGTGCCCAATTGGTGGATTGGGCTCAATGACCAGGCGCAGGAAGGGCGCTTCGTCTGGTCAGGGGTGCCTTCGACCTCCAGCTACTCGAACTTCTACCCGGGAGAGCCGAACAACGGTGGGGGCGCGGAAGACTGTGTCGTGGATCGCTACCAGAGTCCGGATGGTACGGTCAGCACCGAGTCCTGGCACGACCAGCCCTGCACCAATCGCCACCCCTTTGTCTGTGAGAAGGGGCAGGAGGCCACGACCAGCAACGGGAGCTTCTCGTACTCCGCGACGAACACGAACAGTGGCCAGCAGAACACGGTGACTCATTCCGTCACGTTGACCGCGGGGACGATCTTCACCGTGGCGACCTGCGGTGTCCTCGGCGCCTCCGCGCAGGGGGATACGCTTCTGAGGTTGCTCGACCCGTATGGGGTGGAGGTCGCGGGGAATGATGACTTCGGCGGGGTGTGTGGGAGGGCGTCGAGCATCTCGCTGAGGCTTCTGTCCTCGGGTTCCTACACCATCGTCGCGGGTTGCTATGGGAGCGGAAGCTGCAGCGGAGTGGTCTCGTTCAGGTACTGAGTCTGGGATGTGAGCAGGGGCCGGGAGGCGCTCTTCGGTGTTGGCGCCTCCTGGCGGATGCTAGGGTCCTGACAAAAAATCGCCTCGCCAGTGGCCATACCCATCGGGGGATTCGCTCACCCTGCTGGAGGTGTCAGGCCCTCTTCGCGCATTGGGAAGGAACTCTTCGCCCCCCTTTGCAACTGGGCGATGCGCTGTCGCAATATGCAGCCATGTCGTTCCCTGAATTCCAGCGCTACTTGGCTAGCGAGTACATCTCACGCAAAACAGGGTCTCCGCTCAGGCCCGAAGCAGCAAGTGACTACGCCTCGCGGCTGCGCCGACTTGAAGCGGTGACGGGGTGGCAAGTGGAGGAGGCGAGCCCCGACATCTTGCGTGCGTTCGTGGACCGCATCCGAGAGGACCAGGGACTGGCTGACAAACTGGGCCCAGGAGGAGACTCAGACGTCCAGGTAGCTCTCAGGCGTTATGCTGACTACTTGTCACGCCCTCGCACCCATGCTGCTGCTCCAACGGCTGATGCCTCCGATGCGCCAGCGATGACGGAGCCTCAATCCGTGAGGAGGCAGTCTCGTGCGCCGCGCTCCTTCGATCCCACTCAGACTGTTTCTGCCTTCGTTCCGAGTGAAGAGTACGAGGATCCAGAGAAGACGTTGACCCGCCGCGAGAAAGCCACCAAGGAGCACCGCGCCCTTCTCATCGCTCTCCACCGACACTTGGTGGATGCGGGGTGGACCGAGATTCAGGAGATCACTACATCCGTGGACTTGTGGGCAACGAACCCGGCCGATGGGCGCCGCGTCATCTTCGAAGCGAAGACTCTTGATGCCAGTACCGAGGTAAAACAGACCCGGTACGCGCTCTCGCAGCTCCTGGAGTATCGCTACTTCGACGGAAGCAGCGAGGATCGACTCTGCTTGGTGACGAACGCCCCGATCGGTGATGCGCGCGAGCAGTTCCTGAGGACGCAGGGGGTGGCCGTGCTCGTGCTCGATGGCGAAGGCGGCCATGCGGTGGGGGCGCTCGCGCACGAGTGGTTCGGAGCCTTGATTGGCATCGGAGCTTCTGCGGCGCCGAACCGCACGGATGGCGCGGAGGACTCAATGGACGCCCTCTATTCTCGAACGGTTCGTGGCGTCAGGTGACCTGCGAACCTGGTGGAGTGGTCTTCAGCTCCGACGGACATGGCCACCGGCGAGGCGGTTTGTCAGGACCTCCGAGCTGGGTTCACTCATCTGTGTCCTTCGCGCGGCCTCACTCTGCCGCGCCACTCTCTCCGTCTATTTCACGGTGGTGCATCGAATCGATGAACCTGGGCACCATCAATCAACGCGTCCTGAACCACGCTTCCTGAGCGACTGAGTCCAGGGGCCGGCCTGTCCCGCCGGTCCCTTCGGCCCACTCAGTGACGACACCTCGGAAACACTAACACTGCCACATGTTCCTCGGGGAGCCTGGCTCGCAGGTGCACGAGACAGGCCTGGAGCTGTTGTCGCAGCACGGCCTCTGCAACCCAATCTGGCCGCAGGGCTTGCCCTGAACGCTCGAACACAGAATCGTCGGAGTGGAGCAGGTCGGGGTCGGCGGACAGGCCTTGAATACCCCGTCACACGTCACTCCGACATTGTTCGTCGCGGAGCAAGTGGTCGTCGTGGCCGGACAACTGACCGTACCCGTGGAACACGTGGCCGAGCACGCCGTGAGCTCCTCGGAAGACACCGCGAGCTCCTCAGCCGCGACATCACCTGTCGCGCCACCACAGCCGACCCACGACAGACCGACAAACACAACCAACATCGTCAGGACACGATGCATCCGTGAACCTCCAGACCGGAGTTGAGCACGCCTCGTTGGCCCGAGCTGTGGTTCGTGGAGAATCGCCGTGTGAGGGGCCCCCCATCATTCCCCAGCAAGGGAGGGGATCACCAGCACTCCCTCGGCTCGCCGGGATTCCAGCGGCAATCGATTGCTAAAGACACACGCTCATCAGCCGTGCCTTGTTGCGTTATCGAGACAGGGAGCACGGGGCGTCCGGACCGACCCGGGGTCCTTTCCCGTGGGAAAGGGGATAGAATTCCTCCCATGGACAGGGTCGCCCTCTTCTTCTGGCTGTGGGTGCTGTTCCTCGCGGTCAACGTGATGTGGGCGCTGGCCCAGGCGGTGGTGGCGAGTGCCTTGGGGGCACGGCCGCTTGCGGTTCGCATCGGCTATGGGCCCCAGTTGGTGGCGTGGCGCATGGCGGGCATCGGCTGGAGTCTGCATCCCATCACCCTGGGCAGCTCCGCGTCGTTCGTGCCAGAGGCCGAGGAGGGCTCGACGGAGCCGCTCAAGAGCCGGCTGCTCAAGCTGCCACCCCCGCTGCATGCACTGGCCCTGGCGGTGCCCTGGTACGTGCAGATTGGCGTCGCCATGGCGTGCCTGGGGCCCGCGGAGGGCTTCCATCAATTCACCGAGGGCTTCCCCGCCGTGTTCAATCTCTCCGCGCTGCCGGGCCGCGTGGAGCGCTTCGTCGGCTTGCTCCGTGAAGGAGAGCTGGTGCGGGCCTGGGGCATCATGAGCGCGCGGATGGCGTCCCTGAACCTGCTCCCCATTCCCTCCCTGGCGGGCGGCTACCTGATGCTCCTGCCCTGGCGTGACAAATCGCCGACGCCGACATGGGTCCGGCCCATCGCCGCCGTCCTGCTCGCCATCTCGCTCGTCTGGGCCGTGTGGGTCGCGTCCCTCTTCGTCAGGGCCATTCTCTAGACGCGAGGCTGTTCGCCGCGAATCTCGCGCAGCCGTTCAGGACTTCCTCAAGCAGGGCGTCAGGCGCGACGCACGGGTGAACCTCTCACCCTGCGTCCCCGGAGTCCCCCATGGCCTTTGACATCCTCTTCGACATGGAGACGAGCGACCCCGACGATGCGCTCACCCTCTGCTTGTTGGCCACGCACCCCGCCGTCACGCTGCGGGCGGTGACCGTGACGCCGGGCACGCTCGCCCAGGTGGGAATGGTGAGACACCTGCTCGCGCGGGCTGGCCGGAGTGACGTGCCCGTGGGCGCGCGCAATCCGGAATCACAGAAGGAGAGCCTCTCCGCCTTCCACACGAAGTGGCTGGGACCCCTGCCTCCCGCCGCCCCGGATGCCCTGGCGCACGAGGTGCTGGCTCGCGCGCTCAGGCGGTTCCCCGAGGCGACGCTGCTGACGGGCGCGCCGCTCCAGAACCTGCGGCTGCTCCTGGAGCATCACCCGGATGTCCACCTGCACCGGTGGGTGGCGCAGGGCGGCTTCGCGGGCGACAACGTGGTCCCTCCGGAGCACCGGCTGCCCAAGTTCGCGGGCCTGCGCACCTGCCCGACCTTCAACTTCAACGGAGACCCCAAGGGCGCGCTTCTGGCCTTGTCCTCGGACCGGGTGGGTCGCCGCGAGCTGGTGTCCAAGAACGTCACCCATGGACTGGCCTACGACGGCGCCTTCCACGAGCGCATGAGGCCCCTCGCCTCCGCGACGCCCGGGCTGGCGCTCATCTTCGAGGCCATGGAGCGCTACCTGGCGCAGCGGCCCGAAGGCAAGCTCCTGCACGACCCCCTCGCCGCGTGCGCGGCCATCGACCCGGGAATCGTCACCTGGGCACAGGTGGACGTGGTGCGCGAGCGCGGGGAGTGGGGCTCCGAGCCGGCACAAGGCACCCGGACGTTCATCTCGGTGGCCATGGACCCCGAGCGCTTCTTCCGGACCTTCGTGGGACTCGGTCCCCTTCACGACCCGCCGCCCGCTCCCCGCTGACACCGCTCAGGAGATGGCGCGGATCTTCCGCGCCGAATGCGCGAGGAGCGTCCAGCCATCTCCCTCGACCTCGCCCAAGCGCCCGCCTTCGTCGCGCACGACGAGGTTGCTTCCCGTCACCTCGATGCCATGGACCCCATGGTGGGCAAGGCGGCGGACCAGCTGGTCCACGGCGGAGCCCAAGGCGGGCCGCGTGTACTGCTCGGCGACCTGGAGCGCTCCGAAGATGGGGGTGCTCGACTCCGCGTCGTACCCGAGTCCGCCCATGCAGATGGACAGGTTGATGGTGAGCAGGCCGCGCTCGCCCTTCACCCCCGCCCGGTCCTGCCGCTGGCCGTCAGGCTGGCGCTCCGGCTCGAGCCCATTGGCGTACAGCCAATCTCCGACGAGCGCGCCCCGGACGCTGTCGCCCTCCATGAAGAGGTTGCCCCTCCCGTCACCATGGGAGCTGACGCGAAGCTTGCCGCGATGGAGCGGGTCGGTCACCCATTGCACCATACTGCCTCCGAGTCCGGAGGGGAGTTGCCGGGCAATGTCTTGCATCGAGATGATGGTGGCGAAGTAGCTCGAGGCCGGCGCGTCGTCGTCGTCCGGGTCGTAGTCCTCGAGCCGACCCTCCAGGCGGGTGAGCTCGTTGCGGTACTCGCGCAACTGGTCCAGCGCCGGGTCGAGCCGGGAACGGATGACCCCGAACTCCGCCGCCCTCGCTTGGGGGTTCCTCCAGCAGGACTGGAGCAGGCGCTGGGCGTCCGCGATGGCCAGGGTGAAGACCGAGAACTGCTTCTTCACCTCGGGCTGCTGGGGAAGCGCCTCGAGTCTGCCCACCTCGTTCGCGAATTCATCCTGCAAGTACGCGGTCAGCCTCCGGGCGGGCGCGTTGCCGAGCCCCACAATCTCTCCCTGGCGCGCCTGGCAGAACTCGACCATCCGCTGGAGGGCGGAGATCTGCGCGCGGAGCGAGGCGCGGAAGTCCCGCGCGATGCGCCAGGACACGCGGATCCGCCCGTCGCCGGGGCGCCAGCCGGGCCGGTTCGCGTTCTTGCGCTCCTGGTAGTGCACCTCCGGGAGGATGTTCAGGCAGAAGTCGTACCACCCATGGTGGTCGGTCAGGTGCAGGTCCCAGAACCGCGTGTACGCCGGGGGGCGCAGCAGCGGCTCGGGGAGGGGCCGCGGGGGCGGTGGTCGCGGGAAGAGCCGCTGGAGGCTCTGCCCGGAGAGGTCGAAGATGGGGATGGGCTCGGGGGCCTGCCCGTCATCGTCCACCAGGGGAGGGAGGTCGTCGGGCTCGCCCACGTCGTACTCCCGGACGACGGCATGCCCGGGAATGATGCACGTCCCCCTGTCACACCAGATGCATGGCATGCACACGTCTCCGATGCTGCGAGGTGGGCCGCACCGTGCAAGACACGAGCCCGGGCTCCATTCCCCACAGGTGAGCACGGCCCTTCTGCGTGTCCCGGGGAGGTCGAGCGGCACGCCGCGTCCGGGGCGCACGCGGTGGCGTCCAACTAGAACGCCTCCTGCGACCTGTCTGGCATCAGCCTCGACGTGGCCTCGCCCAATCCCTTGCTTCCCGCCGTGGGGCCGGACCTGTCGGACCGCTTGGGTCGGGATTGGGGCTGCATGTATATCCATGGGGGCGGGCCGGTGGGGAGGGAGCGGTTTCCTCCCGGGCCTCGTCATTCCTGGAGCGTGGGACATGCATCTGGCATTGAGTCGATGGAGCGGAGGGCTGTGTGCCCTCGCGTTGGCCGTGGTGGTGGGGCTTCCGTCCGTGGCGGTGGCGGACCTGCCCTATCCCACGCGGAGCGGCTACCGCATCAAGGGCATCCAGCCCGACTTCTGGCCGAGCTACGCCGAAATCGCCGGCAACAACGCCGGGGGCGTGGCCATGAACCTGGTGTGGGCCCAGTGGGAGCCCTCGCTCAAGGCGCCGCCCTGCGCGGCGGGTGAGGTGGAGTACAACGCCCACTGTTTCCAGGTGCCCGCCATGGTGGACACCGCCATCCGCGAGTGGTCCGCGAGAGGCGTGGTGGTGACGGCGGTGGTGTACGGCGTGCCAGCCTGGGCCCGGGTGGGGCGCACCTGCACGCCCGCGTCGGCGGGCTTCGAGATCTTCTGCGCGCCCAACAACGCGGCGGACTACGGCCGCTTCGCGGGCATGCTGGCCAGGCGCTACGACGGCCTGAACGGCCACGGTCGCATCGCGGACTTCGTCATCCACAACGAGGTCAACGCCAACGATTGGTTCGACATCGGCTGTGGGCAGGGCGCCGGGGCCTGCGATACCGCCGCGTGGCTGGACGCCTACGCCGCCAACTACAACGCGGCCTATGACCAGGTCATGGCGTGGCAGCCGTCCGCGAAGGTGCTCATCTCGCTGGAGCACCACTTCGGGCCGGAGTTCGACGCGCCCGCCGCCTCCAGCCCGCTCTTGTCCGGAGTGACGTTCCTGACCGGCTTCGCGGCGCGCGTGGGTTCGCGCTCCTGGCGCGTGGCGTACCACCCGTACGCTCCCGACCTGCGCCGGCCGGAGTTCTCCCCGCTCGACTATCCCCGGGTGACGTACGGCAACCTGGGCGTGCTGTTGGGGTGGCTGCGCCAGACGTTCCCCAACCGCCCCCATGCCTGGGAGGTCCAGCTCACGGAGAGCGGCATCAGCTCCGCCTCGCCGTCGTCGGAGGCCGCGCAGGCGACGGCGGTGTGCAACAGCTTCCACAACGTGCTGGGGACGCCCGGCATCGAGAGCTACATCTACCACCGCATGCAGGACAACGCCGGGGAGGGGGGATTGGCGCTCGGGCTGATGCGCGTGGACGGCTCCGCGAAGCCCGCGTGGGCCACGTGGGCCCTGGCCAACCGCAATGACCTGAACCCGCCACGGTTGTCCTGCGGCTTCGAGGCGCTGCCGTACACGCGGCTGCGCCGGGGCAACCACGCGTCGCGGGGGCACTGGGCGTCGTCGCGGCTCCTCCCGTCGGGCTTCACCGTGGAGGCGTCATGGCGTCTGTGGCGAGACCCCGTGGCGGGCACCCGCATGCTCTACGAGTGCCAGGTGGGCAACCACAACCTCATCAGCGGGGAGGTGGGCTGCGAGGGCCTGCGTTCGCTGGGACCGGTGGGCTACATCCACACCAGCCAGGTGGCGGGCTCCGTGCCGCTCTACCGCTGCCGTATCGGGGCGGGGCAGGACCACTTCATCTCCCCCGCGTCCAACTGCGAGGGGCACGTCACCGAGCAGCTGCTGGGCTACGCCTTCCCGTGAACCCACGGGGCGGGTGGTGCTCCCACTCGCCCCGTGGGCGATGGCTCAGCAGTGCTTCCTGATGAGCGCCTGGCAATGCTTGATGGCCTGGGCGATGGTGCAGCCGGTGGCCGTGCAATGCGGCCGCCCCGTATCCGGGTGCCGGCAATAGTTGAGCACCACCCAGCAGGCGAGACCGTCCTCGTCCACACTCACGTTGGCGGCATCGACGTCTGGAGCCTCCTCCCCCGGCTCGGCCGAGCGCTGCTCGATGACCAGCTCGCGGCCATCCTCGGTGGTCACCACCTGCCCGGTCTCCGGCAGGTTCGCCTCCTCTGTGCCACAGCCGACGAGCGACAGCGTTGCCAGGAACATTCCCAGGAGCAGCTTCTTCATGGTCATGCCTTTCTTTGGACGTGAGACGCCAGCGGGCGCCGCCAGATTTTCAGATAAATCCAGCACTCCATGTCTAAGGCGTGAAATAGATGAATACAAACGCGTCGGCCCGAACGGCAGGCATCAGACAATCGGGCTGTGGCATTCTGGTGAGATGTGCCGGGGAACTCGTGCGGGGCCCCGCTCTTTGCGGGGGCTACCTGCGGGGAGGCGATGTCTGTGTTTCGCGAGGTCTCACTGCTTGCGCGTGGCCACGGCGAGCGCGGTGGGAATCAGCTCGCGCATCAGGGCCACGAACTTGCGCAGCCTCGCGGGATGGAACCGCGCGGCGGGGTAGAGCAGGTACATCGGCAGGACGGCGGCTTGCCACTCCGGCACCAGGTGGACGAGCCGACCCTTCACGATGTCCTCATGCAGCACCCACGCGGACGCCACGCAGATGCCGAGCCCCTTCAGCGCCGCGCTCCGGAGCGCATAGAGACTGTCGGTGCTCACGCGCGGCTGGAAGACGATGGTCTGGGCCTCACCGGTGGCCACGTGGGTTAGCGACAGCTCGTTGCGATAGAAGGTGCGCAGCGACAGCCAGGGCAGTCGCGCCAGCTCGTCGGGGTGGGTGGGCCGGGAGCGCCCCGTCAGCACCGAGGGCGCGGCGGCGACGATGCGCGGCACCTCCGCCACGCGGAGGGCGACCACGCTGGGGTCCTTCACCTCGCCGACGTGAATCGCGCAGTCGATGCCGTCCGCGATGAAGTCCACCGCGCGGTCGTGCAGCAGCCACTCGACGCTGACTCGCGGGTGCCGGTGGAGGTACTCCGTCAGCGGCTCCACCAACAGCTGCTGTCCGAAGGCATGGGGCACGACGACGCGCAGCGTGCCCTCCGGCTCGTCGCTCGCGCCGCGCAGGTCGGCCTCGAACATCTCCCAGTTGGCGAGCAGCTCCTTCGCCCGCTCGTAGCAGCGCGCGCCGTCATCGGTGAGCTTCATCGCGTGGGTGGAGCGCTGCAGCAGCCGCAGGCCGAGCGAGCGCTCCAGCGCCTGGAGGCGCCGGCTCACCGTCGGCTGCGTGGTGCCGAGCTGCGCGGCGGCCGACGACAGGCTCCCCGCGTCGACGATTCGCAGGAAGGTCTGCATCAGCTCGAGCCGGTCGGCGGTGGTGGGCGGCGGCTTCGGGAGGGCACGCGGCCGAGCGGACTTGGGAGGGCGGGGCATGACTATACGTGGAGCGTATATCCGCTGTGCGAGCCCCGCTACTACCGTGGGTCGTCGCTCTGGGACACCTTCACCTCGACTCGTGGCACCCAGGTGAACGTCATGTCCTTCATTCGCGCTGTACATGAACCCGCGGGAAGAGGAGCGCTGCCCTTGGACGAGGCCCGCGCGCCTCGCCTCGCACTGGTGGGCCCCGGAGACTCGGGCTCGATGTCCAGGGGGCTGCGCCTGCTCCTGGCGGCGAGCGCCGGGTTCTCGGTGGCCTCGCTCTACTACAGCCAGCCGATGCTGGGAGTGATGGGCTCCTCCATCGGCGCCTCGGACACGGCGGTGGGGCTCTTGCCCACGCTCACCCAGCTGGGCTACGCGCTGGGCATCCTGCTGCTGACGCCCCTGGGGGACCGCTTCGACCGGCGCCGCATCATCCTCATCAAGGTCGGCCTGCTCGCGGTGGCCCTGCTGCTCAGCGGCCTGGCGCCCGCCATCGGTCCGCTGCTGGTGGTGAGCTTCGTGGTGGGGCTCACGGCGACGGTGGCGCAGGACATCGTGCCCGCCGCGGCGACCCTGGCTCCCGAGAGGGAGCGCGGCGGTGTCGTGGGGACGGTGATGACGGGCCTGCTGCTCGGCATCCTGCTCTCGCGCGTCGTCAGCGGCGTCGTGGCCGAGCAGCTCGGCTGGCGCGCCATGTACCTGATGGCCGCGGGCAGCGTGGTGGTGATTGGCGCGGTGGTGTGGCGCGGGCTGCCGGCCTTCCATCCGACGAGCACGCTCTCCTACGGCGCGCTGCTCGGCTCGCTCGTGGGCCTGTGGCGCAAGTACGGCGCGCTGCGCCGGGCGGCGCTGGCCCAGGGGCTGCTCTCGGTGGGCTTCAGCGCGTTCTGGTCCACGCTCGCGGTGATGCTGCATGGCGCGCCGTTCCACCTGGGCAGCGCGGCGGCGGGCGCCTTCGGCCTGGCGGGCGCGGCGGGGGCCCTGGGCGCGCCCATCGCCGGGCGCGTGTCGGACCGCTTCGGTCCCGAGGTCGTCACGCGGCTGGGCGCGGGGCTGACGGCCGTGGCGTTCGCCGCGATGTTCGCCGCACCGTGGCTCCAGCCGGATGCGCGGCTGTGGTTGTTCGGCGCCAGCGCGATTGGCTTCGACCTGGGCGTGCAGATGACGCTGGTGGCGCATCAGACGATGGTGTTCGGCATCGACCCGGCCGCGCGCAGCCGGCTCAACGCGGTGCTGTTCGTCTGCGTGTTCATCGGCATGTCGCTGGGCGCGGTGAGCGGCAGCCTCGTGCTGGCCGGGTGGGGCTGGGGCGCGGTGACGTTGCTGGCCACGGTCTCCGCGCTGGCGGCCCTGGTGGTGCGCCTGTGGCCGGCGGCTCGCTGAGTCTTGGAAAGGCGCCCTCGGCTACCAGGTGCCGAGGGTGCCAATCACGTTGCCCGTCTTCGCGTCGAAGACATCCAGCCACATCCAGTGGGGCACGTAGAGCCGGTCCCCCTGCTTGCGAAAGCTGGTGACGAGCGAGCCGTCCTTGGAGCGGGGGACGGGCACGTCCCAGACGACGGCCCCCGTCCTCACGTCCCGGCGCACCAGGTGCATGCCGCCAGCCCTCAGCCGATAGGCGACGAAGAGGGCGTCCTCGGAGATGTCGAGGGCCTCCGGCGTGGTCTCCAAGACCTGCTCGATGTCCATGTCGGCGATGGCGCCGTGCCACAGGGGCTGCTTCGCGCCCTTCTCGAACACCGCCGCCATGGGGACGCGCGTCCCCGGGTTCCGGGCGCCCAGCACCACGTCGAGCCCATGCGCCGTGTAGATGTATTGCCCGCGGAAGCCCGGGATGGACGGGGCCTGGACGGCGAGCGAGCACGGCAGATGCGTCTTCCGGTGGATGGCGGGAGAGCAGTCGTAACGGGTGCGCTCGGGGCGCTGGCAGTTGGGAGGCGTCTGGGAGGCGGGGCGCGCGGTCGCCGTCGCCGTGTCGAGCAGGATGTTCTGCTGGTCCACCACCGAGACCCACACGGCGGAGGTGTCCTCCTGGGGGATGCAGAGCTTGTCGGGCTTGTCCGACAGCGCCACGCGCCCCACGACCTTGCCGGTCGCCAGCTCCAGCAGGCTCACCGCCATGGCCTCCCGTCGCACCAGCCGAGCGCCCTGCCGGATGTAGCGCTCACGGGACGCGAGGTCCGTGGGGGCCGCGCCTTCGATGGGCACCTCCCAGAGGGGCTCGAGCGTCTTCCCGTCGAAGGCGGCCGTGGAGTAGCGGTCGAACGACGTGCCGCGACGAATGGTCCCGATGATGTCGTCCGTGCCGTCCCCGTTGACGTCCGTCACCGTGGGGGTGTTGTCCATGTCCCACGCGAACCTCGGCTTCGGGGGCGGCGCGGGCGGCACCTGCGCGGTGGGGGGCGGGGGGACCGGCTCGGCGCGTGAGGGCGGGGGCGTGTAGGGCTCGCTCGAGCCCCCCATGGCGAAGAAGCCCGCCATGGCGCCCAGCAGCATGATGGCAATCCCCATTCCCAGGGCGAGCGGCAACCTGTTGGGCCCCGTCGCCGACGGAGCCTGGTAGAGCGGACGCGGCGCCTGCTCTCCCCTCGTATCGATGGACGCGTTGCAGTAGTGACAGGTGTACAGGACCTGCTCGGCGACCAGCGTGAACGGTGCGTTGCACCGAGGGCAGCGTGGCGATGTGGGACGAGGGCGAGCCATTCCTTCTTCCTACCATTCCACCCCCCATGCGCCCACCCCGGCCACTTGGAAGGCGTCAGCGCGGCTGGGTAGCGTGAAGCCCATGCTCCCAGCCCATGCCCTCGTGTCCTCCGTCCTGGCGCTGTTCTCCTCGGAGGTCTTCTCGTTGCACGCGGACCGCTGTGTCGCGCCCGAGCCGGCGCCCGCGCTCCGGGTGGCGAGCTTCACGCCCTCGGATTGCTCCCTGGCGCAGACCGTGCCCGGGCCGTTGTGGCAGCCCACCACGGTGCGGCGCATCCCGGTGGTGGTGCACCTCATCTCGGATACGGCGTGCGCGAACGGCAACATCTCGGACGCGCTGGTGCACAGTCAAATCACGGTCCTCAACGAGGACTTCCGCGCGCTGACAGGGACGCCGGGAGCCGCGGGCGTGGACAGCAAGCTGGAGTTCTTCCTCGCCACCGAGGACCCCGCGGGCAACCCGACGACGGGCATCCAGCGCTATTGCAACACGACCTGGTACCAGGACCAGGGCAGCTACTGGAACACCCTCGCGTGGGACCCGACGCGCTATCTGAACCTCTACACGAACAGCGCGGGCGGCTCGCGCGGGTATGTGCCGTTCCTTCCCGCGGACCCCTCGGGCGCGGTGGGGCAGCCGCAGGACCGGGTGGTCATCAACTGGCTGGCCTTCGGCCGCGTGGGGCCCGTGGTGCCGTACCACCAGGGGAGGACCGTCACCCACGAGGTGGGGCACTACCTGGGCCTGTTCCACACGTACTACGCGGGCTGTGGCATCGCCACGGCGCCGGACTGCTACACGACGGGCGACCGCATCTGTGACACGGCGCCCAACGTCACGTCCCACAAGGGCTGCCCCGTGGGGCTCACCAGCTGTGGGGGCGAGCCCGTCCCCGTGCAGAACTACATGGAGCTGACCGACGACGCGTGCATGACGGGCTTCACCGCGGAGCAGGTGCAGCGCATGCGGTGCACCCTGGCGTCGTATCGCTCCACGCTGGCGCAATAGGGTTGTGGTATCCCGGCGTGTCATGAATGACACCTCGCCAGCGCCTGGCTCCCTGCTCATCACGGCCTTCAACGGACTCGTCGCGGCGTATGACCGCGCCAGCGGCGACACGGTGTGGACCTTCGCCGTGCCCGGCAAGTCGGTGCCGGGCGTGCGGCCCCGGCCGACATCCGCGGAGCTCCGCGAGGGGCGCGTGTTCGTGTTCTCCGGCGGGGCCGAGGGAACGTTCACGAAGAGAGTCTTCCTGGAGGTCCACGCGCTCGACGCCGGGAGCGGGCGCCTGCTCTGGGCCCAGCGCGTGGACTCCGAGCAGTCGTCGACGTTCGCTGGCGGAACGATGCTCGTCGAGCAGGGGCAGGTCATCGTCTCGCACCGGGAGACCCTGACGGCGTTCGACGCGGACTCCGGCGAGCCCCAGTGGAGCCGCGTCAGCGAGCATGGGGGCGGCGGGCTGCATTCGCCCCTGCTGCAGCTGGTCGTCGAGGGCGCGCGGGGGCGGCTGCTGACCTGAGCCCCCGGCGCTTGCGACCTGGCTACTTCTTCAGCTCGACCACCGGCGCGAAGCCGCCGTAGATCATCCGCGTGGCGTCGAACGGCATCGGGTTCTTCTCCGGGCTCATGTCCGGGTCCTCCATCATCTTCGCCATGCCGGCGTCGCGCGTGGCCTTGTCGGGCCACTCGACCCAGGAGAAGACCACCGTCTCGTCGTCCTTGGCCTGCACGGCCCGGCGGAAGTCGGTGAGCTTGCCGCTCGGCACGTCGTCCCCCCAACACTCGAGCACGCGCAGGGCCCCGTACTTCATGAAGACGGGGTCGCCCTTGCTGGCGTGGTCGATGAACTTCTGCTTGTTCGCGGTCGGCACGGCGATGACGAAACCATCGATGTAGGACATGGGAACTCCTCCAGGTGCGAGAGGGTGCCGAAAAGGCGCCTTCAAATCGGCGACGAATATCGAAGGGGAAGATCGACACGCCCCCTCCTGATGCCCAGCCCGGAATTTTCCGCGTCAGGGGCGCTCCTCGCGTTGACGCGTCCGCGCCATCCATGACGTGTCAGCGCCCTCCGTCCTCCAACCAGGGCGGCTGAAGCCTGACACGTCAATGCCTGCCCCCGCTCCGCCGCAAGTCCTTGAAGGCAGACGAAAGGCAGTCGTGAATTTGGTGGTGCAGGGATTGCACGGGAATTCCCTGAAATAGGGCACGGTGCCCCATCCCCTGAGAGGCAGACATGTCGCGAGTGAATCCACCCCCGATGGACACGGGAATGGACGACGGGCTCCAGCTCGACGTCGCCATCATCGGTGCGGGCGTCTCCGGGCTCTACACGGGCTGGCGGCTGCTCGTCGGGGACCTCGCGGAGGGTGCCACGCGCCCTTCCTCGGTGCACCTCTTCGAGTTGAGTGAGCGATTGGGCGGCCGCATCGAGTCTGTCTTCCTGCCCGGCATCTCCCTGGCGGCGGAGATTGGCGGCATGCGCTACCTGCAATCGCATGTCATCGTCGACTCGCTCATCTCCGACGTCTTCTCCCAGGAGCTGACGCCCCAGGACTTCCCCCTGGGCGACGACAAGCACCACTACCGCTACCTGCGTGGCCAGCGCTTCAAGGCCGACGAGTGGGCGAACGCCCAGGCGGACCGCCGCACGTTCAAGACGCGCTACTTCCTGCCCGACGAGGTGGTGGGCTTCGACTCGGACCAGCTCTTCAACAAGGTCATCTACGACGTCCTCATGGCCGACCCCTGGTTCCAGGAGCGCTACTCGAACCAGGTGAAGTTCACCGCGCCCTACGACTACACCTTCGAGCTCACCGCCCGGGACTGGGACGACATCAAACCCAATCTGACCTATCGCAAGCCAGGGCCCTACCAGGGCAAGAAGGTCAATGACCTGGGCTTCTGGAACCTCCTGAAGGACCAGGTGGGCCAGGAGGCCTACGAGTTCCTGGCGGTGGCCGGCGGCTACTACTCCAACACCATCAACTGGAACGCCGCGGAGGCCTTCCCGTACCTCGTGGGCGACTTCTCGCTCGCGAGCGTGGAATACCAGACGCTCAAGGGCGGCTATGACCAGCTGGGCAACACGCTCGCCCAGCGCTTCGTCGCCCAGGACCCGAGCGGAAAGCGTGCCCACCTCTGGGGACAGAACGGCCTGACGGCGCTCACCCCCGCGCCGGAGGGCAGCCCGTACCGGTATGTCCTCACCCTGAACAACGTCCAGAGCGGCAAGTCGTGGACCGTGTACGCCAATGCCGTGGTGCTCGCGATGCCGCGGCGCGCGCTGGAGCTGATTGGCGCGGACCGGTTCTTCACCCAGCCACAGGTGAGCGCAGAGGTGCGCAAGAACCTGGACGCCGTCATCTCCGAGCCGTCCTTCAAGCTGCTGATGGGCTTCGAGTCCCCCTGGTGGAACCAGGAGTTCCAGGCCGTGGCGGGCGAGTCGATTACCGACCTGCCCATGCGGCAGTGCTACTACTTCGGTACGGATTCGGTGAACAGCCACTCCATCCTGCTCGCCAGCTACAACGACATGCGGACCACGCCCTTCTGGTCCGCGCTGATGGACTCGCCCCACCAGCAGCTCGAGCGCTTCAAGCCCCGGCCCACGGCCCTGGCCTCACGCGAGGCGCTGGCCCAGGTGGAGGACCTGCAGGCCCCGGCGGTGATGGTGGCGGAGGCCGTGAGCCAGCTCCAGGAGCTGCACGGGCCCGCGAACCCCGTCCCCCAGCCGTACGTCTCCTACTTCCGCAACTGGACGGATGACCCCTACGGCGGTGGGTATCACGCGTGGCGCGCCGGGGTGAGCGTGCGGGACGTGATGCCCTTCATGCGCCGGCCGGACCCGGACGAGCACCTCCACATCTGCGGCGAGGCGTACTCGGACCAGCAGGGCTGGGTGGAGGGCGCCTTCTGCGAGGCGGAGAAGATGCTCCAGGCGCACTTCGGGCTCGCGTGGCCCGCCTGGTTGGACAGCCAGTACTACCTCGGCTGGTAACGACAGACACCCTCCTCCGAAACGAAAGCAGACGAAGACATGGACTCCTATGACGTGGTCGTCGTGGGCGCGGGCGCCATCGGTCTGTCCGCGGCCTGGTGGTGCTCGAAGGCTGGCAAGAAGGTCCTGCTGTTGGACCAGTTCGACTTCGACAACGCCTTCTTCTCCTCGAAGGGCGAGTCGCGCTTCTTCCGGGTGATGTACTCGGACCCGCACCTGTCCCTGCTCGCGCAGTCCGCCTATCCGCTCTGGCGGGAGCTGGAGTCGGACAGCGGCCTGAACGGCATCCTCAACGACACCTCGCTCCTGTTCTTCGGTCCGCCCAGCGGCGTGGACACGCCCGAGGGGGACTTGAAGGACTCCGAGGCCGTCCTGGAGGAGCAGGGCCTGCCCTTCCAGCGCCTCACCGCGGCGGACTTCCCGGAGCGCTTCCCCGTGCTCCAGGGCCTGAGCGACGACGTGGTGGGCCTGGTGCAACCCCAGGCGGGCGTCATCGCTGCGGACCGGGCGCTCCGCGCGCTCGCCGAGCAGTGCCGCGAGCGGGGCGTGGACATGATTCCCCGCCGGACGGTCAGCCGCATCCAGGACGCGCCTGGCCAGGTCACCGTCACCACCGCGCAGGGGACCTACACCGGCAAGAAGCTCATCCTGGTGCCGTCCGCGTGGACCAACGGCGTGCTCGACAGCCTGAACATCCAGCTCGCGCTCGAAATCTGGAGCATGACGTATGCCTATTTCGAGGTGTCCCCGTCCCAGTACACGTACCCGCTGTGGTTCTACTTCGGCGCGCCGAAGTTCCCCGGGGACGACACCACGACCTACTACGGGCTGCCGCCGCTGTTGACGCCCGGCCGCATCAAGGTGGGCACCGACTTCACCTTCCTGAAGTCGCCCCTGCCGCCCACCTCGCCGCCCCAGGCGGACCCACGCATGGTGGACCTGCTCAACACCTTCATGCGCGAGCACTTCCGGGGGCTGCAATCCCTGGCGGTGGACCCCGTGGGCTGTCTGTATACGATGACGCCCGATTTGAACTTCGTGCTGGATGTCCTCCCTGGGCATCCGGACGTGCTGCTGTTCACCGGTGACACGGGGCAGGCGTTCAAGTTCGCGCCGCTGCTCGGGCGAATCCTGTCGGAGCTCGCGCTCACGGGCGTCACGCGCACCAACATCCAGCCCTTCTCCATCCAGCGGCCCGGAATCCTCCGGCCCCGCTGAGCACTCCACCCCGGCAGCACCCCAGAGGTCGTCATGGCAGATACCGAGAACACCGCCAATGTCTTGATTGTCGTGGACGCGGAGAACCTCTACCTGGACTACCAGGGGAAGTTCAGCACGGACTCCAATCACCCCGTGGACCTGGGAGAGCCCACCCCGTACGTCTACATGTTCATCCGCTACGACGAGATGCTCTCGGGCCAGGCCACGGATGACCTGAACATCGTCGTCAACACCAACAACAACATCCGGTGGCGCATCACCTCGCTGACGGGCAACACGCGCTTCAGCGTCGCGCTCAACGGGTGCGACATCCTGAGAGGGGAGGGCTGCATCACCTCGCCCATCCTCATCGAGCCCACGGTGACGGTGCCCCTGCCGTCGGTGCACGGCAATCAGGTCACGGTGGACTCGAAGCAGACGTACAAGGATGCCTACTTCCAGGCGACGGCGGTGAACCCGACGACGACGCCCCTGGTCTACACCTTCACGTTCGCCCTGGCGAACAACGACGGGAACATCCTGAGCTACTTCTCCTGGGACCCGAAGATCACCATCACCGCCTGACGCGGGCCGCGCGGGTGGATGTCTGGAGTTGTCTCGACTCGAACTGCAAGGAACAGGTGCGTCATGGCTCAGGATGATGGCTTCATCGATGTGCTTACCGTGGTGGATGTGGACAAGGTGCTGAAGGAGTACGGCGCCAACGGCTCGGCGGACGAGCCGGGGGTGGCCATCGCGGACTGTGTGTACATGCTGGTGCGCAAGGACGATGCGGTGGGCATGGAGGCCATCTCCGAGCTGACCGTCGCGGCCAAGACGAGCGACACGCTGCGCTGGCGGATGGCGTCGCTGACGCTCAACACCAGCTACTCGGCGGTGCTCTACAAGATGCGCGTCTCCGGCAATGCCCAGTGCATCTCGCCGCCCCAGCCCCTGGTGTCCCACATCAAGGTGCCGGTCCCCGAGGTCGCCGGTGGCCAGGTGGATGGCTACAACACCCAGCCCTATGTGGACTTCTTTTTCCAGTCCACCGCGCTGCAGCCCACCGCCGCGCTGACGGACCAGAAGGTGACCTACCAGCTCTACGTCCAGGTGACGGACAACCTGGGCAACAAGGTGGGGACGTACTCGTGGGACCCGTACATCACCATCACCACCTGAGCCACGCCGCTCGACACACAGGAGATTCGTCATGAGTGACAAGATTCCTCCGCGCGTCACGGCCGCGCTCCCGGGCAGCGGCTGTCCATTCCACCGGGGCACCGGGTCGGCCATGTTGTCCAAGGCGCCGTCCGGCAACCTGGTGCGCCCCCACGGCGTCGTGGGCCCCGCCGTCTCCAGCAAGTCCGCGCAGTCCCTCACCGGGGACAACGGCCCCGTCGTCTCCGACTTCTTCCGCATGTTCCCGGACCTGCGTCCCTCCGTCTTCAACGTGGAGGACCTCCGCGCCCTCACGCTGCCGGGCGGGCCCATGGACGATGCCCGGCTGGGCCCGAGCGTGCCGCAGGACAACCCCACCATCTCCGCGGGCTACACGTTCCTGGGCCAGTTCCTGGACCATGACCTGACGTTCGACGTGTTCTCGGACATCAACAGCCGGGGCACCCAGCCCAACCAGACGCGCGACGCCATCACCCCGACCCTGGACCTGGGCAACATCTATGGCCGGGGGCCGGTGCAGGACGCCTTCCTGTTCGACGCGAAGGACGGCGCCACGCTCTTGTTCGGGCGGCAGGACAACCCGGACGGGGACGTGCTGCGCAACGTCCAGGGCACGGCCATCATCGGAGACCCGCGCAACGACGACAACATGTTCGTCAATCAGCTGCACCTGGCCTTCATCAAGTTCCACAACCAGGTGGTGAAGGACCTGTCGGGCTCGTTCTCCGGAGGTGCGCTCTTCGCCGAGGCCTCACAGCGAGTGCGCTGGCACTACCAATGGATCGTCTACCATGACTTCGTGCGCCGCTTCGTCGGCGACGAGCTCTACGGCAAGCTGGTGAACCAGGGGCCGCAGTACTTCCCGCCCAACCTCCAGCAGATCCCCATCGAGTTCTCCGCCGCCGCCTACCGCATGGGGCACGCGACGATTCGGGAGACGTACACCGTCAACGCGAGCTACTCGAACGTGCAGATCTTCGACCTGCACCAGCCCGGGACGTTCCTCAGCCCGGAGAAGCGCGTGGACTGGAAGAACTTCTTCAACCTGGGCTCCGGCGTCACTCCGCAGGGCGCCAAGCTGTTCGACACGTACCTGGCCTCGGAGCTGTTGAACCTGCCGGAGGCCCTCATCCCGGGCTTCGACCATCCGCAGTACCAGGGCAAGCCGGACCCGCTGTACCTGTCGCTCGCGGGGCGCAACCTGCTGCGCCAGAACGAGTTCACCCTGCCGGCCGGACAGACCGTGGCCGAGGCGCTGGGGACGACCCGCTACGCCAACTCCCAGCTGGGTCTGCCGCAGGGGTGGGGGAGCACGGTGGCGCCGCTCTGGTACTACATCCTCAAGGAGGCGAACCTGGCCAACCAGGGCCGCTTCCTCGGACCGGTGGGTGGGCGCATCGTCGGGGAGACGTTCTTCAGCGTCCTGCTCAACGACCCCACGTCCTTCCTCCAGAACAAGGGCTGGAAGCCCACCTACGGCTCGGGCGGAGACTTCACCATCGCGGACCTGCTGCGCATCGCGGACGCGTACAAGAAGTCCTGAGCCGCGCTCCTCCAGACGGGCCGCATGGGACCTCGTGTCCGTTCCCTGCGGCCCGGTCTCCTGGGCGAGGGCTGATGCGTCAGCGGCGCGCCTTGTGCTGGCCCGCGTTGGTGGCGTCCGCGCGGAGGCACATCACCGAGTACAGGTTCATCGTGTAGAGGTTGTTCTCCGGCGCCAGGTCGGAGGCCTTCTGGAACAGGGCCGTGGCGCGCTCGTAGTCCCGGTGGTGGTTCAGCAGAATCATCCCCAGGCGGTTGTAGAGCGGTGCGGGGTGGGGGAGCAGGCCGATGCCCCGCTCCAGCAACTCGATGGCCTCCGCCCACCGTCCCGCCTGCTCCAACCGGATGACGCGCTGGAGGACATCCTCGTTGGCGTCCTCCACGAAGGGCTTGGGCACCGCGCGCCCGGCCTGCGCCACTGAGGGAACGGGCGGAGGCGTCGGCTCGGCCGGGACGGAGGCCGCGCGGGCTGTCGGCGCGGGGGGCTCGTAGAGCCGGGTGACGCCCCGTTCCCCGAGCGACGCGAAGAGCGCGCGCAGCTCCACCTCCGCGAGCTGGGTGATGAGCGACAGGTCCGACAGCGACGTGTGCCCGTCGACGAGGGAGAGCACATACGCCTCGAAGGGGCTGAGCCGCAGGTTCGTCACGCTCAACCCGCCCACCAGGAACGGCCGGGCCTGTGAGCCCTCCTGGGCCGTGTCGAACGGCGCCAGCCGCGTGGCCTCCGACTGTGGAGCGCGAGGGGTGCCCGAGGTGCCCTGTCGCTCGGGCTGGGTCAGGAGCGCGCGGACCAGGGAGACGTTGTCGCGGGGAGGCAGGTCCTCGACGTGGCGCACCAGCAACAGCTCACAGCGGGGGCACTGGAAGCCCTTGGGGAGCGTGGGCGCGCCGCAGTGGGGACAGGCCTCGTCCTCCGGCGGATGCTCGAAGGCGTCCGCCACCGCGTAGTAGTGCTTGCGGATGGCCGCGCGGATGGACCTGCGCACGGCGACGAAGGGCAGCACCTGCGTGACGCCCACGGTGCGGACAATCTCCTCCAGCGCGCGCTGGCGCTGCGGCTCCGCGATGGCCACGTAGAGGACGCCCTGGGCCAGTCGCAGGGGCATGAAGTCGAAGCCCTCTGCGAGCCGCACGGGGACCTTCTCCAGCAGGGCGGGGTCCACCTTCGCCAGCTTGAGCTTCTCGGTGGAGACGAAGCGCGTCGAGAGCGTCTGCGCCAGCAGCCGCAGCACCGGTGTTTCGTCCACGCCCAGCCGCACCAGGCACTCACCCAGCTTCTGGCCCGTCTCTTGTTGATGCGCGAGCGCTCGCGACAACAGCTCCGGCGTCAACACGCCTTCCAGCACCAGCCGCTCGCCGAGTCTCCGCGTCATGCGGCGGATTCAAGGACGGCATCCCTCGTCCCGTCCACCTCGGAGAAGGTCTTGTCGTCGGAAGGATGGGGAAGGGGTTCTCCTGAATCGTGACTCAGGTCTCACCCGAGAGGCGCCCTATGATTCCGCGCGCTTATGGGGCGTGGAACGGGGGGGCACCTGGGCGGGGCCGAGGGGACTCGCCTCCAGGGGGAGTCGTCCACCGCCGGAATCGTGGCGCTCACCGATGCCGGGCGGCGCTTCGCAGATGTGCCGCACACGGGGTGAGCGGGTTCCGGAATCCTCCGCGCATGAGACCTTCTCTTTCCCTCCTGCTGTGGGTGGCCCTCGTCTCGTGGGGGCTGGTGGTTCCTGTCGCCCGAGCCCAACCGGTGCGAGAGACCCGGGCCCAGCGTCACGCCCGCGTCGATGCGCTCTTCGCGACCTGGCGCGGCAAGGCGTCGCCCGGCTGCGGCGTGGGCGTCTCGCGCGACGGCACGCGCGACTACATGAAGGGGCATGGCCTGGCGAACCTGGAGTTCGGCGTGCCGCTCACCCCGCGCTCCTCGTTCAACCTGGCGTCCATCACCAAGCAGTTCGTCGCGTTCTCCATCGGCCTGTTGGCGCAGGAGGGGAAGCTGTCGCTGGATGACGATGTGCGCAAGCACGTGCCGGAGCTGCCCGACCACGGCAAGCCCATCACCGTCGCGCACCTGATGCACCACATCAGCGGGCTGCGCGAACAGGGCCAGCTGCTCTCCCTGGCGGGATGGCGCTCCGAGGACCTGTACACCGAGGAGGATGTCCTCTGGGTCCAGTCGCGGCAGCGCGGGGTGAACTTCGCGGCGGGCGAGGAGGTCCTCTACGTCAATGCCGCGTACTCGCTGCTGGGCGTCATCGTGCGACGCGTGTCCGGCAAGTCGCTGCGGGCGTTCGCCGACGAGCGCATCTTCAAGCCGCTCGGCATGGCGGACACCTCCTTCCGCGACGACCAGGAGCCGCCCATTCCCCAGCGTGTGACGGGATACATGCCCCGCGCGGAAGGAGGATGGCGGTTGAGCGCGGCGGACCTCGGGTTCAAGGGCACGAGCGCCGTGTACTCGTCGGTGAATGACATGCTGACGTGGCAGCAGAACCTGCTCGATGGCCGCCTCGGTGGGACGGCCCTGAGGGACCTGCTCCAGACCTCGGGCCGATTGAACGACGGCAGGGAGACGGGCTACGGCGGTGGGCTGCGGCTGGGGACGTACCGGGGGCTGCGCACGGTGACCCATGACGGGTACATGGTGGGCTTCCGCACGGAGAGCATCCTCTTTCCCGCGCAGAAGCTGGCCATCACCGTGTTGTGCAACGACGGGAAGATCGACCCGACGGTGCTCGCGCGGAAGGTGGCCGAGGTGTACCTGGGCAACCTCCTGAAGGACACGACCCCGCCCGCCGTGGTGGTGCCCGAGGAGGAGCTGGCGGCGCTGGCCGGCAACTACTGGAGTCCCCAGACGGACGAGGTGGTGCGGCTGGAGGTGAAGGAGGGCGCGCTGCGCGAGGTGGGTTCCCCCTCGAAGTTGACTCCCATCGGTCAGGGGCAGTTCCTGCCGGCGGAGCCGACGCCGGGACTGTGGCGCTTCGATGCCTCGGCGGCGCCCGGCGCGCCCGCGTTGGGCATCCGGGACTTCTGGCCGACGACGCGAGAGTTCATCCGCGTGCGCGAGCCGATGCCCACGGCGGGCGAGCTGGAGGCCCTGGTCGGGAAGTACCGCAGCGACGAGGTGGACATGACGTACACGGTGCGACTCGTCGACGGGAAGCTGGCGCTGAGCTGGTTCCGTCGCGACGACCTCATGCTCGAGCCCGTGGGAGGCAATCGCTTCGTGAGTTCGTTCGGCGCGGTGTCCTTCACGAAGGGGGCGTCTGGCGGCGTCGATGGCATGTTGGTGAGCAGCCGGCGCCTGCGCCGCTTCCGCGCGGAGCGCGTGTCGCAGCCCGCTCCCGTGCCCTCCGTGAGCACCAGTACTCCCGGCCCGCGCTGACGCGCCGCGCGGGCATGTGTTTGATTGCATGGGAATCGTACAGCGCGCTGCTCGTTTCGCCGAAGAATGCACCGTCGGTGATGACCAGGATTCACCAGGGTTTCGTATCTCTCACGGCTATCTCAGCCGATGTTCCTTCCAGGAGAGAGAGAATGTTTGGAGCCGTGCGAATTTCCAAGCTCGTGACATCCCTTGCAGCCGCCATCGTCGCACTGGTCTCGGGCCCCGCTCTCGCAGGGATTGTCTTCTTCGACACGACGGCCGCCGACAGAAGCGCGGGGGGATATCCCATCACGAATCGTAACGACGTGGGCTGGGCCTACGCGAACCGCAGCGCCGAGCGGGTGTGTGCCAACTATGGCTATGCGCGAGGCATGTATACCGGAGAGCAGTCTGGTGAGCTGATGGGCATCCATTGCTTCACCTCCGACATGGTGACCTGGCAGGACCTCCCTGGCTCGGATGCGCGGGCGTGGGCCCTGTGGCAGGGCAGCTCCACCTCGCTCGATTCGCAGGCGGCGTACAACGCGGGCGCCATCGCCGACAGGGAGTGTGGCTCCGTCTACAACACGGGGTTCTTCACGGGCTTCCAGAACACGTCGGCGGACCTGATGGGCCTGGTCTGCGTCCCGAGCACCCACGTGGCGCCTCGCGGAGTCGATACCGATGACCCCCGGTTCCCGTTCCTCAGCGGCATGAACCCGCCGTTCACCTCGTGGTGGCACCTGCGTTCGTCCATCAACCGGGTCTGCCAGTACTTCGGCTACACCACGGGCACGATGAACCTCTACGCCAACACGGGGGTCCCGTTCGTGCTGAACCTCGGACTCCAGTGCATCTACTGAGTCGAGAGGACCTTCTCGCCTCGGATTGAAGTCGAGGAGGGGCCCGTGCGTGAGCTGGCCCCTCCCTCGCTTCGTCCCCGCTGGTGCTCGCGTACGCGGGCGGGGGCGAGGCTATGGGCGCGTGGGAGCCCAGATGGCGCTGTGGGGCTCCGGCGCGTCCGTGGAGACCTCCGCGGTGTAGAAGTAGGCGGCGACCGCGGCGCGACCTCGTCCCTCGGGACAGTCCAGTGGGGAGGGGTGGCCGTGCCAGTGGTCATCGCCGTGCGCCATCACCACCAGGCGGTCGAGCACCGGTGAGATGCGTGTCTCGCATCGCGTGAGGTCGGCGTTCCACAGCTCCAGGTCGCCGCCCCAGGCGGGCTGCCAGTCCGGGTTCAGGTAGTAGAGGACGGTGAGCCGACGGGTGAGGGCTCGGAAGCGGTCGCGGTTGAAGTCGGCGTGCAGCGCCAGGTGTCCTCCGCGCAGCGTGAGGTGCAGGCCGGCGCCCCGGAAGTGCGGATCCGGGATGAGCCCCTGCACGCCGGTGACGGTCTCCAGGAAGTCGATGAACGACATGCCGGAGAACTCCGAGAGCAGATGCCGGAGCGGGCCGGGGACGTCCTCGAACGCCTTGCGCTGGAGCTGTCCCAGGCGGGCCGCCTGCTCCACGTGGTCCCTGCGCTTCCACTGCGCGTCGTTCGCCCCCGGGAAGACCGAGGCCAACTCGGACGCCAGCCGCGTCCCGAGGAAGCCGTCGATGACGACGTGGGGATGGGGCTTGGCGACGCCGTAGCGGTCGCGATGGGCCAGCGCGACCGCCCGCAGCGCCGTGCGGTCGAGAAAGAAGCTTGGCCCCCTGAGCGGGCCTTCTTCGAGGGTTGCGACTGTCACCCGTCCTCCTCTGCCCGAGTATGTCGGGCACGGCGCATCCCTACATCGCCGCCTCGCGAAATCCCACGCCGGCGGCACGCTCCGTCCTTCAACGCCCGGCGGGTCGCCAGCGCCTGCCCGTGTGGTTCCCGATGCGGTCCGGGAGCGAATCCCTGGAAATATTGAACGCGTTCAATTATGAACCTGTTCAATATGTCCCTGCGGGAGCGAGCCAAGAGCGAGAAGTGGGAGCGCATCCGGGCGGCGGCGAAGCGGCTGTTCGCGGAGCGTGGCTATGAGGGGACGACCGTGCGCGCCATCGCCGAGGCGGCGGGCGTCGCGACGGGCACGGTGCTGGTGTACGGCGAGACGAAGGACGCGCTGCTGCACGAGCTGTGGCGCGCGGAGGCGATGCCGCTCGTGGAGCGTGCCGTGACGTCGCTGCCGGGTGAGGGGGCCTTCGTGGACCGGTGCATGCACCTGTTCTCACCGCTGCTGACTCACTACGCGTCGCAGCCGGAGCTGGCGAGGGTGGTGGTGAAGGAGCTGCCTTGGCTCACGGGCGCCGCCGAGGAACTGCATCGTCCGGCGCTGGCGAGGCTGGTGGGGTCGCTGGCGTCGGTCGTGTCGGACGCGAAGTCGCGAGGCGAGCTGCGGGCGGAGGTAGACGGCGAGCGGGCGGCGGAGCTGGTCTTCGGCGTCTATTACGCGGCGGTGATGCGGATGCTCGTGCCGATGGCGGGCTCCACGGTGGCCACGGCTCGAACACGTCTGCGGCGTGATTTGGAGATGCTGTTCGGGGGATTGGGTTCGAGGAGGTCATCGTGAAGGTCCTCGTGGTGGGTGGAGGCATCGGAGGGCTCGCGCTGGGGGCCGCGTTGGCGAGGCGGGGCGTGGTGGCGGAGCTCGTCGAACGGCGGCCCTCGTATGGAGACGAGGGCGCGGGCATCGTGCTCGGTCCGAATGTGATGGCCGTGATGAAGGGGCTCGCGCTGCATGAGGAAGTTCTCGCCGCCGGGCATCCGGTGGGGCTTGCGCGCATCACGGATGCTTCGGGGCGTGTGCTCCAACAGACGCCGTACTCGGTGCCGGGGTTATCGCTGCCTGCGACCACCCTTCATCGGAACAAGCTGCTCCAGGTCCTGCGCTCCGTATCGCCCGCGCCGCGCCTCGGCGTTGCGGTGGTGGGCTTGCGGAGTGGAGTGGATGGCGTGGACGTCGAGCTCTCCGATGGAACAGCGGGGCGCTACGACATCGTGGTCGGCGCCGATGGCATCCGTTCCATCGTGAGGGAGTATGTGTGCGGCGCCGAGGTGCACCCTCGCTACTCCGGCTACACGTGCTGGCGTGGTGTGGTGGAGGGACACTTCGAGGACGCGGTGGTGGAGATGTGGGGAGCGGGCAGGCGGGTGGGTATGGTGCCGTTGGGCGAGCGGAAGTCCTATGTCTTCCTCACGCTCAATACCCCGCGTCGCGCGCCGGCTCCGTGGAAGGACCTGTCCGGCCTCCAGGCGCTGTATGCAGGCTTCGCGGACCCGGCCCGCTCGGCGTTGGCGGCCTTCGGTGGGCTCGACGGGCTGCTTCACAACGACATCGAGGATTGCTCCGCGCCGCGGTGGTGGAAGCCTCGCGTCGTGTTGCTCGGTGACGCGGCCCATGCGGTGACGCCGAACCTGGGGCAGGGCGCGGGGCTGGCCATCGAGGATGCCGCGGCGCTTGCGCAACTCCTGGTGACGATGGGGCCCACTGACGAGGCGCTGGCCCGGTATGAGCAGCTCCGTCGTCCGCGTGCGGAGCGGATTCGCGACCGCTCGTGGATGATTGGCCGGGTTGCGCAATGGGAGAACGGCCTTGCGCGGAGTGTGCGCGACACGCTGATGCGGTGGACGCCGGAGGCGGTGGCCCGCTCGGAGCGCGAGAAGGTCGTTCGCGATATGCCCGGTGTCCCCGTAGGGTGAGGTGGCCGCTTGAATGCTTGCTGCCAGCGAAGGTGGCTGGAAGAGACGGTGCTGTATGAAGCGGTGAGGGGCATCTCGCTACGTTGCTGGAGAAAGCGAGGTGGGACGTGGCCTGCCCCGGTACGTGGAGCGGGACTTCACAAGATACCTCTTGGAGCGCGTACTGGAGAAAAGAGGAGCCTTGCCCGCACCAGGGCCAATGTCCTCCCGTGAGCTTACGAAGGGGTGTGTTAGGAAGCTCTAGATGAGTGAGAGCGCCAACACTGCAGGTGGCCGTGCTACCGAGACGGGAATGGCCTTCCAGGCCGCCGTTGCAACTTGGTTCGCCGTCCAGATGCTCGCCGACGTGCCCGTCGGTTCTACCTTCGGTCTGCCGGCGGATCTGAAGATCTCCGGACTTCAATGTGAGACTGGGGACGCAATCGACGACATCGTCGTTCGGCTCGATGGCGGCGGGGCTATCTACGTGCAGTGCAAGACACGGCCAGCCCTAACAGCTGGTTCGGATACCCTGCTGGCGAAGGGGCTCGCCCAGGTTGTTGAGCTGTACGCGCGCCAGAAGCGGAGTTCGTCGCCTGCGGGCCACGTTCGGGCGTTGCTCGCGATCGCCGAAGACGCGCCGCGAACGCTCGAGACGCTTAATTCGGCTTGCCGTCTGTTCGACCATGGTGGCGTCTGGGACGAAGTGAATGCGCGAGCGACTGCCGAAGTGCGCAGTGCCCTGCGGGTGTTCGAAGCTCATGTCCGCTCCGCTTGGTCCACTGATCTGAACGCGCCGCTTGATGTAGGCGACCTCGTCGAACTCGCGCGGTTGTTCCAGATCCGACGATTTCCCGAGGACGCAACGAGCGAGGCATGGCGTGCCACCGCACACCTCCTTGGCCGGGGCCTCTATGGCTCCGCGGGCGCCGGAGAAGGGCCGATGGCGACTCTCCTTGGGCTCTGCCGCCGTTTCATTCGCACCGGCGCGCCCGTCGACCGCGCGGGCGCGATGCGGGGGCTACGCTCTGCGGGGCACGTCGATGTCTCCTCGCCTGGTTTCGACAAAGACATCGAGGCGATCCTCACCTATTCCCACAAGGAGCGAGAGCGCCTGCGCAAGCACATGAGCTTGCCGATCGATAACGGCATCCCTGTCCCACGAGACTGTCTCACTCCGCTCCGCGTGGCCGCTGAGAGCGGAAGCCTGCTTGTCACTGGCGAACCGGGTGCCGGCAAGACGGGTGTTCTGCTTCAGCTTGCGGACCAAATGGGAGAAGCGCCGGGACCGGCCCTCTTCCTGTCCGTTGAGCGATTCTCGGGCTTCCGCAAGCGGAGCGACATCCGCGAAGAACTCGGACTGGACCATGATCCGATCGAGGTTCTGAGAGCTTGGCCTGGCGCTAGTCCTGGTCTGCTGATCGTGGATGCCCTCGACGCCTCTCGGGGCGGTCCATCCGAGGCGGTCATCGCGTCGTTCATCGAAGATGCCGTTCGCGCCTTGGGCGCACGCTGGTCGATCGTCGCATCCATCCGAAGCTTTGACCTTCGCAACGGCCGTCGCTTCCGCGAAATCATGCCTGGCGAGACTCCCAACCCGGATTTTGCCGAACAGGATCTCCGAGGCGTGCGGCACTTCCACGTGCCGCGGCTCTCCGGTGGAGAGGTAGCGGCCGTGGCTGTGGCGGCGCCAAGGCTCCGCGAATTGGTAGCGTCGGCGCCGGACAAATTTAAAGACTTGCTCCGCAATATCTTCAATCTCTCTCTTGCTGCCGAGTTGTTAAGTGCCGGCGAGGACCCCCAGTCTATCCGCGCCGTGGCGACCCAATCGGAGCTCATCCGCCGGTATGAGGACATCCGGCTCCCGAGCCAGCGCCTACGCCTCGCTGTGAAGGCAGCAGTGGATGTCATGGTCCGCCGCCGACAGCTCACGGTCCGTGCGACAGACATTGAGAACGAGGCGGTGGAGGAGGTGCGCCAATCCGGAGTGCTGAATCCGGCCGGTGACAGCGTGGCCTTCGCTCACCATGTGCTCTTCGACCACATCGCTGCCCGCTTCTATCTTTCGTGGGACGATCCCGATGCCCTACGCGTGCAAATCACCCAAGACCCGACGATCGGCCTCATGCTCGGGCCCGCCCTGCGGTTTGCGCTAGAGGAAATGTGGCAGGCGGACCAAGACGGACGGCCTACTACTTGGCGGTTCCTCGTAGATGTCGCAGGGGTCGCCGACCCCGATCCAGTGATGCTGAGCATTGCCCTGAGGACCGTTGCGGAGCGCGTCGATGTGCCATCAGACGCCAATGCCCTTTGCGCCCTCATTGAGTCCGGGAATGCTTCGGAAGCAGTTGGCCGACTCGTGGGCCAACTGGCGCGATTTGTTGGAATGGCGGCTGCCGAGGGTGGCGGCCTTCCAGCATCGGCTGCCAAGGCTTGGTCCCACGTCGCATCCATTGCTGCGGCGACAGAGGTCGAACGGGTCGTGGATGCGGCCCGGGTGCTGCTACTGACGCTCGCGGAGCGGGCTGACCTCACGGATCCAAGCGTCTTGAGCGTATTCGGTGGCGCTGCGCGCACTCTTTTGGACACAGCTTGGTCGCTTTCCCCGGAGCACCAGGCTCTGACCACGGCCGGCATCCGCTTCGTGGCAAAATCCTACGGAACCGATCCCGACGCTTCTCGCACACTCCTGAGCCGCATTCTGGACGACCGCTTCGAAGAGCACGCGCCGCAGGAGGCACCGTGGCTCGCCGAAGGTGTCACATCGATTATCCCGCACGACCCGATTTTTGTCGCTCGGATCTACACGACACTATTCGGGCGAGAGGTGACAGACGACGCAAAGACATGGCTCGGCGGGACTCCGAGCCGGATCCTTGCGATGACGTCCACCCGCCGGCAGGACTACGAGCATGCTCGATGGCGATTGAACAAGGCACTCGGTTCCTTTCTAGAAGCGTCTCCGATTGCCGGCACTGCAGGGGTGATTGGCGCCGTCCAAGGGCTCGACACCGCAAAACGGCGCGGCCGAGACAGTCCGCAAGTGGTCACTCGCCTGAGAGTCGGCGAGAAAGACCTCCAAGTCATCGACGATCTTCTGTCCCTGCAAGACTGGCAGGAGGAGAATACCCACGAAGAGGAGCCCCTGAGCGAATTCGTGGCCTTCCTCCGCACCTGTTCGCGGGAAGCCTTCCGCGATGCGGTGACGGCTGCTTTGGCGCTTCCCTCGAATGCGTCCGTGTGGGCTCGCCTGCTCGGTGTTGCCGCTCAACGTCCTGAGGTGGCGGATGACATGCTCTGGCCCTTGGCTGCGGACCCCCACTTCGCGGCGCTCCAAGGTCTGTCACGCGACGCTGTGATCTTCCTTGCTGCGGCATACCCGCGGCAGCCACCTGAGTGTCGTTCGGCTTTCGAGAGCGCGGCTTTAGCGCCGGACCTTTTCCCAAACGAGCAGGAGGCCAACTGGTGGGGCTCAGTTCTCAATCGGTTTCTTTCGGTCATTCCTGCCGACCTAATCGTCACTCCAGAGATGCGCGCCCGGCGGTCCGAACTGGAAGCGTCGAGCAAGCTCACTGGGAATCCGCCGCTCATCAGCATGAGCGTCGAATGGGGCTCGACGGACGATGTCGTCGACAGCTTGCTGAGCAGCCAAGGGGCGGACCTTGAGCGAAGCCCCGACCGCGAAATCCGCGCAGCCAGCCGCAAGCTTGAGGACCGCCTCAAGCCGCATGCGGACGCCCCCGATATCGCCTACCTCGCGAATCTATGGGTTGACATCCAGGACCTTGTCAGGCTCCTCGATGAAGGAGCGCAGCAGGAGCCTCACCCCAGGCTTGTCCATTCCAGTTGGGGAGCAATTAGCAATGGGGTCGAGCGGCTGGCCGAGAGCGAGGCATATTCGCCGGAAGCCAAAGGGTTGCCACAACTCGATTCCCTGCTGGGTTTAATCGATCGACTGTTGGCGAGTCCCTTTCCCGAGCGCACGGATACTCCCGAAGACCTGGTGAGTTGGGGTAACTGGGATGTCCGAGTCTATGCAGCCTCAAGCGTGGTGGCTCTCGCGCCGAGGTTCGCGGAATCGCGGTTCGACATTGTCGATCGGATGGCCTCATGCCTGCGCGATCCCACTCCCACTGTGCGGCATCAAGTCGCGCGAGCGCTAAATGTCCTATGGAACGTCGCAAGAAACCACATGTGGACGCTGGTTTCCGAAGTAGCCGATCGCGAGACGCACAGAGGCGTGCTCCAATTCTTCGTCGGCAGTTCCCTGCGGGCGCTGTCGCGCGCTGAGCCCGAGCGGTGCGCGGGGATCCTTGATCGGGTGCTTAAGCGCGATTGGGACTTCGGAAACGTGCAGAACTTGAGCCGTGATCACGCGAGCGATGCGTTCGCGAGTCTAGCGGCCTTCCTGTACGTGGCCTGCAGCCAGAACCTGGCCTTGAGGTGGATCGAGCGCTGGGCCTCTGACTTGCGTCACGGCGAAGCCTACATCGCGCCGATGCTGCACGACCTGCGACAAGTGTTCTTCTTCCCTTACTTGGATGCCCCCAAGCCTGAACAGCTTGAGATGGCGGCGAGGGCTCGCAAACTGCTTGACCTTGTCATCGGCGCAGCCGTCAGCGCCATTGATGAGGCCCGCCTACATCTGCGGGGCTCTCCCTCGCAAGAAGTGATTGAGACTTGGCGCCCGCTATATGTGGCTGGCGATCACGTGATTGATCAGGTTTGCAATCAATTCTATTTTGGCTCAGGCGCATTTCAACCACCCAAGGATCCTGAAGCCGAGCCTGGCCTCTCGACTTCCAAGGCCAAGCAGCGCTTCTTGGCCGACCATGCAATTATTCTCGACGCGATCGCCACCCACGCTCAAGCCCGGACAGTCCACAGCCTCTTCGAGCTGCTCGCCTATCTCGTCGACGGCGACCCTCCCGGGGTTTTCGATCGGATCGCGAAGGTCCTGCTCGGGCCAGCTGCGGCAGATGGATACCAGTTCGAGGAACTCGGTTTGAGTAGCTTGGTGGCGATGGTCCGACGCTATTTGGCCGACCATCGCCCGATCTTCGACAACGCCACTCGCCGTCGTACCCTGGTTGAAATCCTGGAGCTATTCTCGTCCGCAGGCTGGCCCGAGGCGCTTAAGCTGCTCTTCGAGCTGCCGGAGCTGCTGCGATGATCGAGGCGGCTAGAATCACCGCTTTTGAAAAAGCGCTGCGGACGGCCTTCACCCAGTTCAAGGCCGAAGAGGAGGTCATTCGGGCCAAGCACGCAGCGGCCGTCCAGTCCGGGAGTCTGCGCGTTCCGCTCGACGATGACGCACTTCTTGAGCGACCGACGCGGCGCTTTCTAATCGATCCGATGCTGCGAGCTCTCGACTGGAATCCGGACGACCCAAACCAGTTGCAGGAGGAAGCGAGGAGCTGGGCCGAGAACGGCGATCGACTCTATTTTGATTACTTAGGCGTCAGCCGGCAACGCGCACCGACCCTTCTCGTCGAGGCGAAGGGCGCGGATTCTGTGAGCGCTAGACCGCCGCGTGAAGACAACATCAGCGCCCCTCGTATGTCGGAGTTGCTCAGTGAAGCACTCGTCAAACTGAAGACCGGCGACAAGCCCGGCGTTCTGGCGCAATGGGTCGCTTGGCTTAAGGACCTTCGCACCTACGTGGCCTCCTTTAGCGAAGCGGACCGTTCGACACTCAAGCGCGTCGTGATTACGGCCGGTCGCTGGCTGATCATCTTCAGGAATCCCCTAACGGCATTCATCAATGATAGCTGCCCCGATTCGACCGAGATTCACTGCTATGTGTCTCCAGCTGAGATCCTTGAGCGGCACCGCGAAATCTACAGTCTGTTAGACCGTCGCCGGCTTATCGATACACTCCCGCTGACGATGACGCTGGGGGAGGCGCTACAGGTGCTCAAGCCTGAGGCCGTGACTCAAGCCTATAGGGGCATGGTGGTGGCAACCCGCATGACAGGGGGCAGGCGCAGTGAATTCCCGCATCGCGTTGTCTATCCAGCGCTTGTGCTGCTCAGCGGAGGTCGCGCGTTCGCTGTGGTCGACTACAACCCAAACCCTGCCTTCGAGCCGCGCGAGGCTAGCCAGCTCCGCGCTTTCATCGCGGAACTCACAGCGAAAGCTGATCATTTCCAAGAACGCGTGCTGAACGCGCTCAATCGAATTGACCTGCGGATGGCGCCGGCCTCCGACTTCCCCATTAATATCCGAGAGCCGGAGCTCGGGGGGGCGTTTGCGCCGGAGCTTGGCTCGACGGTGGCTCTTGCCCCGACAGCTCCGAACCGACCGCAACTAGTTCGACAGACGGGAGAGCGCAACGCCCAGTATGAATTTCTGGTGATCACGGGCCAAAGCTGGTTCTATAAGGAGGCCCCCCTCACGGGACCAGAATGCGCCTTCCACAACTTTCCGATAGCTAAGAAGCGCGGCGTTGCGGGGGTGCAAGGGCGATTCGAGTATGTCGCTGACAGCTTCACAACCTCAGATGATCCTCAGAACTGCGAACACGCGGATCTCCTTGGCGTCCGGCGCTCGCGCTGCCAGATGCTGCAGATCGAATCGCATCTGTGCTGTCGGGCATGCATCTTCCACGGAGTCTGCTGGGATGCCGCTGAGCTCGGTCGGCTCCCCTGCGGAAAGTGACCCTCTGGATTGGTAGAGCAAGGTATCCGTCCGGTCAGCGACGTGGTGTGAGCGGTTGAAGATGGGCGATGTCTGTGCCCGGCGAACGCCGCGACCAGGGAGGTGTTCAGGGAGAGGATTGGTGGTGTGACTCGGGCGGACCGGTGGTCTGCCGGCGCTTCCACTCGTGCGGCAGCAACTCCGCGATGCGCGTGTTGGGATGCGTCTGGATGGGGAGCAGGACGTCAGCCAGGTACGCCTCAGGGTTGACGCCGTTGGCCGCGCAGGTCGCCACCAGGGCGTAGAGGCCCGCGAGGTTCTCACCGGCTGCTTCGTGCCCGACAAAGAGGAAGTTCGTCCTGCCCAGGGCGACCTTGCTTAGCGCCGCCTCCGAGCGGTTGTTGCCCAAAGGCAGTCGCGCGTCCTCGATGAAGTAGATTATTGCGTCCCATTGCTTCGTCGCAAGCCTTGAGTGCGAGCTGTTCAACCGGCGGACCTTCCGCACTCACGCAGAAGCCTTGATGGCCGTCATTCAGTGCATAGAGAGCTGGCACAAACTTCGCCGGAGGCACTCCGCCCTCGGCTATCAGTCTTCCGCCAATTACGATACGAAGTACCGAACTGCGGCTTGCCCCACCAAGCAACTGGGATTCAACGAGACCGGTGTCTCTCCACTCGGACGCTGCCGCGCGCTGCTGAACTCCCGGCACTGACTGCCGGCCGCGTCAGAACAGCGGGCGCCCCTCGGCCAGCCGCCGGCGCACGTCTCGCAGCTGACGGCGCAGCGGCGCCTCTCGGATGGCGGCGGGGGCCAAGCGCATGAAGCGCGCCAGACGCCGGTTGAACTTCTCGAAGGTCTGGGCGTCGGACTCCGTCCACGGCAGCCGCATCAGCGCGCGGAACTCCGGCCCCAGGTAGCCCGAGACCAGTCGCTGCCGCAGCCGCAGGACGGGCGCGGGGATGCGGCGGCCGAGGTACTCAAGTCGCACGATCCGGGAGAGGTAGTCACGCGTGCGCTCGTCCATCGTGAGCCCCGAGATCTCCGCCTGCCAGTACGCCTCGAAGTCGTCGCGGGTCGGCGGCCACGATTCGGGCGGCATCTGCAGGGTCGTGCCGAACACGCTCCCCTGCTGGTAGAACCGCTCCCGGAACTCACCCTTCAGCGGGCCGTGCACGCGTTGGTACGCGTCCTCCGCGCCGACGTACAGGCACGCCGTCACCCAGCGCTGGTGCGCGGGGTCGAACGCGTTGTAGCCGACCGGATGCCCGGGCTCGGAGCGGACACGCGCGTGGGAGACGTTCGTCGCCCGACGTATCGCGGCGCGCTCCTCCGCTCCGCCGAGCATCGTCACCGCGATGTACGCCAGCGTGGTGCGGGCCCGCCGCTTCGGGTTCTTGAAGAGGTTGCCCTCTTCGACCTTGCTCTCCATGACGCCGTAGGCGACTGCCGGTCGGGAGAGCTGCATGATCACGTTCGCCGTGCCGGCGGCGAGGATGAACCAGTTGGCCGCTTGTCGAAGCGCATCGTTCTCCATGGCGTCCAACTGCTGCCGCAGCTGTGCCTTCGTGGTCGAGCCTTCGGCCTCATCGCTCATGGTCATGAACGCACCTGGGTGCATGGGTGAACCGCGATTCACAAGTCACGGCGCACGGGTCAGTCGCTGTTCGGCTCCACGAGCGTAGCCACGAACCGCGCGGTGTGCTTATTGGCAGTTCGATGCTCGCGAGCCGCCGCATCTCGCCGCGGGGCGGGCCGCCGAGAGCAACGTCCAGTTCACGCCGAGCGACTCAAGGTGCCCGTTATTTTCACGAACAGGCCCATCCAGGGGCGTTCCTCGCGTGATTGGATCGCTGGGGCGTCACCGTCAACCCTCTGCCCGGTAGAACCCATGACCATCCAGTACACGCGACACCAGGTCCCGCGTGGGACGTTCCCTGATGCGGAGACCCACGACAAGCTCTACTTGATAAAGAGCGTGTCCGTCCTGCGCGCGACCTACCAAATCCGCCTCCTGGCGTTCAAGGCGGTGGAGATTCGCAAGCGGCTCGTGCTGGTGGTTCCAAAGCACTGCAAGTTCCATTCGTCGCTCAAGACCCTGATTCGGACGACGGGACGAACCATCCAGCGGGAGGCGATGTAATGGGGCTCTATCTCTGTGTCTTCGAGGACGAGGAAGAACTGGAGGGCGTCGAGGTGGGCTCCTACGCTGACTTCGGCGAACTGCGGGACTACGTCACGCGCGAGCTGGAGGGTGGGAAGCAGGGCTCCCGGTTTCCCACGCTCATCCTCCACTCGGATGGTGATGGCGAGTGGTCCGCCGCGGAGTGCCAGACGCTGCGGGATGAATTGACGACCATCGCCACGGAACTGAGCGCTCGCCCCGTGGTCGCGTTCAATTCGGAGTGGCAACGAAACGTGGCGAAGTCCATCGGGCTGGTGCCGAAGAACGCGTTCGAGTCGTTCATCGACGTGGATGGGGAGTTCTTGCTGGAGCGGCTGCGGTGGCTGGCCGACTTCGCGTACCGGCAGCAGCTTCCCATCTTGTTCCAGTGAGGCTGGCGCAGGCGCACTCGTGGGGTGAGGCCGTCGGTTCTTTGGCGACCTCCGGCCCCACTCCACGAGACCTGGGACGTGCCACTCAGCAGCCCAGGTTGCCGCCAGGGCTCACGCCGAGCAGGTTGGCGATGTCCTGATACTTCTGGATGCGGCTCTGCACCTGCCCCGGGTTTCCACCGTTGCACTCCAGCGTGCCATTGATGGTGCGGATGGTCTCACCGAAGCCGGCCCCGTTCACCATGGCGCTGTGCGCAGTCATGCTTCCGGCACCCGTCTGGGTGGTCCAGAACCAGAAGGCGGAGCGCCACGAGGCGTTCGCGTCCTGGGCCAGCAGGTCGGGGTTCGTGTGCAGGGGCAGGTTCAGCGCGGCTCCGGCGGCGCAGTAGTTGCCGTTCCAGGACAGCTGGATGGGCCCTCGTCCGTAGTACTGCTTGCCCGCGACGCAGTTGCACCCCGGCGGGCCCCAGGTCCCACAGTAGGGGCCACGGTTGATCTCCTCGATGTAGACATAGTTCCCGGTCTCGTGCGCCGTGTTGGCGAAGAAGGCCGCCACCTCGCGCTTGCGCGTCTCCAGCGAGCCTGTATTGGCGAAGGCCGGAAAGGTGCTCGCGGCGGCGATGAGGCTGCTGTAGGTGTAGAAGGGGTTCCGGTTCGGGAACATGGCGTTGAACGTGGATTCGCTCAGGATGGCCGCCAGCCCCGTGCCGCCACCTCCGTCGATACGGTCGAACGTCCAGCGCTGGTTCGTTCGCTGCTCGTAGGGGTACTGCACCAGCTCCGTGCCGTTGGCCGTATTGCCCCAGTACACGTCGATGGCCATGTCCGTGTGGCGGGCGCGGATGCTGAACTCACTGCCCACCTCCTTCACGAAGCGGAACTGCTGGTTCGTTCCACCTACGTAGCTCCATTGGTGGACGAGCGCGTTCGCCGCGACGCTGGCCTCCTTGATGTCGAGCGCCTTGTTGCTGTTCACGTTGATGATGCTGAAGTAGCCGCCGGACGTCGGCGTGACGACGAATCGCTGTGCATTGGTCCCGTTGCAATCCCATTGCTGCACCTTGGCGCCGTCCGCCGTGCTCGATGAGTCGACGTCGATGCACTTGTTGGTCATCACCGAACGGATGACGTAGGTGCCCGCGGTGATGGTGTCGACGATGGCGGCGCTCTCCACCTGGCCCACCGGCTCGAGGTCCGCGGATGCTGGCTCGGCGCGATCACAGCCTCCCAGCGCGCTCAGCCCTCCACAGATTCCCAGCAACGCCAGACTGCGTGAAACAAACTTGCCAGACATGATGGTGCTCCTTGTGGTCGACGGTTTCTCGAGCGCTCCACGCCAGGGGCAAGCGGAGGCGCTGGCTCCGGGCGGCCGGGCCACGAACATCATGCATAAAGCAGTAAAACGAGATTAAACCAACAAACCTGCTGGACGGGGAGCGTTGACCAGCAGACGCGCTGTGGCGTCGTAGGTCGATTGATGAGCAATGCACTCGTCCTGGGGTCGCAAGCCACTTCGTGAGCGTTCACCGCTTCTTGTGGCCGCCGCGAGATGAATGGAGGCATCGACGACCCGTGACGTAGAGGGCGAGACCGTGTCCTCCGAGGGCGGATTCAAGACCTCGTGGGTCCTCCTCGTCTGAAATGCCCGGTGGAGAATCCTCGCGGCGCACCGCGACAACTCGCGCTCGGGTCCGTTCGAGGGTGACGGAAGCAAGTGTCACCTGATTGCAAATTCCAGCGGCTTCGCGGCCTTCGCCGCGAGGCCCTGACTCGATTCGAGGACCTCTGTGAAAAGTCTTCAACGCATCTTCCTGCTCGCGGGAGTGCTGCTCCTGTGGAGCGGCTGTCGTGGTGAGTCGCGCGAGTCGGACCCGGATTCCACCGACGACCATTCTCAGAAGCTGGTGGACGGGGTCCTCACCCCGGGCACCCCCATTCCCTTCATCGCGGCCCCCACGGGCGGGCAGCGGCTCTACACGCTGGACGTCCCGGCCCACCAGAGCGCGGTGACCTTCGCCACGACGGGAGGGCCCGGCAACCTGGACATGAAGGTGGGCTTCGGCGCCGCGCCGACGGCCACCACGGGCGATTGCACGTCCGCGGGAGCCGACAGCGTGGAGCGCTGCACCGTGTCCGGCCGCGATGTCGCCGGGACCTGGTACGTACTGCTCACCGCCACGAGCTCCTTCTCCAACGTGACGCTCACGGCGACCGTCTCCGCCTACGGTACGGGCACCAGCCCCGTGCGCGCGCTCACCAGTGGCCAGGCCGTGACGGCCGTGTCCGGCGTCGTGGGCGACTGGCTCATGTATTCGCTCCAGGTCCCCGCGGGACAGACGCGGCTGAGCGTGGCGCTCTCGGACGGCACGGGCAACGCGGACCTCTACCTCCGGCATGGCTCCACGCCCGACCTCGCGACGTACAGCTGCCGCTCCAACACCCTCGGCAACACGGAGGCCTGCGAGGTGTCGGCCCCTCAGGCGGGGACCTGGTACGTCATGCTGCGCGGCTACACGGCCTTCAGCGGCGCGAGGCTCGTGGGCACGGTGGTGCCTCCCGTGACGGCGCTCATCAATGGCCAGCCGGCGACGAACCTCTCGGCGGCCAAGGACGCCATGCTCTTCTTCACGCTGGAGGTGCCCGCGCAGCAGGCCTCCCTGAAGGTCACGCTCTCGGGCGGGACGGGCGACGCGGACCTCTACGTCAAGCGGGGCGGGAACCCCTCGACGACCAGCTATGACTGCCGCTCGTGGGTCACCGGCAACACGGAGACGTGCACGGTGACGGCGCCCGTGGCGGGGACGTACCACGTCATGGTGCGCGGCTACGCGGCGTTCAGCGGTGTCACGCTGCTGGCGCGGTCGGTGAGTCTCGAGCTGGCCGTTCCGCTGGTGAATGGCCAGGAGGTGTCCCGCCTCGACAGCGAATCGGGCGGGCCGTTCCTGTTCCGGCTGGATGTCCCCGAGTCCGTCGCCACGCTCCATTTCGAGGTGCCGTCCCTCTTCTTCGGCTCCTTCTTGATGACGGTGAAGTACGGCAGCCCGCCCGAGGGCACCGACTATGATTGCAGTCGGTCGAGCACGGGGGCGCGATGTGTCTTCGAGGAGCCCCGGGCGGGCGCCTGGTATGTCCGGGTGGCTCCGGAATATCCGTATCGCAAGTTCGAGTACCTCTCGGTCCTGGGCTGGTACAGGGGCGTGGTCAGCAACACGGCGCTCACGAACCTCCAACCGGTGACCGGAGTGGGAGGCCACGGCAATGACCGCCTCTACTACACGCTGGAGGTCCCGCCGGGACAGGCGCGGCTGGCCATCTGGGCGCAGGGTGGGACGGGCTCGGGCTACGTGTCGGCGCGACGTGGCAGCAGGCCGGTGCACGATGGCGGCTATGCCTGCAGGAAGCCCTTGCCGGGCTCGTGTGTCATCGACGCGCCGGCGGCGGGGACGTGGCACTTCTGGGTGGAGCCGGGCGGCTCCGGCGACTTCGCGGGCCACACGCTCACGGCCGGCTACACCAGCTCTGTACCCGTCTCCACGGGGACGCTGGTGCTCGACCAGCCCTCGGCCCCGTTCTCCGGCATGCCGCTGGAGGACCGGCTGTTCACCCTCCAGGTGCCGCCCCACCAGGTGAAGCTCGAGTTCACCCTGAGCAGCCCCACCCTGGACGTCATGGTGGATGCACAGCCGGGCAGCCCGCCCTCCGCGACGGGCACCACGGGGTGCTTCATGCTCGTGCCCTGTGTCATCGAGCGTCCCTCGGGTGGCACCTGGTACGTGCGCATCCGCTCGCGCGCGGCCTTCACGGACCGCACGCTCGTCGCGAAGGTGACCGCGCCGCTCCCCTTGTTCAACGGCGTCACCGTGGACGGCATCGCCGAGTCCTTCCAGGGGACCTACTACCGCTTCGATGTACCTCCGGGGCGCACCGGTTTGACCTTCGTCACGCAGGGCTACACCCAGGCCGACGCGAGCCTCTACGTGAAGCGCGGCGCCCTGCCGACGAACACGGACTACGACTGCGCCTCCACCCAGTCGTACTCGTCCTACGAGCGGTGTGACTACTTCGACCCCCAGGAAGGGCCCTGGTTCGTGCTCGTGCGCGTCACCAGCATGTGGCCGCCTCCGGGCTCGGGCCACAACGCCACCCTCGTGGCGAGGCACTCGGAGACGGGGCCCATCTCCTCCGTCACCGCCGACACCGCGACGCCCCTGCTGGCCTCGTCCAACGTCTTCCGGACCTACCGCCTGGAGCTCCCCGAGGGGCTGCCCTATCTCCTGGTGGACCTGCTGGCCGGCCAGTATCACGAGGGCTCCGGGCCGGAGCTCTGGATTCAGCACGGGGCCTATCCGACCGAGTTCTCCTACAAGTGCAAGGCCTGGCGCTCCTGTGACATCCCCACGCCCGCGGGAGGCGTCTGGTTCATCACCCTGTCTGGCAATGCCGCGTTCGACGGCGCGATGCGAATCACCACGACGAACCGGGAGGCGCGCGCGCTGGTCAACGGCATGTGGGAGCAGCCCGTCCAGAACGTCCCCGTGTCCACGATGACGGTCTACCGGCTGGAGGTCCCTCCCGGCGCGAGCCACCTGAACTTCAACCTGAAGGGGGAGACCTCGAACACCAGCAATGCGAACCTCTTCGTGCGCTACGGTGCGCCTCCGACCACCTATAGCTACGATTGCGCGTCGAGGAACGCCATGAGCAGCGAGGAGAACTGTGACTTCGTCCAGCCTCGCGCCGGCACGTGGTACGTGGGGCACTGGACGCAGACGGTGACGAACCTGTCGTCCATGGCCCGCCTGTCGGGGACGTACTCGATGACGCAGGCTGAAGGCATCCCCTCGCTGGACTCCCACGTCGCGCTCACCGGGCTGTTGGGAGAGGGCGGCTCGCAGCAGGTGTGGCGGATGGAGGTGCCGCCGGGCCAGGGCCTGCTGTGGTTCGGTACGGGGAATGGCGTGGGCAACCCGACCCTCAAGGTGAAGTACGGAGGTCGGCCGGTGGGGGGCGTGAGCGTGGATTGCACCGGGTCCAGCCTCGCCAACGGGAAGGGGTGTGTCATCCCGAACCCGAGCGCGGGAACCTGGTTCGTGTCGCTCACGACCTCGGCGTGGTATCGCGGTCTGTCGCTCACCGGGGGATTCGTCGGCGCGCAGACGGTGACGGCGCTCACCAACGGCGTGCCCCTGCCCAACCTCGTCATCAAGCCGGGCCAGCCCCAGTTCTTCACGCTGGAGGTGCCGGCGGGTGAGACGGAGCTGCTCTTCGAGGTGTCGGGCCAGCAGGCGGCGACGACGGGCGACCTCGCGGTCTTCCTCGCGAAGGACGCGCTGCCGACGACGGCGAGCACGCGCTGCGCGGAGCCCACGGCGGGCACCGTGCGGTGCCAGGTGTCGGCGCCCGCGGCGGGCACCTGGTACGCGCTGGTGCGGTCCACCTCGGCGACCTTCACCTCGGCGCGCGTCGTGGGCTTCCATGCCCAGCAGGTGGACGCCGTGCCGCTGTTGCGCAGCGGTACGTACACGAAGGGGCTCACCGCCTCGTCAGCGCTCGCGAGGACCTTCAAGGTCATGGTGCCGCCGGGCATGGACCACCTCGCGGTGGAGGCGGCGGGCATGGACACGGGCTCTCCCGCGGGCGCCATGAAGGTCGCGGCGCGCAAGGGCAGCCCGCCGACGGCCACGGAGTTCGGCTGCGCGTCGTCGGACTTCCGCAGCTACAACTCCTGCTGGGTCTTGGACCCCGAACCGGGCGTCTGGTACGTCACCATGACGCCCTCGGGGGCGTATCGCGACCTGGCGATGTTCGTGGAAGCGCTGTAGCCCGCATCGAGCGGGTGCGCCGCGAGCCGGACGTGTGGCTCGCGGCGCGCTCGGTATGACTTCGCTCCCGCCAGGAGGCTAATCACCCCGGCGCAGCAGTTCCTCGCGCAGCCGGGTCCGCGCACGGTGCAGCCGGGTCTTCATGGTGGCCAGCTCCAGCCCCAGGGCCCGACAGGTCTCCTCTCCGGAGAGTCCTTCGAGGTCTCGCAGGATGAGTACCTCCCGATAGATGGGCTCGAGGCCCGCGATGGCCGCATGGACGGACTGGATGAGCTCCCACCGCTCGAGCGCCTTCTGCGGGTCGAGCACGTCGGACACGAGGTCGGCGCTCTCCCCCAGTGGCTCTCCCAGGGACGGGCGCTCGTGGACGAAGGGGCGGAGCATGCGCAGGCACGCATTGCGCACCACGCTCATCAACCAGGAGAGGACGCTGGCGTCCCGCTGCACCTCGGCGCGCTTCGCGAGTTTCGTGAAGGCCTCCTGCACCGCGTCGTCCGCGTCGTAGCCGTCCCGGCACACGCGCAGGCCGAACCGGTACACCCGGTCGTGGTACTTGCGCACCAGCGCGGCCAGGGCCTCGTCATCTCCCCGGGCCGCCGCGGTGAGCATCGCTCCGTGCCCGGCGCCCATCAGCGCCCCGGCTCGACCGGACACGTCGAGCGGCCCATCAGGGCATAGCCGAGGCAGCTCCCAGCCAGGGCCGAGAAGAGCAGATACACCCCCAGCGCTCCGAAGACCGCGAGCCGGATGGTCAGCGATAGCGGCGCCATGGCCGCGCCCGTGACCAGCATCAGCCCGCCCAGGGCCCTGAAAAACCGCTCCATCTTTCCGACGTTTCGCTTCATGACGCTCTCCTTGCACCAGGAGAAGTCACGTCGCGCCAGAAAGGATTCAAGGATTCGGAGGGGCCGCGGAATCGGCTTCCAGCGCGGCACCCGGTTCTCCTGCCGTTACGGTGTCTGGGTGGACGCGGAGTGCGACGTCTTCGGCATCGACCCGACGAACGAAGCGCTACAGTTCACCAAGCTGAACCCGGGCGTGCAGCTCTTCGACGCCGCGCGGCCGGACGGCTTCCACGGGCGGCTGTACCTGGGCACGCTGAATGCCTCGCCCCCGGCGTTGCAGACGCAGAGCCGGGTCACGCCGCGCCGCCGTCCTGTGTCAGGCGGGGGGAGGTCATTCCCAGCGCCGCCATTTCGCGCCATCGAAGGAGAAGATGTTCTTCTGTCCGATGGCCCAGAGCACGCCCTCCGCATCGGTGAGCTTGTAGGCACTCTTCGGCTTCTCGCGACCGAAGTCGACGGCGACCAGGGACTCTCCATCCAGCACGTACAACGCGCTGAGGGTCGCCACATAGAGGCGCCCCATGAACCAGCGGAGGTCCCAGATGTCATCGCTCCCTCCGGCTTCGAGGAGGGTCCAGTCCGGTCCGCGCCCCCGCAACAGCGTTCCCGATTGCCCGCCTGCGTAGACCTGTCCATCACCCGCGCAGCAGAGGGCTGACAGGATGACACGGGTGGGGCTCGGGCACTGCGTCCAGGCCCCGCTGTCCCAGTGCCACACTTCACCCTCCCATCCCGCCGCGTAGAGGTCGTGCTCGGTGAAGCCGTCGAGCGCCTCGAAACCCGCGAGCTGCTCGCCCTGGACCTGGGGGGCATGCATGGCACGCCAGCGTCCATCACCTTCACGCCGGAAGACCTCTCGATTCATCCCGAAGCCGTAGGCATGCCCCGCGATGCGCGTGCAGCCGCGCAGCTCATGAGGTTTGGGGATTTGTTCGGTGCCCTCTTTTCCGCCGACGTAGGTGAAGACCTGTCCGTCGCCGGAAACCACCACCAGCTTTTCGGTCGGCTGCTTCGCGACGCACATGCCCGCGGCGCGCCAGGGCAGGTCCTTGACGTTGGCGAGCTCGCCTTCGTCGATGCTGCCAAGCCGCGTATGCGCGACCTCCTTCTTGTGCAGCTTCTTGTCCTGCAAGGCGAGATAGACGAGGTCCTTGAACCTCGCGGCTCCGCGAGAGAGCAGATTCTCCTTCGACACGCCGAGGCTCGCCATCGCGGTACTCCTTGGGACCAAGGCCCGCCCCAGTTCCTGGCGGAGCCTTTCTTGTTGTCTACGAGCCTTTGTACCCGATTCCACCCGGCTCGACGTCGAGGCCGCAGCTCCCGGCCCGAGGGGGGCGAAGACCGTGACGGTGGCGCTCCCTCAAATCATGAGGGTGCTCAAGCTCAGGTCCAGGCGACTGCGAATCAAGCCCAGGAAGCTCTCGAGCTGGGTGTCGTCGAGTCGCAGCCGCGTGGCCAGCTCCGCGCGGGTGAGCTTCAGCAGCCGCCCACGGGCCAGCAGCACCCTGCGCGCGATGCCGGAGCGGGAGTCTCCGAAGACGGTGGCGAGCTGGGTCATGTTGTAGCCGTGGAGGTGGTGCAGGCGCAGCAGCGCGCGCTCCGTTCCGGGCAGCGCCGCCAGGGCCTTGCGCAGCACCTCCGCGACGATGGCCCTCGAGTCCTTTCGCAGCAACTCCAGCTCGGGGTCTCCGGGGGTGAGGAGCTGGACGTAGGTCTCCGGGGGCTTCTCGGAGAAGGGGACGTGGCCCTCCCGGTTCGCCAGTCCCGCGGCGAGTCGGGCCGCGGAGATGGTGACCCAGGCCAGCAGCGGCCCTCGGCCTGAGTAGGTCGAAATCTTCGCGGGGGTGTCCCCTCGGCCGAGCAGCAGTTGCTCGCGGAGCTGCTGGAGCGCTTCGTCCACCACGTCCTGGGGCAGGGAGTGGATGCGCTCGGGAATCCGCTGGAGGACGCGCCGCTCGAAGCCTCGCAGCGCGGCCTCCTCCCCGGCGGCGCACGCACAGGCGAGGTACAGGTCGCTCGCGTGGAGCTGGCGGAGCACCTCCGGGGCATTCTCCGCCGGCAGATGCCGGGCGATGTGCCGGAGGAACGAGGAGACCTCGAGCGCCAGCTCGGGCCAGGCCTCCCGCGCGGCGGCGACGTGTCGCTCCAGGAGTGGCTCCAGCCCCTCCACGTCGTCGAGGAGCGCGGCCTTCGCGGGCGGCAGCCCTTCCCGGAGCCGCGCGGCGAGCACGAGCGCCGGGCGTGTCATCGCGAGGCCTCGCGATGACGCGCCATCAGGTTGCGCAGCTCCGGCGCGGCGCGGACTCCCAGCCTGCCCAGGCGGGCCCTGGCTTCTTCCATGAGGCGCGCGGCCCGGGCCAGGTCCGGAGCCGGGCGTTGCTCCGCCACGGCGCGGGCCAGCAGGAAGGCGCCACGGCCCGCGTCCAGCGGGTCCAGGGGTGGGTGCCGCGTGTGGATGTCCCACGCTCTTTCGAGCAGGGGCCGCGCCTCGTCCGGCTGCTTCAGCGCGAGCCACGCCTCCGCGATGCAGGTGAGCTCCAGCGCCACGTCGCGGAGCTGTTGCAGCGCGGCGTCCTTCTCGTCGATGGCCAGGGCGCGCTGACAGTGCCTGATGGCTTCGCGCGGCTGGCCCGCGGCCAGGGCCGTGTTTCCCAGCCAGACGTGCATGTCCGTGGACAGGACGCTGTCCTCGCCGTGCTCCTTCACCTCGAGCCTGAGCGAGTCACCCAGGTCGCTCCTCGCCGCGAGGAAGCGGCCCGCCGCGAGGTGGACCTGGCCGCGTATCAGCAGCGGCATGGCGTTGCGCGGAGACTCGGGCCCGAGCACGTGCCGCACGCGCGTCAGGGATTGGTCGCAGTGGGAGAGGGCCCGGTCCAGGTTGCCCGCGTCCAGCTCCAGCAGGGCGAGCGCCTCGTGCGCGGCGGCCACCCGGGGATGGTGGGGGCCATGGGCCTTCTCGAGGATGGCGAGCGCCCGTTCGAGGAGGCCTCGGGCTTCGTCCAGCTGTCCTTCGACCCGCAGGCGCGCTCCCAGGTTGAGCAGGGGCGAGGCGAGGGCGACGTGCTCCGGTGCCTGGGTCCGCTCCTGGATGGCGAGAATCCGCCGCCAGCCGGCGATGGCCTGCTCGTAGCGCCCCAGCAGCCACTGGTCCAACGCGATGCTGTTGTCGAGCGACAGGCGGGTGGCGTGCTCCGGGACGAACGTGGGCTCGAGGATGGCGTGCGCCTCCTCGTGGAGCGCCAGCGCCTCTTCTCCCCGCTGCTGGGAGTAGCGGAGCTGTCCCAGCGCGAGCAGGAACATCGCGGTGTAGGGACTGGTGGCGCCATGGGCCTCGCGGGAGAAGGCCAGCCCCTGGAGGGCCTCTGCTTCGGCCTGCTCCAGCTTGCCACGCTGTCGGAGCACGACGGCGCGCCACAGGTGCATGTCCGAGGTGGTGATGGGAAAGCGCATCCGCCCCACGCGCTCCACGGCGGCCCGGGCGTGCTGGGTGATGCGCTCGGTGTCCTCCACGCGCGCCAGCTCGTTGCCGACGACCCAGAGCAGCAGCACCCAGGCGCGGGCCACGGACTCGTCGTCGCCGCCGGCCTCCGCCGCGTACAAGGCCTTGTAGAGGGTGGCCTCGGCCTCCTTCATCTTGCCGGACTTCCCCAGGAGGTCTCCCTGCGTGAGCAGCACCTCCGCCTCCAGCGGTCGGAAGTCGAGCCCCTTCAGCGCCTCCGTCAGCGCCGGCGTCCGCGCGAGCGCCGTCGTGTACTGCCCGGCGAAGAGGAGGGCCTGGACCTGGGCCAGCTTGCTTCGCACCGCGTCGACGCGCCCCCGGAGGGCCTCCGCGGGCTGCGGGCGCGTGGCCAGCGCGGGGGTGTCCCGGCAGGCGTCGAGCCCGTCGAGCGAGGTGAGCAGCCGCGGGACGTTCTGCAGCGTCAGCGGGTCCGCCTGCTCCAGCACCTCGAGGGTGGCGGTGAAGCGCCAGAGTCGCGCGTCCAGGCAGGTCGCGGTCTGCCAGGCGGGCGTCGACAGCTCGTCGCTCCCGGCGGCGCAGGACTCGCCCCGCAGCGCCTGCCAGCGCCGGGCATGGGCCTCCAGCGCGGGGGCGAGCTGCTCCCAGACGGTCTGCGCATAGGGGGCCCGCGTGGCGAGGACGGCCTGCCGCACCTTCTCCCGCCGCGCGGGGTTCCACGTCGAGCCGAGCCGCCGCGCCTCCTGCTCGCAGCGCGCGTCGTTTCGATGCGCCCACGCATGGGCGGCGCCCGCGCCCGCCAGGACCACCAGCGAGAGCAGCGCCCAGGCCCGGGCCCGGCTTCGCCCGGGGGAGGGGGACAGGGCCGCGAGCAGGGCGTCCATGGAGGGGAAGCGCTCCTCGGGGCGCCCCTGGAGGCCCCTGGCCACCACGCGGCGTATCCACGTGGGGACGGAGGCCTTCACGGGCCGGAGGACTCCCTGGCGCGCGGCACGGGCCAGCGTCTCCAGGTCGGAGCCCTCGAAGGGGCGCGCCCCGTAGAGGGCTTCGTGCAGCGCGACGCAGAAGCTGAACTGGTCGGAGCGCTCGTCGGCCATCCCTCCGTCCAGCAGCTCCGGCGCCATGTAGGCCGGCGTGCCGAGGAGGGCTCCGGTGCGGGTCAGGGGACCGGGGGGAAGCGCCTCGATGCGCAGGGTCTCCGGCGGTGGAGGCAGCGCTCCCTGGAGGACGGAGCGCGCGACGCCGAAGTCCGTCACGTAGACGCGGCCCTGGCCTCCCACCAGGACGTTCGCGGGCTTGAAGTCGCGATGCACGAGCCCGGCTGCGTGCGCCGCGGCCAGGCCCCGTCCGGCTTCCAGGAAGATGCGCACCACGTCCCGCCAGGGGTGCTCTCGTCGGAGCCACTCCTCGAGCGTGGTGCCCTCCACCAGCTCCATGGCGAGGAACACGCTGTCCTCGTGGGTGCCCACGTCATGGATGGTGACGACGTTCGGGTGGGACAGGCGCGCCAGGGCCTGCGCTTCCTGGAGGAGTCGCTGCTGGAGCTCCTTGACCTTGCGGCCCTCGGGGCGGAGGACCTTGAGCGCGACCTGTCGCGCCAGCGAGGGGTCCCTGGCGGCGTACACCACGCCCATGGCCCCCGCGCCGAGCTGCCGCTCCACCACGTACCGCGCGAAGGTCGCGCCGGGCTTCAGGGGCGCGCCTTCGGGCGGCCAGGCCCGGCAGGCCTCCAGGACCCACTGACACCCGACGCACCCCTCGACATGTCCCAGGACCGCGTCTCGACGCTCCGCCGCGAGCATCCCCGCGAGGAGGTCGCTCAATGTGGTCTCGCCAGGGCACTCCGTGGTCATCCCTGGAAAGGCTAGCAGAAGCGGTGATGCATTTTTCTGGGACGGCGTTGGGGCTCGGGACCTCTTCGAGACAAGGCCTTTTGCCCCTGGAGACCCCGTATGTCCGCCATCCCCCCGTCCAATGGAATGAGCCCGAACGCCGCGGCAGCGGCCGCCGAAGCGGAGCGTCAGCGGCAGATGGCCGAGGCCGCCCGTCGTGCCGAGGAGGCCCGTCGCGCCGCCGAGGAGGCCAAAGCGGCGGCGGCCGCCAAGGCGGACGCGAAGGTCCCCACGGCCACGAACCGGCCTCCGTTCGCGGGGGCTCGTGACGAGTTCGTCCCCCAGGCCAGCGCGCGCCCCCTCGTCAACCTGACCGGTGCGCAAGCCCCGCAGGCCGCGGCGATGCCCGCCGAGCCCGCCCCGGTGCAGGCCGAGCCGCCTGCTCCTCCCGCGGCGCCGGCGCCTCCCCCTGGCGCTGGGCAGGCCCAGGCGGTCGCGGATGCGTACACGAAGGGCGGCGCGGAGGCCGCCGCGGCCGAGCTGCGGAAGCAGACCGAGGACGCTCCTCCGGATGTCGCCGCGGAAGTCCTGCGCGCGGCCCAGCCGACCATCGACAAGATCACCGAGGAGCTGGGCAAGCAGGCCAAGAAGGTCGATGGCGCGCAGTTCGACCCCACGGTCTTCGCCGAACCCGGAAGGAAGTTCGACCAGGTGGTCACCGACCTGGCCGTCGCGACCAACATCGCGGTGAAGGATGGCAAGAACCAGGACGTGTCGCAGGCGGTGGGCGCGTCCATCACCCGCAACATCGACAAGAAGAACATCGGGCGGTTCGACGAGGCGCTGGGCAACGCCGTCACCCACGGCGCCGGCGCGAACCTCTCACTCGAGGTCAGCCGTCAGCTCACGGAAGCGGGGCGGGGCAAGCAGGCCGACGACATCCTCGAGAACGTGAAGGAGGGGACCAAGCAGTTCAACGACCACATGTCGGATGTGGCCAAGAAGGTCGAATCCCACAACGGGAAGCTCGCCGAGCTGATTCATGCCTGGGGCCCGTTGATGACCCAGGAGGAGCTGGCGAATGCCATCGCTGAGTACAAGAAGGGGTTCTCCGAATACGACGAGCTGGAGAAGCTCGGAGGGCAGATGGTCCGGACGGCCCAGTCCCTCAAGGAGATGCCCGAGAACCTGAAGGGCATGGACCATGCCGACGACATCCTCGAGGCCAACGAGAAGCTCGTGGCCAAGCAGTTCCCTCGCATTGAGCAGAGTGGCGACGCCCAGCATGAGCTGCAGGCGCTCTTCAAGCGGGAAGGCGTGGGTGGGAACACCCTCCTGAAAGACATTCCCGCCATCGCGAAGACGACGGACAACGAGCAGGAGTTCCTCACGCGGTTCGCGAACACGTCGATGAAGGCCGTCTCGGCGCAGACCCTGGCTGGCTCGGGCGGCGCCGACCCGAACGCATTCAACGAGATGCTCGAGGGGGTTCGCAGGAACGCGGCGCTGTTCGGCCTGCAACCGGAACAGCTCAACGAGGTCATCGCCAGGATTCAGGACGTGAAGAGAGAGGCGGCGGCCTATCCCCCGCCCGACCCCGCCTCGGGCGACTCCTTGGCGCTCTCCCTGCCCCCGGGGCTGAACTCCGCGCTCGAGTCGTTGCGCGCGGCCGTCGATGGGCTCAGCGGCATGGGGCTCTTCGGCGCTCCGAATGGACTGTCCCAGTCCTTCCAGGCGCTGGGAGGCGTGGTCGCCGCCACGAACCTGGCCATCGCGGTGCCCAAGGCCATCCAGAATCCCAGCTTCACGAATGTCCTCACCGCCATCAACTCGGCGGCGGGCGCCGCCCTGCAGGCCGATGCGCTCGCGGGGGTCTTCCGCGCGACCCCGCAGACCGGCGCGGCCGTCGGCGGCAGATGGGCCGCGGGCAAGCTGCTCGGCGCGGTCGGGGCGGGAATCACGCTCGCGCAGGGGGTGAATGCCGCGAACAATGGAGACCTCGCCAAGGCAGGCCTCTACGCGGCTCAGACGGCGGGGCAGATGGCTTTGCTCGCGACAGGGTTCGTCGGCGCCTCGGCCAGTCTGGCCCTGACGGGGGTCGGCATCGTGCTGGCGTTCGGAGCGGCCTGGGGGTTCCACCAGCTCGACAAGGTGCGCGCCTCCAACAAGCACGAGAACTCGCACACCGAGGACTTCCTGAAGGGAGGCGGTGTCACCAAGAATGGCGTCGCCCACCACCTGCGCAATGCCGACGAGGATGGCCGCAGCGTGGGGCCGGTGCTCGCGGCGCTCGCGAAACACATCGGCATCGAGCCGACAGCGATGCTGGACTACGTGCAGGGACTGCCGAAGGACAAGGTCCTCGCCCTGGTTGAAGCGTGCCACGGCGTCGACGCCAACAAGGAAGGTGTGTTCCCGGACAAGGCGTCCAACGATGCCTGGGTGGGGCCGACGCGCTCGGGACCTGGGGGAGTTGGCGGCGCACCCCGGAGCCTGACCGGGCTCGCGACCTGGGCCAGGGAGAGCGGGTACGACTTGCCCAGCCCACGCCCGGCATAGCGGCATCCCAAGGAGAGACTGCGCACCTCGTGTCGCGGCCTCTCCCGTTCAGCCTTCCCGGCGGGCTTGGGAGCGGGGCGCTTGCCGTCACCGGTCTCGGGGATGGGTGTGGACCGCCTTGCGCGCGAGCCGCCTTGTGAGCGGCTTCCTGGCGGGGCGGGCGTCGGCGCGGTGTTGCTCGATGCGTCGGCTGACTCCCTCCAGCATGAAGTCGAGGCTGTTCTGGAACTCCGCCTCGACATCCAGGGTCCGCATGCGCGCCAGCGTCTGCGCCACACCCGGGTAGTCCGTGGCCGGGAGCGCGAGGGCCGCGGCGTGGAAGCGCTGGAGGGGAGGGGGCTCATCCTTCTGCCTCGCGGCCCACTGCTCCTGGCGGCGGATGGTGCCCGCGAGCCAGGAGAAGAACGTGTTGTGCAGGTCCCCCGCCTCGTTCCACGGCACGCCCGCCTCGTGCAGCTTCGTGACGGTCCTGTCCAGGACGACCAGCGCCCCGTGCACCGCGGGTCCTTCCTCCAGGAGGAAGTCCATCACCCCGCGATGTTCCAGCCCGAGCGCGCGCACCCGCATCGCCACTTCACGCAGCCAGTCCAGCGGCGCGAGGCTGGCGTCAGGAAGCACGAGCTGCTCGAAGATGTGCTCCACCACGTGGGCCACCAGCGCGTCGCGGTCTCCGACGTGGTGGTAGAAGGCCATGGGCGTCGCGCCGAGCCTGTCCGCCAGCGCGCGCATCGAGAGGTTTCGCAGCCCGTTCTCGCGCACGAGCTTCGCGGCCGTCTCGATGACGAGCGGACCGGACAGCCGAGGCGGCCGTCCTCTCGGTTTGGGGGTCTTCACTCCCGCGAACGTAATCGGCTCCCGGAGGCGCGCAACCGGGTTCTGTGCCTCATGTCGTCAGCGGGAGACAGTCGCGCCGGGTGCACGCCCCGCGCCCAGGTCCCAGTGCTCCTCCAGCCTCGCGTGTTCGGCGAGGAGCGCCGACATCCCGCCGACCCGTTCGAGCACCGCGTCGCGAGCCCGCAGCACCTGCCGTCGGACAGCGGACACCTCCGTCCCGAGGAGGACGCCTCGATGCTTCACGAGCTTTCCGCGCACCATCACCGACTCGACATTGCCCGCATGCGCCTGCATCACGATGGCGTCTCGCGGGGCCCCCAGCGGGCTCAGGTTCAGTGAGTCCGCCGAGAGGACGACCAGGTCCGCCTGCTTCCCGGGGCGCAGTGAGCCCGTGATGGCCCCCAGGCCGATGGCGTCCGCCGCGTCCTGCGTCACCATGCGGAGCAGTTGACGGGCCTTCAGGTCCAGTCGCCGAGGCAGCCCCGCGAGCGCGTTCGCGCGTCCCCGCTCCGACTGCAGCGCGAGCCGCATCGCGGTGAACAGCTCACCCCCGTTGCTCGCCACGACATCACAGCCCAGCGTGGTCCTCACGCCCGCGCGCAGGGCGCGTCCGACGATGGGGAACCCCATGCCCATCTGCAGCTCCGACTCCGGCGTCGCGCTGATGGAGCCGCCACTGTTCGCGATGCGCGCCAGGTCCTCGTCCCCGCTGAACGTGCAGTGCACGAAGAGGAGGTCCGGACCGAGCAATCCCTCGCGCGCCAGTTGTTCGACCTCGCTCGGCCCCGTGACGGGCCACGCCGAGCAGTGCAGGCTGATGGGGACGCCCAGCGCGCGCGCCGTGTGCACCTCCGCGCGGCTCTGCTCCCAGGGGACCTGCATCTCGGTGAGTGCGATGCCCAGGCGCACACGGCCGGAGTCCGAGGACAGGGGGCCGGCTCGCAAGCGTCGTGCATCCGCGAAGCGGTGCTCGGGGGAGGGGAAGGCCGGGCTCGGCTCGGGGCCCGGCGCGAAGCCGTAGGCGAAGAGGGCCTGGATGCCGGAGTCCTGGAGCCCCTGGAGCGCCGCGTCCGCGTGCTCCGGTGAGCTGATGCAGTGGGAGTAGTCGACCAACGTGGTGATGCCCGCGTCGAGCGCCTCGAGCGCCCCCGCGAGCGTCCCCGCGTGGAGGTCCTCGGGGCGGAACACCGGTGAGAGCTTCACGCGGACCGCGGCGAGATAGTCCATCACCGTCCAGTCCGCGCCCAGCCCGCGCAGCGGTGTCTGCCAGGTGTGCCGATGCGTGTCGATGAGCCCCGGCATCACCAGCTTCCCGGTGAGCGGCAGCACCTGACATCCCTCCGCGCTCAAGCCGCGCCCCATCGCGACGATGAGGCCGTCCTCGATGAGCAGGTCACCGCACGGGAGGTCCTCGTGCTCGGGGGCTCCCGTCACCACCGTCGCCCCCTGGAGAAGCCAGCGCTCCGCCATGCGTCTCTCTCCCGGGCCATGTCGTCGGCCCCATGTCTCGTTTCCGGGATGATTTGTATATGCCGTATATAAAGTCAATGTGAGGCCCCTGCTCCGAGGGGCGCGTCGCGCAACTGGCCTTCGGGACGTTGCGCGGGTGCCGGCTGCTTCCCACCCTCCGCGCGGCCGGTTCGTCGAAGCCTCTTCGACGTCAGACCGAGGAGGCCGACATGGCGCAGGACGATGTGAACGGCGCGACACCGGGGTTGCCGCGCAGGGCGGTGTTGCGGGGGCTCGGCGCCGCGGGCGTCGGGGTGGCCGTGACGGGGGGACCCTCGACGGCCCAGGCCGCGGTGCCCGCGCAGGTCGCTCGTGGGCCCACGGCCGCGCCGGTGCCGGCCTGTGGCGAAATCACCGCGGAGGGCGTGACCCGTGCGCTGGCGGTGCTCGAGGACATCATCAAGAAGGACAAGGCGGCCACCACCGTCCCGGGCATCGCGGTCGCCGTGGTGTACGACGGCGTCGTCCGCTACCTGAAGGGCATCGGGGAGAGGCAGGCCGGAGTCGCGGGCGACGTCGACCCGGACACCGTCTTCCAGCTGGCCTCCGTCTCCAAGCCCTTGAGCTCCACGGTGATTGCCGCAGCCCTGACGCGGCAGCTGTCCAAGGGGCAGGGCTGGAACGACACGCTCCAGTCGCTGCGCCCCGGCTTCACCCTGGCGGACCCGTGGGTGGGCCAGCACGTCACCGTCGCCGACATGTTCTCGCATCGCAGCGGCCTGCCGGACCATGCGGGAGACCTGCTCGAGGACCTCGGCTACACCGGCGAGCAGATTGTCTCCAAGCTCGCGCTGTATCCCCTGTCACGCTTCCGCGACACGTATGCCTATACCAACTACGGGCTCACGGCCGGCGCGGTGGCGTTCGCCGCGTCCACGGGGCGCTCGTGGCAGGAGCTGGCGCGCGAGGTGCTCTTCGCTCCCTTGGGGATGACCAGCGCGAACTATTCCTTCGCGGAGCTGCAGGCGAGCAAGAACCGCGCGGCGCTGCACACGCTGGTGAATGGTCGGTGGACGCCGGACCTGGGCGCGAACAATGACGGCCAGGCGCCCGCGGGTGGCGCCAACGCGTCGGTGCGAGACCTGGCCCGGTGGCTGACGATGCTGCTCGCGGGCGGCGTCGTCCCGGGCCTCCCGGGGCCATTGGTGGACACGGCGGGGCTGCAAGCCATCTGGCGTCCCCAGAGCGTCACGCATGGGCCCGAGGAACTCGGAGGTCGCAGCGGCTTCTACGGCCTGGGCTGGAACGTCGACTACGAGAACACCGGGGAGCTGCGGTTGAGCCACTCGGGAGCGTTCGGGCGTGGCGCCGCGACGAGCATCCTCCTGTATCCGTCGAAGAAGCTGGGCATCGCCGTGCTGACGAACGCGGACCCTCGGGGACTGCCGGAGGCCATCGCCGCCGAGTTCGTGGACATCGTCCGCTACAACGCCTCGACGCGGAACTGGCTGGCCTACCTGGGGCCCATCGTGTCCGAGCCCGTCACCGAGGACCAGACGAAGTACTCGCGGCCCGCGGTGAACCCGACGCCACCGCGAAACCTGGGCGCCTACGTCGGCACGTATCCGAACCGCGTCTACGGCGACCTCACCGTGTCGCTCCAGCAGGGCATGCTGTCCTTCACCGTGGGGCCCGCGGGCAAGCGCTTCCCGCTCATGCACTACAGCGGCGACGAGTTCTTCTTCCAGACCACGGGAGAGAACGCCTCCGGGTTCTCCGGCGCCATCTTCACCTTCGCGCGCAACCGGGCCGCCTCGCTGACCATCAACGCGTGGAATCGCGACAAGCTGGGCGTGTTCACCCGTCGCCAGGCGTGACGCGGGGGCAGGCAGGCGGGCCCGTTGGCTGCACGCCGGTGCCCGTTGGCTGCACCCGCTCGGAGGCGGCCGGGTTCGGGCGTAGACTCCGACGCCGCGTGGAATCCACTTCTCGTGTCGCGAGCCCCCTGCTGTCCTCCCCCGCCGCGACGCTCGGGGTGTCCGCGCGGGCCGAGCCGCTCCCGCTGGCGCACCGGCTGCCGCTGTTGATGCTCGTCTACGCGGTGCCAGGCGTCATCGCCGCGCTCCACACCTGGGTCTACGCCCAGGCCAAGGACCCCAGCTATTCCTTTACCCGGGCGCTGCTGGTGCAGTTGCCGCCCTGGCAGTACTGGGCCTTCGCCACCCCGGTGGTGCTGGGGCTGGGACGGCGCTTCCGCCTGGAGCGCGGCGTCTGGCCCCGGGCGCTCGCCGTCCATGTCGCGGCCCTCGCCGTGCTCATGGTGCCGTACGTGACGCTCATCTACTTCGTGTCGCGGGCCGCGGGGGAGAAGTGGCTCGCGGAGACGTCGCTCGGACAGATGCTGCCGTTGATGATGGCCAAGCACGTCATCACGTCCCTGCTCATCTACGGCACCCTGGTCGCCATCGGCTATGCCGTGGAGTACCACCGCCGCTACCGCGAGGGAGAGCTGGCCCAGTCCCAGCTCGAGACGCGTCTGGCGCATGCGCAGCTGGACGTCCTGCGCGCCCAGCTCCATCCGCACTTCCTCTTCAACACGCTCAACGCCATCTCCGTCCTCGTGCGCAAGCAGGACACCGCGGGCTCCATCCGCATGCTCACCGGTGTCAGTGAGCTGTTGCGCATGACCCTCAACTCCACCGGGCGGCAGCGGGTTCCCCTGCACGAGGATTTGGACTTCCTGGAGCGCTACCTGGACATCGAGCAGACCCGCTTCCAGGACCGGCTCCAGGTGGTGCGCGCCATCGACCCCGTCACGCTCGGCGCGCTGGTGCCCAGCCTCATCCTCCAGCCGCTGGTGGAGAACGCCATCAAGCACGGGCTCGCCGTCCGCGCGGGCTCGGGGTGCGTGGAGCTGCACGCTTCTCGCGAGGGGACGCGGCTGGTGCTGGAGGTGCTCGATGACGGTCCCGGATTGGCTCCGGGTTGGGAGCGTCAGGACGGCGGCATCGGGGTCGCCAACGTGCGGGCGCGACTCCAGCAGCTCTACGCGGACCGGCACGTCTTCTCACTGGAGAACCGCACCGAGGGCGGCGTGCGAGCCCGGCTGGAGCTGCCCTTCCAGTCCGCTTCGGCCGAGGCGCTCGGGGCATGAACGCGGCCGCCGCCATCCGCACGCTCGTCGTGGATGACGAGCCCCTGGCCCGCGAGGGGCTGCGTCTGCTCCTGGCCTCGGACCCCGAGGTCACCGTGGTGGGGGAGGCGGGCAACGGACCGGACGCGGTGCGCCTCATCCGCGAGCAGCGCCCGGACCTCGTGCTGCTCGACGTGCAGATGCCGGAGCTCAATGGGTTCGAGGTGCTCGCCCGGCTCGCCCCTGGCGAGGTGCCCGCGGTCATCTTCGTCACCGCGTATGACCGCTACGCGCTGCGCGCCTTCGACATCCACGCGCTCGACTATCTGCTGAAGCCGTTCCGCGACGAGCGCTTCCACGACGCCGTCGGTCGCGCCAAGGCGCACCTGCGCATGGCGCGCATGTCCGACTTGAGCCACCGGTTGCTGTCGGTGCTCTCCACGTATGGGGAGCGTGACGTCACGCCGCAGGTCGCCCCTCCTGTCCCCTCGGAGCCGTGGGTGCGCAGGTTGGCCATCCGCGACACGGGCCGCGTGGTGTTCCTGGACGTAGACGAAATCGAGTACCTGGAGGCCGCGGACTACTACGTGCAGATTCACGCGGGCGGGAAGTCGCACCTCCACCGCGAGACGCTGCAGAGCCTGGAGGCGCGGCTGGACCCGGAGCGCTTCATGCGCATCCACCGCTCCATCATCGTCAACTCGCGACGCATCCGCGAGCTGCGCAGCGAGGGGCGACGGGACCTCGTGGTGGTGCTCGCGGGTGGGGCCGAGCTGCGCGTGGCTCGGAGCCACCGCGAGAAGCTCCAGCACCTGCGTTGAGAAGGGGAACAGTGCGCGAGTCGCAGGGGCACTCCGCTCAGGGGCTGTTGCGTCCTGGCTCCGAGGCGCGGTTCTGGAGCCCGCCCTGTGTACGCCGCGGGGCCGAGTCACTTGGGTGGCGTCTCGCCGCGAGGGCACGGTGCTCGCCAGCGCGCGGGCCGTTCGCCGCGCGGCGGAGCCAGCCCGCCGCGCGCCTGGACCCACCGGCTGAACACTCCACCCGCGTGACGTCCGCGAGGGCACGGTGCCTGCCGTTCCCCCGCACCACGAGGACACTTCATGCCCGCCCCTGCCGCACCTCTCGCCCGTCGTACGACCGCACGACTCGTCGCCCTGGCCCTGGGCGCCTGTCTCACCACCACACCCGCGTGGGCCGCACCGGATGCGTCGTATCCGCTCCCGCCCATCTCTTCACGGCATGCGTCGAGCATCGAGAAGGGCCGCGCCTTCGCGCGCGAGCTGCTCGCGAGCAAGCACCTGCCAGGACTCTCCGTCGCCGTGGCGCAGCATGGCCAGGTCCTCTGGTCCGAGGGCTTCGGCCATGCGGACCTGGAGCAGCACGTCCCCGTGACACCGCTCACGCGCTTCCGCGTGGGGAGCATCTCCAAGGTCTTCGCCGCCGCCGCCGTCGCGCGGCTGGTGGAGGAGGGCCGCCTGGACCTCGACGCCCCCATCCAGAAGTACCTGCCCACCTTCCCCAAGAAGCAGTGGCCCGTGACGACCCGCCAGCTCACCGGACACGTGGCGGGCGTGCGCCACTACGTGGACAAGGACGAGGTCATCTTCCAGCAGGCGAGGCACTTCGACAGCGTCGCTCGCGGCCTGGAGCTCTTCCAGGCGGACCCGCTCCTGTTCGAGCCGGGCACGCGCTACGCCTACTCCAGCTACGGCTGGAACCTGGTGAGCGCCGTCATCGAGGGCGCCTCCGGCGAGGAGTTCCTGCGCCACCTGCACCGCTCCGTCCTCGAGCCGCTGGGCCTGCGCCACACGGGCGCGGACCACCCCCATCAGCTGATTCCAGGCCGCACGCGCTTCTATGCGCCGGGCCCCTCCGGGACACACCTGCACGCGGCCCACGTGGACAACAGCTACAAGTGGGCCGGAGGCGGCCTGCTCTCCACCGCCGAGGACCTGGTGCGGTTCGGCTCCGCGCACCTCCAGCCCGGCTTCCTGCGCAAGCAGACCCTGGCGCTCCTCTTCACGTCGCAGAAGCTCCAGTCCGGCAAGGAGACGGGCGTGGGCATCGGCTGGCGAATCGGCGTCACCGCCCAGGGCCGGCGCTTCTTCCACCACCGGGGCGCCATCGAAGGCGGCCGCGGCCTGCTGCTCCTCTTCCCGGACTCGCAGCTCGTCGTCGCCCTGCTGACCAACATGTACGCGGACGTCGTCGAGGAGCACGCCTCCCAGCTCGCCGAACTGTTCCTCGCCGAGCCCGCACGTGCCTCGCCGTGAGCCACGACACCCGCTCCCCTTGACGTTCTAGGGGAGCGGCGTTATCTACCCCTAGACATTCTAGGGGACACGATGCAGACCGAGCTGCTGCAGGGCACGTTGGACATGCTCATCCTCAAGGCGCTGACCGGCGGGGCGATGCACGGCTACGCGGTGGCGAGCTGGCTGCAGCGCACGACGGATGACGCGCTGCGGGTGGAGGAGGGCTCGCTGTACCCGGCGCTGCACCGGATGACGAAGCGGGGCTGGGTGAAGGCGGACTGGGGTGTGTCCGAGAACAACCGCCGCGCGAAGTTCTACACGCTGACGGCGGAGGGGCGCAGGCAGCTCGCGCAGGAGGCCTCCTCCTGGGAGCGGATGACCGAGGCCGTGTCGAAGGTGCTCCAGGCGCGGCCCGTGATGCAGGGCGCCTGAGGAAAGGACCGCGTCCCATGCGCTGGATGAAAGACCGCTATCACGCGCTGCGCGCGCTCGTGCGACGCGGGCAGCTCGAGGACGACGTGGCGGAGGAGCTGGAGTTCCACCTCGCCATGCGCACCGAGGAGTACGCGGCCCAGGGGATGACCCCCGAGGCGGCGCGCGCGGAGGCGCTCGCGCGCTTCGGCGATGTGAAGGCCTATCGCGAGGAGACCCACGTGATTGACGAGCGCATGGCACGCGAGGAGCGCCGCACAGAGCTCTGGGACATGGTGGCGCGCGAGACGCGGCAGGCGCTGCGCTCCTTGTCGCGCAGCCCGTCCTTCGCGGTGATGGCGGTGCTCACCCTCGCGCTCGGGTTGGGGGCGACGACGGCGCTGTTCTCCGTGGTGGACGCGGTGGTGCTGCGCCCGCTGCCGTACTCGGACCCGGAGCGGCTGGTGTGGCTGGACAGCCCGGTGCCGAAGCTCGCGCCGGAGGCCCGGTGGGATTTGTCCGTGGCGGGCTACCACCACTTCCAGAAGGAGGCCCGCGGCTTCGCGTCCCTGGGGGCGCTCGACACGTCCACCGGCAGCCTCGCCGCGGAGGAGGGCGCGCTGCGCGTGGACGTAGCCCTGGTGTCGGCCAGCCTGATGGACGTGCTGCGCGCGCGGCCCGCGCTCGGCCGCATCATCACCCCGGACGTGGACGCGCCCGGCGCGGCTCGCACCGTGGTGCTCGGCTACGACTTCTGGGTGCGGCAGTACGGCGCGGACCCGAAGGTGCTGGGCACGTCGATACGACTGGATGACGAGCCCACGGAGGTCATCGGCGTCATGGCGCCGGGTGTCCACCTGCCGGACGACACCGTGGACCTCTGGCGTCCGCTGCAGCTGGACCCGACGAGCCCGCCGGAGAACTCGCACTGGGTCCGGGCCGCGGGTCGGCTGAAGGACGGCGTCACGCTGGAGCAGGCGCAGGCCGAGCTCTCCACGCTGACCACGCGCCTGCCGGAGCTCTTCCCGCTCGCGTACACCGAGAGCTTCATGCGGGACACGGGCTTCACCACCCGGATTTCACCCCTGGCCCGACACGTGGTGGGGGACGCGGACCGCGTGTTGTGGATCCTCCTGGGCTCGGTGGCGCTGGTGCTGCTCATCGCGTGCGCCAATGTCGCCAACCTCTTCCTCGTGCGCTCCGAGGCGCGCTCCCGGGAGCTGGCGGTGCGCTCCGCGCTGGGCGCGGGCCGCCGGGACCTGGCCTGGCATGCGCTCACGGAGAGCCTGCTCCTGTGCGGCGTCGCCGCCGGGCTGGGGCTGCTGCTCGCGCACGGGGCGCTGAGCCTGCTGGTGTCCATGGAGCCCTCGGGGCTTCCGCGCCTGCGGGAGATTGGCCTGGACTGGCGCGGCGGGGTGTTCGCTGGAGGGCTGGCGCTGCTCGCGGGCGTCGTCTTCGGGCTGTTCCCGCTGCTCGGGGGCGACAAGGCGCTGGCGCGGCTGCGCGAGTCGGGCCGGGGGCTGACGTCCTCGCGTCGCAGCAACCTGGTGCGCGGAGGGATGGTGGTGGGGCAGGTGGGGCTGGCGGTGGTGCTGCTGGCCGCCGCGGGGTTGATGCTGCGCAGCTACTGGACGCTGCACCGGGTGGACCCGGGGCTGGATTCGCGCGACGTGCTCACGTTCGACATCGTGCTGCCGCGCACGCGCTACACGGGCTACGACGAGGTGAACCGATTCTACGGTGAGCTGTTGTCGCGCATCGAAGCGCTGCCCGGGGTGAAGAGCGCCAGCCTGTCCACGCACCTGCCGCTGGGCCGCTTCGGAGGCTGCGCGGCCATGGCCGTCGAGGGGATGGCCCTGGAGCCGTCCAAGATGCCCTGTGTCACCGCGCCCGGCGTGGCGCCCGGGTACTTCAAGGCCCTGGGCATCCCGCTCGTGCAGGGGCGCGAGCTGACGTGGGATGACCTGGAGCAGAAGTCGGATGGGGTGGTGGTGACGCAGGCGCTCGCCGAGCGGCTCTGGCCGGGGCAGGACCCGCTGGGCAAGGGCATCCGGGGCAACGGCTTCGGTCCGCCGTTCTACAAGGTCGTCGGGGTGACGGGGCCGCTGCGGGCCCACGGGTTGGACCAGGCGCCGTCGGAGGCGGTGTTCTTCCCGCTCGCGCCGGCCGCGGACATGCTGCTGTGGGGCCCGCGCCGCTCGCCCGCCGTGGTGGTGCGCATGGCCACCTCCCGGCCGGAGTCGCTCACACCCGAAATCCGGCGCATCCTGGCGGAGATGGACGGCACGGTGCCGCTGGCCAACGCGCAGACGATGGACCGCGTGCTGGCGAAGTCGCCGTCGGTGGCGCGGGCGTCCTTCACGCTGTTCCTGCTCGGCATCGCCGGGGGGATGGCGCTGCTCCTGAGCGCGGTGGGGCTCTACGGCGTCATCACCTTCATCGTGGGTCAGCGGCGCGGGGAGATGGGCATCCGGCTGGCATTGGGTGCCCGGGCGGCGCAGGTGGCGGGCATGGTGGTGCTCCAGTCGCTGCGCTTCACGGGGCTGGGCATCGTGCTCGGGCTTTTGGGGGCGCTGTTGATGGGGCAGGTGCTGGGGGCGCTGCTCTTCGAGGTGAGCGGGACGGACCCGCTGGTGCTGGCCTCGGTGTGCGCGCTGCTCGCCGCCCTGGCGGTGCTGGCGAGCTTCGGGCCCGCGCGCCGCGCCGCGCGCGTGGACCCGGCCGAGGTGCTGCGCTCGGAGTAATCAGGGGGTGCGGACGGCCTCGACGTCGTTGCCGTCGCGGGAGTCCATGACGCAGAGGGAGTGCGAGCGGTGGAGGACCGTGGTTCGCATCCGGGTGGGCTCGCAGGAAGCGAGGTGGGGACTTGGAGAACCTTGCGCGGCGGCGAGGGGATGCTCCGCCGCCGCGCTCCGGTGGTCAGCGACGCGGGGGGGACGCGAGGGGTCCGGGCTCATTCCGGGTCGCCTTCGTCCCCCTCATAGACCTCGTCGTACTCCTCGAAGCGATTGGGGGTGGCGGTGTACCTGCGTCCGTCGAGCTGCTCCTCCTCGGGCTGCGAGGTGTCGTAGAAGAGCGCGCCCTCCTCGATGATGGCCGTGATGCGAAAGCTCAGGAGCGCGGGGAGCGCCACCCGCTCCGCCTCGGCCGCCCTTCGCAGCTGGCCCCAGCGGTAGCCATCGAAGAGCCACAGATGGCACTTCCAGTCAGGGCAGCAGTACGACTGGCCGCTCTTGAAGGTCAACGTCAGGTCAATCACTCCGTTGCTCTGGAGGGTCGCCTCGGCGCCGTACCTGGGGACCGCTGCTTGCTCGTTGCCGCTCGAAGTCGAACTGCGCCTGCCCGTGAGGTAGCGCTGGAAGACTCCGCTGACATCCGTGACCATGCTGATTGCCGACACATCGATGGAAGTGGAGGTCACTCCGGAGACTGCCGTGTGGGCGGTCCTGAGCAAGGCATACCCCGGGGGCTCGCGTCGACCATTTCCCGCATTCGCGTCACCGCCTGACGTGTCAGTCCTGTCATGGATACGTCAGTCAGGGGGGAAGGACCGGGTGGACCGAAAGGCCCCTCCGACGCTGGCCCCGGGGGGCAATCAGGGCATCCCGGAGGGCGAGACGGCGTGTCCCGACACCGACAACCCGCCGGGCCGCGTCGTCGAGATTGCCTGGCCCAGCCGGAGCAACGTGCACTTCGTGGCATTGGGTGCCCGGGCGGCGCAGGTGGCGGGCATGGTGGTGCTCCAGTCGCTGCGCTTCACGGGGCCGGGCATCGTGCTCGGGCTTTTGGGGGCGCTGTTGATGGGGCAGGTGCTGGGGGCGCTGCTCTTCGAGGTGAGCGGGACGGACCCGCTGGTGCTGGCCTCGGTGTGCGCGCTGCTCGCCGCCCTGGCGGTGCTGGCCAGCTTCGGGCCCGCGCGCCGTGCCGCGCGCGTGGACCCGGCCGAGGTGCTTCGCTCGGAGTCGCTCCCCGCTACTTCACTTCGATGAACGCCACGGGCGTGCCGCTGTTGGACCAGGACACGGCCTGCGCGCAGTACAAGGCCCACTGCGGCGCGGCCCAGACGGGATAGAGGCCCGGCTGGGTGGGCGCGGTGAGCGAGAAGGTGCTGTTCGTTGCGCTCGTCGTGCCGAGGCCATTGTAGATGCACTCCTTGGAGCCCTGGTCGATGCCGAAGACCAGCTGGGCCCAGCAGCCGGGGCAGCCGCCCGCCGCCGGGTCGAGCTTGTAGTCGGTGGTGATGTCGACGCGAGCCCCCGGGAAGACGTTGATCTTGTGCGTCTTGTTCCCATTCAGCCGGAGATTGCTCACCGAGCCCCAGCTCCACATCCACGGGTCGACATACACACCGATGAGCCCGAAGGCCGGTCCGCCCTCCGCCATCCCGAGCGCCGCGGCGCAGTCCGGCGCACGTGTGTGATTGCCGTGCACCTTGTGGATGCCCGGGTCCGTGGGCGCGATGAGCTCGATGTCCGCGTGGCCCTGCACGGGGCCGACGCCATCGTAGGCGCACGCGCCGACGCCACCCGGGACACCGAACACCAGCTGGTCTTTGCAGCCGATGCACGCGTCCGGACCCACGAAGTAATCCGTGGACAGGGTGAAGGGCTTGCCCGGCGCCACCGCCACGGTGCGATGCCCCGACCCCAGGGACACGTCCGTCACGTTCGCGAACGGGGGCCAGTCGAAGGAGGTGGTGGGGGGAATGACCACGGCGCCCACCGACTCACCCATCGTGGCCTGCGACTCCGTTTCCGGTGGCGGCGCCGCCTGGCAGCCCACGAGCCCCAACCCCACCACGAGACTCCAGCTCCACAGCCTCGACGTCTTCAAGGACATACGTCCTCCAGGGATGTGGTGCTTCGTCGCCGGGGCCTTTTCCCCGTGCGTGAGCACCACGTCTGGACGACGCCGGCCTGGGTTGTTTGTTATTTCCTGCGCGCCGTCAGAGCCGATAGCCGCCGGTGACCTCGATGCGCTGGCCGGTGACCCAGCCCGCCTCCGGCCCGAGCAGCATGGCGATGACACCCGCGACGTCCTCGGGCTGTCCCAGGCGCCCCATGGGCGTCTGTTCGATGACGCTCTTCTGGAGCGCGGGGTCTTTCATGACGCCGCCGCCGAAGTCCGTGACGATGCCTCCAGGCGCGACGACATTCACCGCGATGCGCCGCGCGCCGAGCTCGACGGCGAGCGTCCGGGTGAGCACCTCCAGGGCGCCCTTGGCCGCCGAGTAGACCGAGAGCCCCGGGAGCGCATAGCGGGCCAGCCCCGTCGACACGTTGACGATGCGCCCGCCGTCGGCGAGCAGGGGCAAGAGCTTCTGCGTCAGGAAGAAGGGCCCCTTGAAGTGCACGGCGAGCAGCTCGTCGAACACGGCCTCGCTCGTCTCGACGAAGGGCGCATAGCCGCCGACGCCCGCGTTGTTGACCAGGGACTCGAAGCGCTCGCGGCCCCACGTCTGCTTCAGGGCCTCGCGCACCTGGGACACGAAGGCGTCGAAGGTGTCCGTCCTGCCGACGTCGAGCCGCAGGGCGACGGCCTTGCGCCCCCGGGCCCGGATGGCCTGGACGACCTCCTCCGCCTCCTTGAGACCCGAGCGGTAGGTGACGATGACGTCGCTGCCTCGCTCGGCGAGCGCCAGAGCGGCGCTCTTGCCCAGGCCCCGGCTGGAGCCGGTGATGAGGGTGATGGGGACCTGCTTCGTGGCTTCGGACATGGGCGTATTCCTCTCGTGCCGGGTGATTGCTGGCCTGAGTTGTAAATACGCCCCGTCCCGGGAACTATAGACCTTTTCCCCCTCTACGGACGTCTTCGTTCCCTAGGAACCCAGAGGTAACCATGCCCATCGTGAAGGAGCTCCCGCTGGTGCCCGCGGAGCGCGCGCTGAAGGTGATTGGCGGACGCTGGAAGATCTTCGTCCTCTACTTCCTCTTCGAGGGGCCCAAGCGGCTGTCGGAGCTGCGCCGGGTGATTCCGGGCGTGAGCCAGAAGGTGCTGGTGCAGCAGCTGCGCGAGATGGAGCTGCACGGCGTCGTCGAGCGCGAGGTGTTCGCGGAGGTGCCGCCGCGCGTCGTGTACACGGCCACCGCGCTGGGGCTCAGCCTGCGACCCATCGTGGGAGCGCTGTGTGATTGGGGCAAGCACCACGCCGCCGAGCTGCGCGCCCTCGACGAGCCGGCGCCGACGGGTGCGTCGTCGAGACGCCGGGCACCCGCGGCGCGAGCGAGTGTCACCACCCGCTCGGCCGTCAGTAGTAGTCGCGCAGGGTGAGCCGGCGCTGCTGGCCGCCCTTCACCGTGAGGACCACCGTCTGGCCGCTGGCGCGATACCGCCAGCTGGACCGCGCCTGGTTGGACGCGTCGGGGCCGAGCGGCTTGCCGTCGATGGCGACAATCTCCTCGCCCACCTTCCAGCCTGCCGCCTCCGCGGGGCTCCCGGGTGCGACCAGCTTCACCTCGAGCCGGCCCTCCGAGGAGGGGAGCACGAGCAGGCCGGACCGGTCCTTGCGGAAGGGCTGACGCAGCGCCCGCGCGTCGGGCACGAGCATCAGCGTGTCCGTCTGGTAGTCGGTGAGCATCCGGAAGCGCGCGAGGACGCCGAGGCCCAGGTTGCCGAGCAGCCGGTCCGAGGTGGAGATGCTGTTGCCGGCGTCGTCGAACACCGTGGGCACGTTCTCCAGCGTGACGCCCGCCAGCTCGATGCGCTTCAGCGTCGCCACGTCGCGTTCCCTCAGGCCGCCCACGGCGCCGGACAGCGTCTTGGAGCTGGGCCGTCCCTCCAGCAGCCGGGCCTCTTCCCAGTACGCGGGGAAGAGCGAGAGCGCGCCGCCGTTGCCCACGTCGAACAGCACGGGGATGGCGGGCCGCCCCTCGATGGAGAGCTGCACCGCGCGCTGCCCGCCCGCGGACTCCACCAGCGGCAGCCTCACCGCCTTCGCGGGCGGCTTGAAGTGGGCGCGGTCGTGGAAGGCGACGCGCCGGTTTGGGAAGTCCACGTCCACCACGAGCTGATGGAAGGCCTCCTTGCCCAGGATGACGGGCAGCGGGTGTCCCAGCATCCGCGCGACGGGGGCCAGGTCGATGACCGCCACCGTCAGCCCCGTCAGCCGCAGGTTGCCCATCCCGATGTCCACGCCCGACGCGAACCGGGCCTGCGCCTGTCCGCCGCTGCCCACCGCCGCGACCTGGCCCTCCGTCTTCAGCCCCAGCGTGCGTGCGTAGGCCTCGTCCACCACGGTCATCTCCGCGCCGCTGTCGAGCAGCACCTGCGTCGGCTTGCCGTTCACCTTGGCCGGGATGAAGACGCGGTTGTCGTCGAAGAACTCGAACGGGAGGAAGCCCGTGGTGTGGCGGCCGTTCGTGAAGCTCGCCTTGCGCACGTCCTGGGGGCGCTCGAACACGGCGGGAGAGAGCGGCACATTCAGCTCCAGCGCCTCCACCACCGTGCGCGCGTCGGAGTCCGGGTTGTCGGTGAACTCCTCCTCCAGGAAGGGCATGCGCACGCCGTCCACCTGCCGCCAGTCCCCCAGGCGCACGAAGCGCGTGACGTTGTTCTCGCGGATGCGCAGGCCGTGGAGCGCGCCAGTGGCGCCGTCGAGGAACAGGTCATAGAGGTCCTCGTCGCCGAAGGTGACGCGCACCACCTTCCAGGCGCGGCCATCCCGCGTCTCATCGGCGCGGGGCTCGAGCTTCGCGCCGTCGCCGCCTCGCAGCGCGGTCCCCAGGTCCAACGCCAGCTGGTGCCGCGCGTCGCGCGCGTCGGTGGGCGAGGCGTCCTCCACCTGTCCGCTGGCGTTGAGCTTCCAGCCTCCCTCGGGCGTGAAGGCCATCGAGTGGCGCACCACCCCGAAGTCCTCGTCGTGGCGGACGCGTCCGTCGCGATGGCTCCAGGACTCCATCGTCCCCTGGAGCCCGGAGGTCGAGGTCTTCCCCCGGACATGGAGGCTCTCCAGGCGCGTGAAGGCGTCCCCGCCGCGCCACGCGAGGTGGCGCTCGATGAGCGTCCGCGTCGCTTCCGCGGGGGCGGTGAAGGGGAGGAGCACGAGGGCCAACAGGAGCGGGAGCAGGAATCTCATGGGGTGTTTCCGCGCTTGGGGGTGGAGGGCTGGCCCACGAGCTGCCGCAGTCCGGGCGGGCTCGAGCCGACGAGGGAGAAGGCGCGTGACAGCCGGGCGCGCGTGGCCTGGGGCGCGCTCAGCCGCACCTCCGCGGACAGCCCGCTGTGCTGCAGACAGGAGAGGTAGCCGCTGTCGCTCCAGATGGCCTGCTTGACGCCCGTGCCGTCGGGGGTGAGCAGCGCGACCAGGAACTCGCGCGCGTCGACCACGAGCGTGAGCTGCGCGCCCGGCCAACGCTCGCGCACGAACTCCGCGTTGGAGGACAGCACGCAGTCGAAGGTCACCTTGGGCGTCTCGTCGTAGACGAGCCCCGCGATGGCCACGTCGCGCGCGCTCGCCTCCGTGAGGGCGGGGACGAGCGCGGTGAAGGGCGGCGGGAAGAGGTCGAAGAGCACCTGCTCGGTGGCCGAGGCAATCATCGCCCGCGCGCGCTCCATCACCTGCGCGGTGCTCTTCAGGTGGTAGATGCGGTCGTCCTGCGCGGGGGCGTGCAGCTTGCGCAGCAGGCTCGCCGCCTCGCTCCTGCGCGTCTCGAAGCCCCGCTGCAGCGCGGCGAGCACCTCGTCCGGAGGCACGGGACGAAAGGAGCGCGGCTCGCCTTCCTCCACCAGCACCGCCCCCTTGTGCTCCAGCGACGCGAGCGCCTGGTAGATGCTCGGCGGCGCCTTCCCCAGCGCCTGCGCCAGGCGGTACCCGGTGGCCGGCGCCCCCTTCAGCAACTCGCAGTACACCCGCGCCTCGACCTCGGTGAACCCGAGCGCCACCAGCCCTTCATCCGCGTCCATGGGCACTGTTATTACTCGCGGATAATAATAGTCAAGCCGCTGACGCGGCGGGGCGGCGCTCGCCTGCCTTCCCGGGGAGGACTTTCGCGTTCAGGGGCGCCTGCTTAGGGAGGTCCGAGGGCCCCGCGCGAAGCCGTGCCCCGGACTCCCCGCTGTGCTAATCCGTCCTGGCGGTACAGCGACGTCCCTCACCTCCCTCGGGAAGACACTTCATGGCCGGCAGCAGTCTGATTGCGCTCATCGACGACATCGCGACCATCCTGGATGACGTCTCCATCCTGACGAAGGTGGCGGCGAAGAAGACGGCAGGCGTGCTCGGAGACGACCTGGCGCTCAACGCCCAGCAGGTGACGGGGGTGAACGCGGACCGCGAGCTGCCCGTGGTGTGGGCGGTGGCGAAGGGCTCACTGGTCAACAAGGCCATCCTGGTGCCGGCGGCGCTGGCCATCAGCGCGCTGGCGCCGTGGCTGGTGACGCCGCTGCTGATGGTGGGCGGCGCCTTCCTGTGCTTCGAGGGCTTCGAGAAGATCGCCCACAAGTTCCTGCACGGCGCGGAGGATGACGCGCACAAGGCGGAGCTGCGCGAGGCGCTGGTGGACCCGGCCGTGGACCTGGTGGCGCTGGAGAAGGACAAGATCAAGGGCGCGGTGCGCACCGACTTCATCCTCTCCGCCGAAATCATCGCCATCACGCTGGGCACGGTGGCCGCGGCGACCTTCGCCACCCGCGTCTCGGTGCTGGTGGGAATCGCCCTCATCATGACGGTGGGCGTGTACGGGCTGGTGGCCGGCATCGTGAAGCTGGACGACGCGGGGCTCTACCTCAGCCGTCAGTCCAGCGGCTTCCAGCGCAGCCTGGGCGCGGGCATCCTCCGCGCGGCGCCGATGCTGATGAAGTTCCTCTCCGTGGCGGGCACGGCGGCCATGTTCCTGGTGGGCGGCGGCATCCTCGTGCACGGCGTCTCCACCCTGCACCACCTGGAGGAGTCGTTCACGGCCTGGGCCTCGTCCGCGCCCGGCGTGGGCAGCATCCTGGGGGGCCTGGCCCCCATGCTGCTCAACGGCGCGGTGGGTCTGGCCGCGGGCGGCGTGCTGGTGCTCCTGCTCACGCTGGGCCAGAAGCTGGTGAAGAAGAAGAAGTAGCGGCGCGCTCGAGGCCCTCGACGACGCGCGTCAGGTCCCGCGTCGTCCGAGGGCACGCCGCCCCGGTGGTTGCGTCACGCGTGCGAAGTCGGGTGAGCTGCGCGAAGGTCGCAAGCTCCACCCCCGAGGTCGGGAGGATGTCCCGATGACACGCGCGCTGCTCCAGCGAATCGCCCTGTGGTCCCTGGCCCTCCTGTGTCTCACGGGGGCCGCGCCGCCCGGTGCCACCACCGCCGACACCGTCGAGGCCCTGCGCGCGGAGCGTCGGGTGCGGCTGGTGAAGCTCTGGGGCGACATCCGCTTCCGGCACCCCTGGGCCTTCTCCATGCCCGCCGAGTGGGACGCGGCCTTCCTCGCCGCGCTCCCCCGGGTGGAGGCCGCGAGGGACGCGCGCGAGTACGCCGCCGCCGTGCAGGGGATGCTCGCGGTGCTCGGCGATTCGGCGACGCTGGTGGAGCCCGAGACGCCCGTCGTCCGGAAGGAGCCCGCGCCGGCCCTGCGTCCGCTCAAGAGCTGGGAGAAGGACATCCTCGTCCTGGACCTGCGCAACCTCCTGGGGCCGGAGGCGTTCGCGACCTTCCGAGAGCTGAGCACCACGCTCGACGCCGATGCCGCCAGGGCGCGCGCGGTGGTGTTGGATCTGCGCATGCGCGGGCTCGAGCGCCATGGCGCTTCATGGGTGTGGCCGCAACTGCTGCCGCACTTCATCGAAGGGGAGCTGAGCGTGCCGGGGCTGCGCGAGGTGGCCCACGCGGGGCTGCGCGCGCAGGACGGCACGGACGACACCTACCGCACCGAGCTGGTGGCCTCCTCCAGTGAGGTGCTCTCGGGCACGCCGGGCAGGAAGCCCGCGCGGCTCGTGTTCCTGGTCGACGAGGACACGGTGCTCGATGCCGCCATCCTGGCCCTGCGCGCCCAGGGAAAGGCGCTCCTGGTGGCCGAGGGACCGTTGAGCATCGCGTCCCTGAATCACCAGATTCCCGTGCCGCTGGGCGAGGGCTTCCGGGCGCTGGTGAGCATGGATGAGCCGGTGTTGCCGCTCGAGGCGGACGTGAAGCGGCCCGCGCGCGCGACCACGACGGGGCCCGACGAGGGGATGCGGCAGGCGCTCGCGCTGGCGAACCGACCTCCCAAGGCGGCGGCGGTGGCGCAGGCCTCCAGGCCCGTCCCCGCCTGGCGTCCCGAGCCGGCGTACGCGGACGCGCTTCATCCCTCGCGGGAGCTGCGGCTGCTCGCGGGGGCCAAGCTCTGGAACGTGGTGGAGTTCTTCTTCCCCTACCACGCGCTGCTGAGCCGTCCCTGGGAGGAGCGGCTGCCCGGGCTGCTCCAGAAGCTGGAGGCCGCGAAGGATGCGCAGGCGTATGCGCTGACGCTGGCCGAGGCGGCCACCTGGCTCGAGGACGGGCACGCCCAGATGCGAGGCCACCCCGAGCTGGAGCGCTTCTACGGCGCCGCGCTGCCCATCTGGCTCACCGACCTCGACGGCAAGGCCGTGGTGCTGGAGGTGTTCGTCCCGGACGCCGTGCCGGGCCTCTCCGTGGGGGACGTCATCGAGACCTTCAATGGCGAGCCCCTCGAGGTGAGGGCCCGTCGCGTCACGCCCTATGTGGCGGCCTCGACGCCGCAGATGCTGCGGGACTTCCGCCTGCGTCGCGCGGTGTCGGCGCCGGACGGCACCGTCTCCACGCTGGGCGTGCGCGGGCCCCAAGGCTTGCGGGAGGTGAAGGGCACGCATCGGCGCGGGATTCCACCCCAGGCGCAGGTGGGGAGCCCCTGGCGGATGCTGGAGGGCAACATCGGCTTCGTGGATTTGGGGCTGCTGGAGGAGCAGCAGGTCCCCGCGATGTTCGAGGCGCTGAAGGACACGCGCGGCATCGTGTTCGACCTGCGCGACTATCCGCGCGGCACGCTGTGGGCGCTCGGGCCGTACCTCGACGTGAAGGGCTCGCGTCCGTATGCCGTGTACGAGCGCCCTTGGATTCGGGGGATGCGCTCCAGCCACTTGAAGTCCAGCCACGCCGTGTCGGCCCGTCCGGGCCCCAGGTACCGGGGCCGCACGGTGACGCTCATCGACGCGCGCGCCATCAGCCAGGCCGAGCACACGGGCCTGCTGCTGGAGGCCACCACGGACACCGTCTTCGTGGGTAGCCCCACCGCCGGGACGGACGGCGACGTCACCCGGGCGCTGCTGCCCGGAGGGGTGGTCTTCTACGTCACCGGGGAGGCGGTGCTGCACGGCGACGGGCGGCAGCTCCAGAAGAAGGGGCTGGAGCCGCACGTGAAGGTGCGGCCCACGCTCGCGGGGCTGCAGGCGGGCCGGGACGAACTGCTCGAGCGCGCGCTCCAGGTGTTGCGCGAGGAGCCCGCGCCCAAGGCCGCTGCCCGGAAGGAGTGAGGGTGGCGCCGCGTGGCTACGGCTTCAAGTAGCCGGAGGCCTGGATGAAGGCCTTCACCGCGGCGACGTCGCCGTAGTCGAGCTGAATCATCTCTCGCAGGGCCGCGCGCTTGTCGGCGGCCCGCTCGTGGTAGCCCCGGGCAATCTCGTAGCCGACGTAGTAGCCGAGGTCCGACACGCCGAAGGTGTTGGTGGGCGCGTTGTAGAGCCAGTCCTTCGTCGACGCGCCGTCCATCTGCGCGACGAAGTGCTCGCGGATGGCGTCCGCATGCGCGGGGCCGTAGCGGTACATCTCCAGCGGGGGGCGCTTGCCGGTGACCTGCTCGGCGACGAACTCGGCCACACCTTCGTAGACGACGCGCGAGGCGAGCACGTCCGCCATGTCGCGCTGCTGCGTGTGCACGTATTCGTGGACGTTGTTCTGGCCGTTGTTGTCGATGGGGCGCGTGGCGAAGAAGGCGCCCAGGCGGGTCTTCATCGGCTCGGGGAACTCGGACACGTCCACGGACTCGTCCGTGAGGGCAATCTCCGCGCCGATGAGCACCTTGTCACCGAGCGTCGTGCCGCCGGTGCGCATGGCGCCGATGGCGTAGGTGATGGTGGCCGGCCGCAGCTCGGGATACAGCTTCCGCAAGGTGGCCAGGTCCTGCTCCAGCGACGAGGCCGCGCTCCGGGCTCGCGCGGTCAACGGACGGACGGAGGCCCAGTACTTCGGATAGCGGGTGATGACGTCCGCGTAGGACTGGGCCGTGTAGTCACGCGCCTGCATCAAGGCGTGCAGCCCGGGGCTTCCGGGGTCGATGTAGAGGCGCTGGATGAGGGCGGCGCGCCCGGCGACATCCGGGGTCGCCACCGCGGCGTCGTAGGCCACCCAGAAGCGCTCGATGTCCTCCGTCACCACGGCGGTGGACGCGGCGACGGATGGCGATGCGAGGGACGTCTCGGGGGGCTTCAACGTGGGAGCGCATCCGGTGAGGAGGGCCGCCAGTACCGCTGTTCTCCACTGCATTCGGTGCTCCAGGAATCCCCGCGAGGTGACGTCCCTATACCCGGGCTGCCCTGTGTCCGCATGCACGCACCGCGTTGGCGACGCGAATCGTGACGGCTGTGTCGGGAGTTCCGTGGTCTTCGGCCCCCGAGAACCTGGAGGCGACATGTTGGCGAGCAAGCGATGCCGCGGAGGCTTCACGGGGCGGGAAGCACGAGGCGCAAGAGGCCGTGGGCCATCCAGTGGCCCAGCAGCGGACCGGGGAGGATGACCCAGACGGCGGCCGCCACGTACAGCCATCGCAGTCGGTGCGGGGAGCCGCTCCCCAACCTCCGCAAGCCCACCGCGAGGAGCACTCCCAGCCCGAGCCCCAGCAAGAAGCCCAGGCCCAACCGGGCGAAGCCTCCGCCCGCGCTCATCGCGCCGCCCAGCGTTCCGCCGACGGTGGATGCAACCAACAACAGGCTCAGCAGGTCCCACAAGCTCACCATGAATGACCTCGGCGCTGCGAATCATGGCCCCTGACCCGGGTCTAGTTCAGTCAGCGCTGTGAGTGAAGGGGAGGCGCTGTGCAGGGAAGGGGGCGTCGTGCCCTCCGCCACACAGTCCCTGTGCCATGCGTTGCACGCCTCGCACCTGTCCTCCTCGGGGCGCGTATGGGCATATGGCTTGCTCTGCGGGCCGTCCATGGCTGGCCGGGGCTCCATGAACAGGGACGGGATGATGCTTCAGATGCATGTGCGCGGCTTCGTGGCCACGCTGCTGGTGGGATTGCTCGGGGTGTGCGCGGGGTGTGGCTCCGGCGGTGGAGGCGAGGGGCCTCCGCCGAAGCCGGAGCCCGAGGTGACGTTGCCGGGCGCGCCGACGGAGGTCCAGGCGCAGGCCGGTGTCCGCTCCGCGCAGGTGAGCTGGAAGGCGCCCGCGTCGAACGGCGGCGGCGCCATCGTGAAGTACACGGTGACGGGCACCGGAGGCGTCACCACCACGACGACCGGCGCCACGAGCGCGCTGGTGGCCGGGCTCGCCGACAACACGAGCTACACCTTTCATGTCCGCGCCACCAACGCCGCCGGTGACGGGCCGGAGTCCGACGCCTCGGCCCCCGTGACGACGCTGGCCCTGCCGGGCGCCCCACGAATCCTCGAGGTCTTCCCCGGGAACTCGACGCTCCAGGTGAGCTGGGCGCCGCCCGACTCGGATGGAGGGACGCGCGTCCATTCGTATGTCGTCCAGCTCCTCGGCGCCGCCACCCCGCGTTCCGAGGCAACGATGAGCACCAGCGTGCAGCTCACCGGGCTGACACCGGAGACGGAGTACCAGGTCGTCGTCCGCGCGGTGACCGCGGTGGGCATGGGGCCGCCCTCGGCGCCCCGGCTGTCGAAGACCCGGTGTGACAACGTCGGTTGGACGAAGCTCCCGCAGGTCTCCGTGGAGGCGGAGCTGCGAGGGCTGGTGGCGGGAGACTTCGACAAGGATGGGAAGCCGGACCTCGCCGGGACGCGGATGGCCGAGAGGACCGTGGCGAGCTACCTCGGACAGGGCGAGGGGCGCCTGCGCAAGCAGGGCGAGTTCGGCGTCGGCGCGGACCCACAACAGGTCCTCACCGGTGACTTCAACAACGACTCGCTGCTGGACGTGGTGGTGCTCAACACGCGCAGTCAGACGGTGAGCGTGCTGCCCGGGCTCGGCAACGGCGACTTCGGAGAAGGCCGCGGCGCCCTCACCGGCGCGGGCCCCTGGGCGATGACGACGGCGGACTTCGATGGTGATGGGAACCTGGATGTCTTCACCGTCAACACCAGCCTCTCGACCGGCAGCTCGACGCTGAGCTGGATGCAGGGGAATGGCTTCGGAGCGCTCACCCGGCAGGACTTCAACCTGCCCTTTGTCGCGCTCACTGTCGCCACGGCGGACTTCGACCAAGACGGACACCTGGATGTGGCGCTCCCCGCGTCGCTCGTCTCCGACGTCTACGTCTACTTCGGCTCGGGAGACAGCAGCTCGTTCCGCTCGGGCGCTCGCTACCCGGCCCAGAACCAGCCCAAGCACGTGGCGGCGGCGGACTTCAATCACGATGGTCGGGCGGACCTGTTGGTGACGAGCAAGGGGGATTCCTTCAACGAGCCCGCGGTGAGCGTGGGCCTGGGCCGCGGCAACAGCACGTTCGAACCCGCGAAGCGCTTCGCCGTGTTGGGGGAGGTGGGAGCGCTGCTCGTGGCGGACTTCGACCAGGACGGCCATCTGGATGTCGCGGTGACGCACGACGAGTCGAAGACGGTCAGCTTCCTGCGCGGCCTGGGGGATGGCTCGTTCGCCGCGAGGCAGGACGTGGTGCTGGACGCCATGCCGCGCGGGCTCGCGGCCGGGAACTTCAGCGGTGGTGACAGGCTGGAGGTGATGGTGAGCCAGGTGGGCTCGACGTCGCTCGCGCTGCTGACGACGGCCTGTCTTCCATGACGCGACGCCCCGCTCCGGCGGCGCCCGTGCCGGAGCGGGAGCGGGGCTTCAGCCCCTGTGCGCCTTGTCCCACTGCGGACGATGACATTTGTCATCGGGTAGAGGTCAACCTTGGACCCACATCGGGAGCATGCGTGAGAATCGAGGGGATGACCGGGCTGGCGGTGGTGATGTCCGTCGCCGCTTCCGTGCGGAAGAAGTGGAGCGCCCGTCGTCCGGAGGGGCGGGACGCTCCTGTCGTGGAGCTGCTCTATGAGCTGGTCGAACGCCCCCTGTTCGACATGGCGGCCACCCTCGACCCCGTCGAGCTGCGTGGCGCCGTCCCGGAGGCCGAGGCGCCGGAGCTGCGCGCGTTGCTCGAGTCGATGCTCGATTTGACGGTGGCGCTGGGCGGCCGGGGTGTGCTGGCGGAGTTCGCCCTCGACGGCGAGGTGCGCTGCTTCCTATGGGAGGGACGCAACCGGGCGCTCCCGGTTCCCCACGAGGACCTCCGGGTGGAGACGGACTTCCTCACGCTCCAGAGGCAGCTCCGGGAAGAGGTGCTCCGGTACGAGCCACCCGAACCCGAGGTGGGCACGCTGCGGTGCTCGTGTGGCGCTCCCGTCGCGCGGGACGACGAAACCTGTCGGGCCTGCAAGCGCGACTTCACCGCGCCGCTGGGCATCGAGTCTCGTCCCGAGGACCCCGAGCTGCTGCGGCCCCTGCGTGTCCGGCTGATGGAGCTGAACGTGCGGCTGCCCGACAAGGACGTTTTCCGCGCCAACGTGTTCCGGCCGAGCAATGCCTTCGAGATGCTGACGTTGGAGGAGCTGCTTCCCGAGGCGGGGCTCGAGCTGACCGAGCCGGGCGAGCTGCGTCGGCGCGTGGAGCTGCTCGAGGAGGTCGAGCAGTGGCCCAAGCGCTACCGTCTTCCCGGAGTGCCGGCCAACTCGGCCTTCGCTTCGTGGTGTGATGCCCTGGCGGCGCTGAAGAAGCCCGCCGTGAGCAAGGTCCTGGAGCTGCTGGCCCGGGAGCAGGAACATCGCTTCAAGGAGATCGCCGGCATCGTCCCTGATTCGCCGGGCTGGCATGCCGCGGGGGAACTCAGCCACAGCTCGTTGCCCATCCTGTTCGAGTACAAGCAGGAGCAGATCCTCGATGCGCTGGACTTCGTTCGGCGCTTCGCGGGAGCCCAGGTCGCGCTGTCCGAGCGGTTCCTGGGCGTCCTGCTGCGCATCGCGCCCGAGCGCGTCCTGGCGAAGGAGCGCAAGCCCCACTGGACATGATTTCGGGAGGAAGCTCCGCCGTCGTGCGCGGCCCCACGCGCGTGGGCACCGAGGTCACCGCGAAGCGGCGGTGGCACCCGCGTAGGGGACTCGCCATGACGAACCTGTCACGAAAGGACGGGCCCTGCTTCGTGCCTCCAGAGGGAGCGGACCCTGCGCCAGAACTTGCATTGAGGCCCCGGCTCATTGGCCAAGGGGGTTCCCATGCGATGGATTCGCGCGTTGACACTGGGTGGTTTGACGTGGGTGGTCGGCTGTACCGAGAGCAAGGTCGCGGATGACCTGGACATCGTCCTGAAGGGGCGCCTGGTCGACGAGGCGGGCGCCGCGCTGCCCGAGGCGATGTTGAAGGTCTACCGCAGCGACAACTCGTCGTGTGCGTTCGCGGGCTTCACGGCGAGCTGGAAGTCGGTGAAGGCGCGCACGGATGGCACGTTCGAGTTGGACCTGCTGGGGGCGGACACGCGCAACGGGAGCATCGCGCGCTGCTTCGTCCTCCGCTCGCCGGCGCAGCGTGAGGGGCGGAGCGTCTCCGCCGCGTTCCTCGTGCAGGAGTCGGAGGTCCAGCTGCCCGTGCTGCAGGAGTGGACCGGCGCGATGACGGCCACCGAGGAGGCGCGAGGGGTGAGCGTGGGCTTCCGCTCCCTGCACGCGACGCACGGGTTGGAGAGCGATGGGCACGTGCTGTCCGTGCGTCCCTCGCTGCGTGAGGCCTGGCGGGTGACGGACGCCGTGTCGCCCGTTCACCTGAGTGACTACGTCCTCGAGGACGCGGCGGGGCTCGAGGCGTTCGTCAGCGTCGAGCGTGACGCGAAGGCGGGCGCGGAGTCGGTGAGCCTCACCTATGTCAGCGATGAGCGGGCCCTGCCTCGCCGGGCGCTCGTTCCCGTGAGCCGTGGCGCGACGTGCACGTATTTGAACGCGGAGACGCCGTGCCGCCTCACGAACGGAGAGCTGGATGGGCTCGTGCTCTTCCAGACGGGCGTCCAGGAGGTCGTGGTGCAGCTGGCCAGGTCCGTGGTGCCGCGCAAGGCGGTGCTGCGCAACTTCGAGGTGTCCGGCGCCATGAACGAGCTGGTGCTGGAGGGCAGCGCCGACGGCACCCAGTGGGTGCCCCTGGCCAACCTGCTCGAGGGCACGGGCGCGCGGCCCTTCGTGGAGGTGGACCTCACGGGCACGACGTCCGTGTCCCGGGTCCGCGTGAAGGCGGTGCCGCGCGAGGCGACGGGGCAGCTGCGCTCGCTGGGGCAGCTCTCCCTCTTCGAGTAGCGATGGAGGGAGAGGTGCGCGGCGGCCCGCGCCTTGTCATGTTCTGTTAAATCGTGATTTGCGTGAGTTGCTCGGCTGTTGAAGCAAGGCCGGGCAACCCCCGCTGGACCGGGAGCCGAACGTGAATCCTCCTTTCCTTCGACGTGTCCTCGAGAAGTGCCTCGCGACCTCCGCCTGGTCGCTCGTCGTGGTGACCTCACTGAGTTGCTCGGGGGGGCCCGAGGTGGAGGACACGTCCTCGTCCGTGGCGCGGGTCACGCCGTCCCCGGCCGTCGTCGAGCAGGGCGTGGTGCCTCCCCTGACGAACTGGAACCTGGCCACGGCCGCCCAGCGCATGCCGAACACGGAGATGCCGTTCTTCTCCGTCGAGAAGTTCGACGTCGACAACTACGCCGACATCATCTTCGAGGAGAGCTTCAACCCGCGCGCCCAGATTCTCCGACGCTCGCATACGACGGTGAACTGCTACAGCGGGGGTTGTGCCCGCTTCGACGTGCGGCCCGGCTATGTGGCGCAGGGGGACACCGGACTCGTGCTCAACCACCAGAACGGTCAGCGGGCGAACGTAGGCTACATGCTCTATTACGGGCGCGACTGGCCCGCCACGATGCGCGGCGCGGGCCACAAGCACGTGCTGGTCTACGACGACGTCTCGAACGGCGGCAGGAACATCCGGCCCATGGTGACCGAGAGCGGGCTCGAGACGAACGCCGGTGCGTACGCCTATCGAGGCTTCCGTGCCTGCAACAACGCCGCGGGCATCTGCGCCGATGAGTTCAGCTCGCACTGGGCGCCGTCCACGCCGACCACTTCGCACGCCTTCAAGATGGAGCAGTTCCTGGAGCAGTGGCTCTACGTGGAGTTCGAGGTCGTCATCGGCGGCCTCAACACGCTCTACATCTGGTCGCGGGACGGGCGGCTCCAGCACCGCATCGGCTTCTGCAATGGCGGAGTCACCACCGAGGGGTGGGACTGCCGAAACATCAACGTCGCCGCGCAGCCGCTCGACTACAGCCGCATCCTGGCCTACTTCGGGGACCGTCCCAACAACGCCATCACCACGAACAGCTACGTGTTGATCGACAACATCCGCGTCGGCGATGCGTTCATGGGGCCGCCGGCCGGCTTCCTCCAGACGCCCTGAGCCGCGGAAGGGGCGCACCGGCTGCCCCGAGGGGCCGGTGCGCCCGAGGCCTTCGGTCAGCTCAGGCCGCGCTGGCGGTTGAGCCGTGCTGCATGAAGAACCGTCGTGTGGGGAGTATTCGAAGCTGATGGCCCCGACGACGGGGCGTGGGCGACCGGTCAGGTCGCTCGTGCCGCCGTCGCGGCGGGGAGGCTCGAGAGGATGCTCAGCGCCTCGGGGCCGCCGAAGACGGACGCGGGCACGCCGAGGACGCCTTGCTCCAGCAGCTCGTCGAACGAGCACCGCGACGTGGCGAAGTATCCGACGCAGGTCGAGGCCCGCAGCTCTGGCCTGCGGGTGGTGAGCGCGTCCAGTGCGCTTGCGTGCTCGATGAGACGTGCTCGGACCTCGGCGGGACGCGCCGCGTGCTCGGTGAGGGCCGCGTAGCCGATGCGCAGCTTGCGCTCGTCCTTCGGCAGCGGCGCGAAGGCGGCGCGCATGTCCTCGCGCCATCGAGACGGCGTGATGCACAGCCCCGCGTGGTCCGGGATGAGCCAGCCCTTCGACAGCGAGACGAGGACGAACGCGAGCTCCTCCTGCATGAGCCGCAGGACCCACGGCGTCGGAGGCGTCGCGTACGCGGAGTCGACGAGCAGCACCCGCTTCCCCGGCTCGGCGCGGACCCACGCCTCCACCTGCTCCACCTCCTCGCGTCCGGGCTCGCGTCCCCAGGGCTTGAGCGGCTCGCACAGCAGGAGCGCGTCGCATTCCTGGAGCACGGGCAGGCCCTCGCGCGAGGCGTAGCGAACGACCTGGACGCCCGCTTCGACGGCGAGCTGCAGGTACACCGGGTACACGTCATCGGGGACGCCGATGCGCGCCTGCCGCGACGCGAGCCAGCCGAACAGCGCGCGCAGGGAGCGCCGCACCCCGTGGCTGACCTGCGTCCGCGCCTTGAGCCCCGCATCGAGCCCCAGGTGCGCGAGGTAGCGCTCGGCGAGGTGACACCGGTAGGGCGCCTCCGCGTGGGTCGAAGGCGCGATGGGCGCGAAGCCAGGCCCGAGGCTCCGGTAGACGTTGAGCTCCGCCAAGTCGATGAGCTCGGGCCGCTTCGCGCGCCACGTGTCCCGCAGCACCAGGAAGTCCTCGTGTCTCATCCGCGCAGCTCCGAGGCGGGGTCCTCGAGCGAGGCGAGGCAGCTCCCATCGCTCATGAGGTTCCACGAGCGGACCTTCCGGTGCGTGCGCTCCCAGCCGACGGACGGCTCCGTGTACGCCGCGACGCGCAGCACGCGCCCCGCGATTTCCCCCTCGAACACGGGGCTGCCCCACGGCAGCGCGTCCACCTGCGTGAAGCCTCCGGTCTCCATGGCGCGGAGCACCAGCGCGAGCGGCACCTGATGCTCCGCGCAGTACTGGTTCGCGGCGCTCGGCGCCCACGTGTTCTCGGAGAGGCTGGAGACGTAGAGCTCCTTGAAGCAGACCTCGTGGAACCCGTCGCGCGCGCTGCGCTCCAGGTAGGCGAGGACCTTGGGGACGTCATCCACGCCGCCTTGCTGGAGGACGCAGATGGCGCGGCTGCGCAACCCGAAGGCCCGCGCGAGCGCCCCTGAGTCCACCGACAGGCCCATGATGCGCGCGTCGTCCTCGCGCGTGACGCCGTGGCGGCTGACGGCCAGCGTGGTGAGGCCCTCGTCGCGCAAGGCGTGCAGCTGTCCCGCATCCAGGCGCGCGCCGTTGGTGATGAGGAGCGTCTTCGGGAACCGCTCGGCGAGGCCTCGCACCAGCGAGCGCAGCTGGGCCGGGGCCATCAAGGTGGGCTCGCCTCCACCGGTGATGACGGCGCGCTCCGCCCCTCGGGCGCGGGCGAGGTCCGCCCAGTGCAGCTGATGTTCGAGCGAGGTGCTGCGCTGTCGCGCCAGGTCGGAGACGCTGGCCTTCGAGAAGCAGAACGCGCACTTCGCCTGGCAGGCCTTCGCCACGGGGAGCACGGAGAAGGAGCGGGGACGGCAGTCCGCCCACGACGCGAGCCCCGTGTCGTCCAACTGGAAGGCCTGCGCGGTGACCTCCTCGTGGAGGGTGGGGCGCAGCGTCCCGTCGTCCTCGACCCACGCGACGCCGCTCAAGGGGACCTCGGGCGAGGGCCACCGCCAGCCGATTCCCGTGCCTGTGGTGTCGTTGGGGCGCATCGCCCGCTCGCCCGACGTGGGCAGCCGGGCGCGCAGCGCGACGACGCGGTCCTTCGCGCGGCCGAGCCTGGAGACGAGCCGCCGCGCCTTCTCGAGCCCCGGCGTCCAGGGCTCGTCCTCCCTCAACATGTAGAACGCGTCCGGGAAGGTCGACTCGGCGATGGACGCTTTCGAGTACCGCATGCGGTAGCGATCGAATCCGCGCAGCCAGTTCGAGAGCGGAATGAAGGCGACGAAGGCGGTGTCCATGACGCTGTCACTCTCTCAAGTCTCAGGCTTCGTGTCAAATGGACACAAAGTTCGGACCAGGAGGGGCGCGCCTTGAGTGTTCGGGTGGGGACCTCTACGGTGGGCGGATGAGGACCGTGGGAGATTGGAAGACGCGGCTGCGTGCCGCGCTCAAGGATGCGCTGAGGGACAGGAACGCGGCGGCGGTCGCGGTGCTGCGGGAGACGCTGGCCGCCCTCGACAACGCCGAGGCGGCGGACCTGAGCGCCGCCCCCAAGGCCGTCACCGGTGTCGTCGCGGGGGGCGTGGAGGGGCTGGGCAGCGGAGACGTGCCGCGTCGGCTCCTGTCACCGGAGGCGGTGGATGCCCTCCTCCAGAAGGAACTCCAGGAGCGACGGGAGGCGGAGGCCCTCTACGTCAAGCTGGGCAAGCACGAGGAGGCGCAGACGCTGCGCGTCCAGGTGGAGTTGCTCCTCGCGCTTCGGGCGGAACCCACGGGCGACTGACCTCCGTCAGCGTGCGCCATCCAGAAGCGCCGCGAGCGCTTCCGGTTGGGACGCGAACGGGGAGTGGGAGGACTCCAGGGACTCGACGGTGAAGGCATTGCCCGGGGTGAGGGCATTGGCCTCGCGAATCATCAGGTCCTGGAGCGCGGGGGCGATGGCGCGGTCCTGGGTGCAGCGGATGTAGCCGCGAGGAATCCGTCCCCAACGCTCCTTCGTCGCGCCCGTCTTGGAGGTCCACAGCGACAAGGGGAGGTCGGGCGTCAGGCTGAGCGCGAAGGGCAGGAAGCCCGCGGTGGGCACGTCCTGGTAGTACGCCACGCGCAGGGCCTCCAGGTACCCGGCATCGCCGCGCGGGTTGATGCGCACCGCGCCCAGCTTCGCCGGGTCCCCGAGGAACAGCGTCTCGCCGTAGCCGGTGCGGGCCTCGGGCAGCGCCGCGCAAGCGCTGGCGCTCCCTCGTTTCACGGGGCAGAACGCGGTCAGGTAGACGAGCCGGTCGATGAGCTGGGGCGCCAGCTCCGCCGCGCGGGTGATGACGGCGCCGCCCACGCTGTGTCCCACGAGCACGGGCTTCGTGCCGCCCTGACGCAGCTTCTCCAGCGCGGAGACCACGGCGGTGGCGCAGTCCTCCAGGGTGATGTCCGCCTGCGCCGAGCGCTCCTCGCCGAAGCGCGCCGTGGCTCCGGCCACGTAGCTCGCGGGGAAGCGCGCGTTGAGCCCATGTCCGGGCAGGTCGATGGCCACGACGCGGTGGCCCCGGGCGACGAGCGCCTCCGTGACGCGCGTCCAGTGGAGCGCGTTGTGCCAGGCGCCGTGCACCAGCAGGAAGGTTCGCTGTGGGCGCTTGCCCCGCTCGGGCGAAGCGGCGAGGGCACCTTGCAGCGGGAGCATCCCCGCCCCGGCGAGAGCGGTCTTCATCAGGTCGCGACGATTCATGGGCTTCCTCACTTGATGACGCGCACGGGCCGGACGTTGGCGCCGAGCGCGCGGGCGAGCCGCTCCCGACGCTCCGAGAGCGTGCGCAGTTGCTGGTCGAGCTCTGCCAGCCGCGCGAGGTGGAGCTCGAGCGCTCGCGGACAGATGGCGGTGGTGACTTCACGGAGCATGCAGGGTGGAAAGGTGGAGATGTCCACGAGGGCGAAGCCCTGCCGGATGAAGTGGGCCACCTGAATCACCCGGGACACCGCGTCCGCATCGAAGTCCCGGTAGCCGTTCGCACGGCGACTCGACGCGAGCAGCCCCGCCTTCTCGTAATGACGGATGGAGCGCGCGCTGCAGCCCGTGCGGCGGGCGAGTTCTCCGATGTTCATCCGGCTCTCCTGGGGGCCCACGCTAGCCCCTGACACCAGTGGCAAGGTCAAGCCCTCCTGTTAACGAGCAGCGGAGCCTCGCGCTGGGGCCGGGGAGATTGCACGGGCCGTGTCGCCGTGGTTCGTTCAGCCCCGACGCCAAGGAGGTCTCCCGCGTGCTGCAGCTCCGCCCCGGCTGTGAGTGTTGTGACCGTGACCTGCCGCCCGACGCGACGGACGCGTTCATCTGCACCTTCGAGTGCACGTTCTGCGCGAGCTGCGTGACGGAGCGGCTGAAGGGCATCTGCCCCAACTGTGGCGGTGACCTCACGCCGCGTCCGCGCCGGCCCGCCAGCAAGCTCGCCAGGTTCCCCGCCTCCACCGAGCGCGTTTTCAAGCCGCAAGGCTGCGCTCCGCGCTGAAGGGGCGAGTGTCGGGGGACGGCTGCCAGCAAGCCGTCTGGACGCCCGGGCACGCCGCGTCGTGGGTCGACCTCGGCGGCGGCCAGGGCCGTCAGCGCTCCTTCGGCTTCCAGCGCTCGACCATCAGGTCGATGAAGCGCCGCACCTTGGCGGGCAGGTGGGTCTTGCTCGGGTAGAGCGCGGTGATGCGCACGGTGCCCGTCTCGACGGAGGGCAGGAGCGCCCGCAGACGCCCTCGCGAGAGGTCCGCGTCGACGAGGAAGCCGGGGAGGAACGCGACGCCCATCCCGGCGACCGCCGCGTCGCGCAGCGCCTCTCCGCTGTCGAGCCGGAGGCGGCTGCGCCCCTCCACGTGGACCCAGGCGCCGCCCTGCTCACGCAGGCGCCAGCGCTGTCTGCGCGCGCGGCTGCTGAAGAACAGGCAGTCATGAGCGGAGAGCTCCTCCAGCGTCCGGGGCTCGCCACGCGCGGCCAGGTAGGTGGGCGAGGCGCAGAGGATGGCGGGGTACTCGGCCACGAGCCGGGAGACCAGGCGCGTATCGGTGTGGGTCGCCTGGATGCGCACGGCGAGGTCGTAGCCCTCCTCGATGACGTCCGCGACGCGGTCGCTGAAGCTCACCTCCGCCTGCACCTCGGGCCACATCCGCAGGTAGTCCCGCAGTACCGGGAGCACCAGCAGCCTGCCGAACGCGTCGGGCACGGTGAGACGCAGGACGCCTCGCGGAGTCCCCGTGTGCTGTCCGACGCTGGCCTCCGCTTCCTCCAGCGCGGCGAGGACCTGCAGGCAGTGCTCATGGAAGACGCGGCCATCGTCGGTGAGGCTCACGTGGCGCGTGGTGCGGTGGAGCAGTCGCACGCCGAGCCGCGACTCCAGCCGGGCCAGCGCCTTGCCCGCGGCCGAGCGCGTCAGGCCGATGGCCCGTCCTCCCGCGACGAAGCTGCCCGCGTCCACGACGGACATGAAGGCGAGGATTTCATCGAGGTTGGCGCGCTTCATGGGGCCCTACGATTGTAGCGGCCTCATCGCTGGAGTGGGGAATGCCATTCGTCAATCCCACCGGTATAGGGTCATGACATCGCCAACCCAGGAGAACACCGATGCCCGTCACCCTGCTCAACCCCGATGGAATGATGAAGCCGGAGCTGTACCACCAGGTGTCCATCGCCACGGGCTCCCGACAGGTCCACATCGCCGGTCAGGTCGCCTACGACGCGGAGGGGAAGCTCGTCGCGCGAGGCGACCTCGCGGGACAGGTCGCGCAGTCGCTGCGCAATGTCGGCATCGCGCTCGCGGCGGCCGGAGCCACGTTCAGCGACGTGGTCCGCTTGCGGTTCTACGTGGTCGGCTGGAAGCCCGAGCAGCTGCCCCAGTTCGGCGCGGGCGTTCAGCAGGTCGCTCAAGAGCTGAAGTTCGTCCCGGCGCCGGCCTCGTTGATTGGCGTCAGCGTGCTCTTCGAGCCGGACATCCTCGTGGAGGTCGAAGCCACCGCCGTCCTGCCCTGAGCCACCACCGCGGCAAGGCTCCGTGTCCCTCGCGCCGGGAACACGGAGCCTTCGTGGGCGTCCGCGACTACGAGCGCCGCGCCGCGCGCCCTCGAGAAGCCTCCGGCTTTCCGCCTCCGACCTTCCCGCCCGAGGCCCCGCCGACATACGCCGCCAGGTGCTGGCCGGTCAGCGTGGCCTTCGCGGAGACGAGGTCCGTCGGCGGCCCCTGGAACACAACCGTCCCGCCGTCGTGTCCCGCGCCCGGTCCCAGGTCGATGATCCAATCCGCGTGCGCCATGACGGCCTGGTGGTGCTCGATGACGATGACCGACTTGCCCGAGTCGACCAGCCGGTCCAGCAGCCCGAGCAGGTTCTCCACGTCGGCCAGATGCAGCCCCGTGGTCGGCTCGTCGAGCACGTAGACGCCGCCCTCCTCGCCCATGTGTGTCGCGAGCTTCAGCCGCTGCCGCTCGCCGCCCGACAGCGTGGTGAGGGGCTGGCCGAGCCGCAGATAGCCGAGTCCCACGTCGTTCATCCGCTTCAGGATTTCATGCGCGGCCGGCGTGCGCGCCTCCTTGGAGCCGAAGAAGGTCGCCGCGTCCTTGACGGGCAGGTCGAGCACCTCGGCGATGTTGAGCGCGCCCAGCCGGTACTCCAGCACCGCCGCCTGGAAGCGCTTGCCCTCGCACTCCTCGCAGAGCGTGCTGACGCCCGCCATCATCGCCAGGTCCGTGTAGATGACCCCGGCGCCGTTGCACGTGGGGCAGGCGCCCTCCGAGTTCGCGCTGAACAGCGTGGGCTTCACGCCGTTGGCCTTGGCGAAGGCCTTGCGAATCGGCTCCAGCAGTCCCGTGTACGTCGCCGGGTTGCTGCGCCGCGAGCCGCGAATCGCGCTCTGGTCCACCGTCACCACGCCCTCGCGGCCCGACACCGAGCCGTGAATCAGCGAGCTCTTCCCGGAGCCCGCCACACCCGTCACCACCACCAGCACGCCCAGCGGGATGTCCACATCGACGCCCCGCAGGTTGTGCGCCTTCGCCCCGCGCACCTTCAGCGTCCCCGAGGGCTTTCGCACCGAGGGCTTCAGGGAGGCCCGGTAGCCCAGGTGCCGTCCGGTGAGCGTGTCGCTGGCGCGCAGCCCCTCGACGGTGCCCTCGAACACCACCGCGCCACCGGCGGTGCCGGCGCCCGGGCCGATGTCCACGACGTGGTCCGCAATCTCGATGACCTCCGGCTTGTGCTCGACGACCAGCACGGTGTTGCCCTTGTCGCGCAGCCGCAGCAGCAAATCGTTCATCCGCTGGATGTCATGCGGGTGCAGTCCGACGGTCGGCTCGTCAAACACGTACGTCACGTCGGTGAGCGACGAGCCCAGGTGCCGAATCATCTGGATGCGCTGGGACTCGCCGCCCGACAGCGTCCCCGACGGGCGGTCCAGGCTGAGATAGCCCAGGCCAATCTCCACGAACGAGTCGAGCGTCTGGCGCAGCGTGGCCAGCAGCGGCGCGACCGAGGGCTCGTTCAGGCCGCGCACCCACTCGGCCAAATCGCTCACCTGCATCGAGCAGGCCTCGGCGATGTTGATGCCCTTCACCTTGGAGGACCGGGCGGCCGCGTTGAGCCGGGTGCCACCGCACTCGGGGCAGGGCGTGAAGGTCACCGCGCGCTCCACGAAGGCGCGGATGTGCGGCTGCATCGCCTCCTTGTCCTTGGACAGGAACGACTTCTGGATGCGGGGGACCAGGCCCTCGTAGGTGAGGTTCATGCTCTCGAACTTCACCTTGGTGGGCTCCTTGTAGAGGAAGTCCTCCAGCTCCTTCTTCGTGTACTTGCGGATGGGCTTGTCCGGGTCCAGGAAGCCCGAGTTCGCGTAGATGCGCACCTGCCACCCGTCGGCGTTGTAGCCGGGGATGGTGAGCGCGCCTTCATTGAGCGACTTGCTGTCGTCGTAGAGCTGGCCCAGGTCGATGTCCGTCACCGAGCCCATGCCCTCGCACCGGGGACACATGCCGCCGGAGATGGTGACCACGCGCTCCTCGACCTGGCCCTCGCCCTTGTCGACCGTTATCTGCCCCGACGCGCGCGCCGACGGGATGTTGAAGGAGAACGCGTTGGAGGAGCCGATGTGCGGCTTGCCCAATCGGCTGAACAGCACCCGCAGCCTCGCGTTGGCGTCCGTCGCGGTGCCGACGGTGGAGCGGGAGTTGGCGCCCATGCGCTCCTGGTCGACGATGATGGCCGTCGTCAGGCCCTCCAGCACGTCCACCTCGGGTCGGCCCAGGGACGGCATGAAGCCCTGGACGAACGCGCTGTAGGTCTCGTTGATCATCCGCTGGGACTCGGCCGCGATGGTGCCGAAGACCAGCGACGACTTGCCCGAGCCGGAGACGCCGGTGAACACCGTCAGCCGGCGCTTGGGGAGCTCGACGCTCACGTCCTTGAGGTTGTTCTCCCTGGCGCCCCGGACGCGGATGAGGTCGTGGCGGTCCGCGGGATGCGCGGGGGTGGAGTGCTTGGGCTCGGTCATGACAGGGGGTACCAGCGGGTGGGGTGTGGGGACGACAGGGGGACGGCTCGCTCAGCCCTGGCTGATGCGGATGAAGTTTCCGGCGGGGTCCCTCACGGCGCAGTCGCGCACACCCCAGGGCTGGTTCGTGGGCTCCTGCACCACGTCCGCGCCCGAGGCGCGCAGCTTCTCGAAGGTCTCCGTGAGGTTGGGGCTGCTGAAGAGGGCGCCGCCCAGCGTCCCCTTGGCGAGCAGGCGCGCGATGGCGTCACCGTCCTCCTTCGTGCGGCCGGCGTGCGGCTGGCTCAGGACGATCTGGATGTCCGGCTGCGCGGGAGGGGAGAGGGTGAGCCACCGGAACGCCTCGTGGGAGACGTCGCCGATGAGCTTCAGGCCCAACAGGTCGCGGTAGAACGGCAGCGCCTTGTCCGGGTCGTCGACAATCAGGTGAACGGTCGTGAGCTTGAGGGTCATGGCTCCACTGTGGGTCATCGGGTGGGAGGGTGCTTCTCGAATCCTGCTCGGCGGGGGCGCGTCCGCTCCTTCTGGATGCAGGCGGGCAGCACCTGGTCCTCGGTGTGCTCCTTGGCGCGGTAGTCGGACGGCGGCATGCCCACCAGGCGGGTGAAGCTCGCGCTGAACGAGCCCAGGGAAGAGCAGCCCACCGCCATGCACACGTCGGTGACGCTCTGGTCCCCACGCCGCAGGAGCGCCATGGCGCGCTCGATGCGGCGGGTCATCAGGTAGGCGTAGGGGCTCTCGCCGTATTCCTTCCGGAAGCGGCGCGAGAAGTGGGCGGGGGACATGGCGGCCACCCGGGCCACCGACTCCACGGTGAGCGGACTGTCGAACTCCCGGTCCATCAGGTCTCGGGCGCGCCGCAGCCGCACGAGCTCCGCGAGCTCGCACGCCAGGTCATCTGGGGTGGCCATGGCGCCGGAGGCTACGTCGCGAGCCGGGCATCCCGAAGCCAAAACCCCCCGATGTCCTGACAAGGTCCTGTCATATTTCCAGTACATGTCTTGACGGGTATATGAATCCATGGGTATATATGCGGCATGGAATCCTCGTTCGGAATCATCGCGGAGCCCAACCGGAGGAGCATCCTCAGCCTGCTGGCCGCGTCGGAGTGCTCCGTCGGCGAAATCGAGCGGGAGCTGCGGATGTCCCAGCCCTCGGTGTCCAAGCACCTGCGGGTGCTGCGTGAGGCGGGCTTCGTGGAGTCCCGGGTCGAGGCCCAGCGACGTGTCTACCGGCTGCGGCCCGAGCCGCTCATGGAGGTCGACGAGTGGCTGGCGCCCTTCCGTCGCTTCTGGACGGCCCATGTCGACGCGCTCGAGCGCCATCTGGACCGGATGGAGCAGACCTCCAGCAAAGGAAAGAAGCGATGACTCACCGTGCGAAGTACACCCCCGGCCGCGCGGCCGGAGCCCATATCCAGAAGGACGCGGAGCGCTGGACGCTCGTGCTCGTGAGGGATTTGCGCCACCCGCCCGTGAAGGTCTGGGAGGCGCTCACGGACCCCGAGCAGCTGCGGGAGTGGGCGCCGTTCGACTCGGACCGGAACCTGGGCGCGGTGGGCACCGCGATGCTCACCACGGTGGGCGCGCCCAAGCCGATGGTCGCCGAGACGCAGGTGAAGCGGGCCGAGGCGCCGAAGCTGCTCGAGTACAACTGGGGTGGGAACGATGTGCGCTGGGAGCTGGAGCCGCGCGAGAGTGGCGGCACGCGGCTGACGCTCTGGCACAACATCCACCGTGGCTTCATCGCGATGGGCGCGGCGGGCTGGCACATCTGCTTCGACGTGTTGGATGGGCTCCTGTCGGACGAGCCGCTGGGGCGCCTGGTCGGCCCGGAGGCGATGCGGTTCGAGGGCTGGCAGCGGCTGCATGCCGAGTACGCCGAGCAGTTCGGCGTCGAGGCTCCTGGACAGACTTCTTCCCCGAGGAACTGAAGATGACGCGCTCGAAGAAAATCACCATTGGCTTCTGGGTTGTCACCGCGCTGTTCTGCCTGCAGATCGGCTTCACGGCCTACGCGCAGCTGAGCCTGCCGCAGGTGGCGGCGGCGTTCACCCACCTGGGCTTCCCCGACTACTTCCGGCAGGAGCTGTCGTGGGCCAAGCTCATCGGGGTGCTGCTGCTGCTGGCGCCCGTGCCGGCGCGGCTGAAGGAGTGGGCCTATGCGGGGTTCGCCATCAACCTGGCCTCCGCGTTCATCGCGCATCGCGCGGTGGGGGACGGTCCGGAGGCGTGGGGTTGGGTGGTGGGGACCAGCGTGCTCTGGGGGTTGTCGTACTTCTTCTGGCGTCGCCTGGAGGCGGCCCCTGTCCAGGCCCCGGTGCTGGCCGGAGGTCACTCATGAAGAAGGGAGAGGGGCAGGCGAGCGGGGAGGTCGCGTCCAGGCTCATCGACCAGCGCATCCTCGACCTGGGGGACTGGCGGGGCGAGGCGCTGGCGCGGATGCGGAAGCTGATCCTGGAGGCCGTCCCGGAGATGACCGAGGAGTGGAAGTGGGGCACCCCGGTGTGGTCCCACCACGGGATTGTGACGACGGGGGAGGCGTATACGAAGGTCGCGAAGCTCACCTTCATCAAGGGCGCCCACGTCCCCGACCCGACGGGCATCTTCAACTCCAGCCTGGAGGGCAACGCGCGCCGGGCCATCGACATCCGTGAGGGGGAGAAGGTCGACGCGAGCGCGTTCAAGGCGCTGGTGAAGGCCGCCGCGGCCCTGAACGGTGCGGCGAAGAAGAAGGCCCCGGCGGCGAAGAAGGCCGCACCGGTGGCGAAGAAGGCGGTGGCGGCGCGGAAGACGAGCGCCGTGAAGAAGGCCGCGAAGCCGAGCGGTGCGAAGGCGAAGAAGCGATAGGGTTCGGGGCGTGATGGCGCCCCATCCCCGTCATCCAGGAGCGAGCACCATGGTTGGCAAGACGGCTGCGAAGAAGCCCAAGGCCAAGAAGACCGCCACGAAGAAGGCCCCGGTGAAGAAGGCCCCGGTGAAGAAGGCCCCGGTGAAGAAGGCTCCGGCGAAGAAGGCTCCGGCGAAGAAGGTGGCCAAGGCGCCGGTCCTCCTCTCTGGCGGCAATCCGCAGATCGCGAAGGGGTACGGCGAGGAGCCCATCCAGGCCTACATCGCGGCCATGCCGGGCTGGAAGCGTGAGGTCGGCGCGCGTCTCGACGCGCTCATCTCGCGAGCGGTCCCGGGGGTGTCCAAGGCGGTGAAGTGGAACTCGCCGATGTACGGCGTCGAGGGCCAGGGGATGTTCCTCGGCATCCACTGCTTCGCGAAGTACATCAAGGTGGCCTTCTTCCGGGGCACATCGTTGAAGCCCATCCCTCCCGGCGAGTCGAAGAGCCAGGACACGCGCTACCTCGACATCCGCGAGGACGACGCGCTCGACGAGGCCCGCTTCGTCTCGTGGGTGAAGCAGGCCAGTCGGCTCCCTGGCGAACGGATGTGAGCTGTCCCGGTGGTAGAGTCGCTTCCCATGAAGCGGCTCCTCCCCGTCTGCCTCATGGTCCTCGTGGGCTGTGCCGCCACGAAAGCACGTCCCTCCGAGCACGCGACGTTCATCCAGAACGACTACGCCGCGGCGCTCGCCCAGGCCCGCGCCGAGCGCAAGCCGCTCTTCATCGACTTCGGCGCGGTGTGGTGTCCGCCGTGCCGGACCATGGAGGCCCAGGTCTTCGCCGCGCCCGGCTTCATCGAGAAGTCGAAGGACTACGTCCTGCTCGCGGTGGATGTGGATGACCCCATCAACGAGCCGCTCCTGGAGCGCTTCCCGGTGGACAACCTGCCCACGCTGCTGGTGCTCGACTCCGAGACGGAGACGCCCGCGCTGCGCTGGATGGGCGGCGCGGGTCTGGAGGACGTGCTGGCGCTGCTCGACGATGCCCGACGCGCGTTGAGTGCCCAGGTGTCGGGACCGGAGCGGCTGCTGCTCGAAGGCGACCGGGCCCATGCCAGGCGGGAGCACGAGCTGGCGGCGCGGAAGTACCAGGAGGCGGTGGAGCAAGGCCCCAGGGAGTGGAGCCGTCGTGCGAGGGCCGTGGAGTCCGCGCTCAACGCGCTGTGGAACGCCGAGGCCTTCCAGGCGTGCGCGGAGTATGCGGTGAAGGAGGTCCCGAGTCTCGACGAAGGGAGCAGGGCGGGCCCAGCGAGCACCGCCTACGCCTGCGCGCGGTACGCGAACGAGCCCAAGCCCTGGGCCGCGCCGGCCATGAAGGCGCTGGAGGTCTATTTCGAGAAGGCCTTCGAGCAGCTCCGGAAGAGCGACGCGAAGGGGCAGACCTGGCTCTACGGCTCCATGGCGGACCTGCTCGAGGAGCGCGGCGACAAGGAGGGGGCCCGGAAGCTGTCCGAGGCGTACTACGCGAAGGTGCTCGCGTACCGCGCCGAGGAGACCACGGCGCGGGGGAGGGCGGCGTGGGACCCTCCGCTCTACAGCGCGGCGGAGTCGAGCGGGCATCTGGCGGACACGCTCGCGCTCTTCGTCCAGACGGAGCGCGAGCTGCCGGACGACTTCTCCGCCAGCGCGCGGGTGGCCGCGAACCTCCGGGAGCTCGGCCGCTACGACGAGGCGCTTGCGGCGACGGACCGCGCGCTGAAGCGGGCGCAGGGAGGACGACGGCTGGCGGTGTGGCTGAGCCGGGCGCGGACGCTGGAGCGGGCTGGACGCAAGGACGAGGCGCGCAAGGACCTGGAGACGGCGCTCGCGGAAGCGGAGCGGCTGCCCAGGATGCAGCGGGAGTTCTCCCAGTACGCGGTGGACGCGGTGAAGGCCGCGTTGGCCTCGCTCGACGCCGCGAAGTAGCGCCCCCGCGCCCGTCGGGCGCGCCGCCTCGAAGTGAGGTGTTCCGGTTGGCCGCTCTCTCGGCCTGCCCTGTCCGCGCTCGACGCGCAGACGCAGCGCCCCCGCCCTCGTCGGGCACTCAGCCCCGATGCGCGGTGCACGGAAGGGGCGCCTTGCGGCCCGCCGTGTCCGCACTCGACGCGCAGACGCAGCGCCCCCGCGCGCGTCGGGCACTCAGCCTCGATGCGCGGTGCACGGAAGGGGCGCCTCTCGGCCCGCCGTGTCCGCACTCGCCGCGCAGACGCAGCGCCCCCGCGCTCGTCGGGCACTCAGCCTCGATGCGCGGATGCACGGAAGGGGCGCCTCGCGGTCTGCCATGTCCGCACTCGACGCGCAGACGCAAGGGGCCAGTGCCCAGGGCTCGACTCCCGCGGACGGCCGTGTCGTCAGTCGCCTTGCCAAACGGGCCCCGGACGAGCGACACCCACGCCGACCCGAGACCTGCTCGCGGGTCGGCGCGGATGCCCGGAGCTTCAGCGGACCTCGAACTCGTAGATGCGCATCGCCGGCGTGAAGTTCTGCGTGGGCAGCGTCACGTGGAGCCGGATGTAGCGCGCGGACGTGGCGGCGATGGGGTGCGTGGAGACGTCCGCGGTGTTGGCGCTCACCGTGACGACGGTGTTCCACGTCGTGCCGTTGGTCGACGTCTGGATGGTGAACGCCTGGGTGTTCCAGGTCGCCGTCTCACCGCCGGCCCCCGCGTGCTTCACGGTGAAGCTGCTGACCGTCTGGGCCGAGCCCAGGTCGACATCCATCCACGCCGGGGACGTCAGCGAGCAGAACTTGTCGGTGGTGCCGCCCGAGACACTCCCGTTGACCGCCTTGGCCGCCGTCTCGTTGCTGTTGCACGGCGTGGTGCTGCTGGTGGGCTTGTTCAGCGCCAGGTTGATGAAGCCCGTGCCCACGGAGACCGTCTGGGTCCTGCTGTGGCTCGCCCCGCCGTTGTCCGTCACGGTCAGCGTGACGTTGTAGCTGCCGCCGCTCGCGTACGTGCGCGCGGGGTTCGTCGCGGTGGACGTGGTGCCGTCGCCGAAGCTCCAGCTGCGCGAGACGATGCTGCCATCGGCGTCCGTGGACGCGTCGCTGAACGTCGCCGTGAGCCCGCTGATGGTGACGCCGAAGTTCGCCACCGGCGGCGTGTTGCCGCTGACCGCGGTGTTGATGGCCGCCGCGTACTGCGCGCTCGTCCCCTGCGCCGAGCACCGCTGGATGTCGTCGTACAGCCACATGAAGCCGCCAGGGATGCCGGCATTGGCCTTCCAGTTGGTCATCTTGGTCTGCACCGAAGCCGGGCTGTCACCCGACGCGCAGTTGGTGCCGTGCCGCGACCACAGGCCCGGGGACACCGTCATCCCCATGGCCGTGTTCCAGCTCGCCGGGTTGTTGCCCGCGCCGCCGTCGTAGACCTGGAGGTAGATGCGGTCCACCGCGCTCCCCAGGTTGTTGCGCAGGTTCCGCCAGAACGTCTGCTGCGTGTACGGCACGAAGGCAATCTTGTAGCCCAGGCCAATCAGCATCTGCCCGAAGGTCGTCGTCGGAGCGAGGTCATACGCGCTCTCGTCGTCGAAGTTCACCGCGTCCGCGCCGGTGATGCTCTTGAGCACCTGGAAGTTGCGGTACAGGATGCTGTTGCTCCCGGTGCCGCAGACCAGCGTGGTGCCGCAGCCGGCGGCGGTGCCGTTGACCAGCCTCGCCATGCGCTCGAAGTCCGGGACGCTCCAGGCGCCGATGGACACCTCGATGCGATTGACCGACGTGGGCGCCCGCTTGAGCGTCGCCAGCCGCGTGGGCCACGCCGCGTCGCCGATGTACGCCCCATTCCTGACCACGGGGATGTCGTTGTAGACGAGGTCCCCGTTGTCCTCGATGTGGAAGCTCCACAGAATCACCGTGGTGAACCCCGAGGCGCGCAGGTCATCCATCACCGCGGTGCCACCGGAGTAGAAGGGTCCTCCACCATAGACAGCCGAGTGGGCCTGGGCGGCGGGTGCCAGGAGCACGCCCCAGAGCGTGGCGAGGGTGAAGAACAGACGGCTGGATACAGTCGACGGATTCGATTTCGACATGGAACAATCCTCGGCAGGGGAATGACGCGATGGACTGCGATGCGTGTCTGGGTGTGAGAGGCATTGCGCCCGCCCACACCCTCACGTGCTCCAGGTCGCCGGCGTCGGCGACGGCCCACCTTGAGAGGGGCGGGTTCACGCTGTCAATTCAACGTCGAGGATGTCTGGCGATGGTCCGCTGTCGCACGGCGTGAGTCCGATGCCCCGGTCTTTTTCCTCGTTGGCGGTTCTCGGCGGGCCCTGGTAGGGTTCCTCGCGGGGCGGCTTTGGGTGTGCTTCCTTCTCACTCCTATGAGGTAGCTCATCCGCTCTCCGCCCCGCTTTTCCCCTCTCTCAGGGAGTCACCATGGGCGCCCCTTCGCTCGAACTCACGGGCGATTCCGCCGCGCTGTTGCTCTGGACCACGGGGCTCGTCTTTCCTCCCACGGGCCTGTCCGCCGGCGGTAACGAGAAGGCGCGAGCGGAGGCCCTGCTCGCGCTGGATGCGGACCTGGCGGGCGTCGGCTACGTGCTCGCGGGCGACCTCCGGGACGCGCTGCTCGCCCTCCCTGACGAGGCCCTGGCCGCGTCCGGCCACTTCCTCTACGAGAACTGCGCGGCGACCGTGGGCAAGGACCGCCCCTTCGTCCCGCTGTTCCGGAACTTCCCCCAGAGCGTCCCGCGCGACACGGATGCGCTGTTCGTGCAACGCGTGCTGTCGTGGCTGTACCAGAACCCCGAGCAGCCGTGCATCCACTGCGGCACCCTGGGCTCGGTGCGCGCGCTGTCGCCGTGCGCCCACCTTGTCTGTGAGCGGTGCTTCGACGGCAAGGACTACTCCGCCTGTCCCATCTGTCGCCGACGCCTGTCGCCGACGGACCCCTTCCTGCAGCCCAAGGAACTCCAGGGCGCTTCGCGGACTGTCTACTCCATCCGTCGCAGCCAGCTGACGCGGTTGTCTTTGGGCACGGACCCCGAGGCCACCGCGAGCGGACTGATGCGGCGGCTGGCGTCGCGGTCCACGGTGCTCAACCCTCGCGACCTGGAGATCCTCAAGCGGCTCGTGTCCTCCTTCGGTCCCCGGGTGCTGGGTTGGTTGCCTCGGCGCATCCCGGTGAAGGAGACCCTGGCGCTCATCGTGGGGCTCCTGCTGCGGGAGCCTCGGACGGCGGGGGACGTGCTGGCCGGCGCCGCGGCGCACGTGAAGACCGCCACGGATGTGCTCCGCGTGCTGGTGGCGTGGGCGGGTGGCAACCCCGACCTCTCCGTCAAGGTGCCCTTGAAGAGCCCGCCGCGGCAGGTGCGGCGCGCCGTCCTCCGGATGATGGAGGGCTTCTCCCTGTTGAATGTCACCGAGGACGTCGGGCGCAACCCGGGCCTGTGGAAGGCCTTCGGTGGGCTCTTGCACGTCTTCGAGGAGTGGCGGCGTCATCCCAAGGTCTCGCTCGCGTTCGCCGTGCTGCGCGGGACGGTGCTCTCCGCGCAGACGCCGTTCGGCGCGACGCTGCTGGGCCTCGCCCGTGAACATCCCGAGTCCTTCCAGACGCGGGACGTCGAGGGTGGCGTCGTGGTGGAGTTCCGCTCCTGGACCTCGCGCGTCGAGGAGGCGCTGCGCGCGAAGGCGCTTCCGGATGCGCTGGGCCTGCTCCGGCAGCGGCCCGGTGAGCTGTTGCGCAGGCTGGACCATGTGAGCCGCCTTTCGTTGGCGAGCACGGGCTCCGCGTCGCTGGAGCCGGAGCTGCTCGCGACGCTCGAGGCCGTGCTGCCCCGGTCTCCGCCCGCGTTGCTGCTCGCCGCCTCGGCGCACCTGCGCAAGCGGCACCGGCCGTTCGCGCGGCGCATCTTCTTCCCGAAGGGGGAGGCCACGCATGCGTGGGGCATGGACGACCGTCGTCCGCTGCTCCCCGGGGATGTGATTGGCCAGCTGGTGGCGCCGCTGGAGCGGGAGCTGCTGCGACGGGCGGAGGCCCTGCCGTCCTTCCCCCACGCGGTCCTCGACGAGGCGCTCGGGGACCTCCTGGTGCCGATGGCGGAGAAGACGGCCTCGAAGGCGTTGGTGGCGGTGCCTCGCGGCAGCCTGCTTCCGATGCCGGAGGGGAAGGTGCTTCGCTTCTTCGTCCACTGGACGGAGCCCCAGAACACGTACGTGGACCTGGACCTGTCGGTGGCGCTCTACGACCAGAACTGGTGGCTGGTGGACCGGTGTGACTACACGAACCTGCGGCTGGACAACGACGCCGCGGTGCATTCGGGGGATGTCACGTCGGGCTCTCCGCCGCTGGGCGGCGCCGAGTTCCTGGACGTGCACGTGGAGCGCCTGCTCGCCCAGGGCGTGCGCTATGCCATCCCCGTGGTCTTCTCCTTCAACAGCGTCTCGTTCGACCGGATGGAGGACGCGTTCGCGGGCTTCATGGTCCGGGACGAGGTGGACGGCGAGCACTTCGATGCGCGCACGGTGGAGCAGCGCTTCGATTTGCAGGGGAGCGCGCAGATTTCGGTGCCGCTCGTCATCGACCTCGTCGAGAAGCAGCTGCGCTGGGTGGACGTGAAGGTCCCTCCCGAGGATGGCTACCAGAGCGTGGCCCGCTCCCGGGGCGGACTCGCGCACCTGGGCAAGGACACCCTGGCCTACTTCGGCACCGGTGCCCGGCCCACGCTGTGGGAGCTGGCGAGTCTGCACGCCGCCGCGCGCAGCCGCACCGTGCACGTCCGGCGCCGGGATGGCTCCGTGGCCCTCCTGAAGCGGGCGGACGGCGAGGACACCGCCTCCTTCCTTCGCAGGCTTCGCGGCCTGGAGGCGGACTCCACCGCGCGGAGCTTCGAGCCCGGCAAGGCGCCCACGTTCTTCGCGGGGCTGACGGATGTGCCCGCGCTCCCTCGGGGCAGCGAGGGGTATGCCCTGCGCTTCCTGCACACCTCCGCCGAGGAGGTCACCCGGCTGGCCGCGGGCGACCTGGTCTCCGCGCTGAAGAAGGCGTAGCGGAGCCGCTTCAGAAGGTCGGCAGGTCGTTGGCGAGATGGGATGACAATCCCCCGTCGACGACCAGCGTGGTGCCGTTGATGTAGCCACCCGAGGGGCCCGCGACGAAGGCCACCAGTCGGGCCACCTCGTCGGGTGTGGCGAACCTCCCGGCGGGAATCCTCCGCAGCAGCTCCTCGCGGAGCGCGGGCGGCGCCTTCGCCAGCATCTCCGTGTCGATGTAGCCGGGGCAGATGGCGTTGCAGGTGATGCCGTGCGCGCCCCACTCGGCGCCGATGGACTTGGAGTAGCCCACCAGCGCGTGCTTGGTGGCCGCGTAGGTGGATGAGAGCGCCCCGCCGAAGAGGCCGAGGGAGGACGCGATGTTGACGATCCTGCCGAACCTCGCCGCCTTCATGCGCGGCAGGGCCCAGCGGCAGAGCTGGTGGACGGCGTCCACGTTCACACCGAAGAGCTGCTCCCACTCGCCGCGGGAGACCTCGTCGGCGCGGTGGAAGGGCCCACCGAAGCCCGCGTTGTTCACGAGGACCCCGGGGACTCCCACGGTGGACTCCAGCCTCGCGAGCGTCGCGTCCAGCGCGGCCTCGTTCCCCAGGTCGCACGCGAAGGACCACGCCTGGGCCCCCGAGGCGCGCAGCTTCTCCTCCTGTCGGGACAGGGCCACCTCGTCCCGCGCGAGGAGGACGACGCGCAGCCCCTGTCCGGCGAGCACCTCCGCGATGGCCGCGCCGATTCCCCGGCTGGCGCCCGTGACGAGCGCCAGGTCCGCGTTCGAGGGCGACGTCATCACAGGACTCCCTTGGAGGGGACCAGTCGCAGCTCGTCCACGCGGATGTGCAAGGGCTTGCGGGCAATCTCCCAGATGGACTCGGCCACGTCCTCCACGGACAGCATGTCGGAGGGGCTGAACTCCGGCCGCGTCTTCCAGAAGGCCGTGTACACGGCCCCCAGCGACAGCAGCGTGGCCCGGATGGCGTGGTCCTTTCCCTCCGCGTTCAACACGCCCGTGAGCCCGCGGAGGCCATGCTTGGAGGCGGCGTAGGCGCCATTCATGGGCAGGGTGAGGTGGTCGCTCACCGAGCCGATGTGGACGATTCGCCCTCCGCCGTGCGCCTTCATCCGCTTGAACGCCTCGCGCGCGCACAGGAAGGCTCCGGTCAGGTTCACATCCAGGCTCCTCCGCCAGTCCGCGAGCGAGGTCTCCTCGATGGGCGTGAAGGCCCCGAAGCCCGAGCAGTTGACCAGCAGGTGAAGCGGGCCCGCCGCGGACGCCTTGTCGAACAGCGACCTCACGGAGGCCTCATCGGTGACGTCCACCCGCATCGAGTCGGATGACTCCCGCGTCACGTCCTCCGAGGCGCAGATGACGTGCAGTCCCTCCGCCCGCAGCCTGTGGATGACGGCGGCGCCGATGTTGCCCGTTCCGCCGACGACGATTGCATTCCGAGCGCTCATGCCGGCAGGCATACAGGCGGTCGTGGTCCGAGACCAGGGCCTTGCGTGAGGGATTGTCCCGCCGCGGTCGGCGCGATTGGCGCGATTGGATTGGTCCCCCGCCGGGAGGCCCGTTACGTTCCGCCGATGAGCGGAGACCTCGTCCACCTCGCGCCCGATGTGGGCGCGCGTCTTGCCCGGCTCGGGGCAAACGTGGCCCACGCCACCGCCGCCGCGCGGGTGCCCCCTGGGGGCGCGATGAGCACCGCGCAGTTCTTCCACTTCTGGGAGGTGCTCGGGGAGTCGTCTCCGGCGGACATCGGCTTGCGCCTCGCGCGTGAGACGCAGGTGCACGAGTACGACATCTCCTCGCTGGCCGCGTTGCACTCCCCGGACCTGGGCACGGCCCTGGGCAAGATTGCCCGCTACAAGCGGCTGTGCGGCCCCAAGGACATGTCCGTCGACACCCAGGGCGGCGAGGTCACCGTCCACACGACGTACCTGCACGCCTCCAGCCCCGCGCCCGCGCGCCTCGTCGATGCCTCTCTGGCCTCGTTGCTGGTGTTGCTGCAGCGCGGGAGCGGGGTGTCCCTGGCGCCCAAGCGCGTGGAGCTCCTCCGGGCCCGGGCGGACGAGCCGATGCTGATGCGCTTCTTCGGCTGCCCGCTGCGCTTCAAGGCGCGGCGCGACGCGCTCGTCTTCGACGCGAAGGTGCTCTCCACGCCCTTCGTCACCCACAACGCGAACCTGCTGCGGGTGTTGCTCCCCAGCCTCGACGAGCGACTCGCGCCCGTCGAGCAGGACTCGCTCGTCGAGCGGGTCCGCGCGGTGGTGGCCCGGCGCATGTCGGGGGAGCGGCCCAGCGTGGCGAAGGTGGCCCGGGAGCTGGCGCTCAGTGCCCGGACGCTCCAGCGTCGATTGGAGGAGCACGGCCTGAGCTATCAGGAGGTGCTCGACGACGTCCGGCATCGCACGGCGCTGCGGCTCTTGCGCACCGAGCAGGTGGGCGTGGACGAGATTGCCTTCCTGCTCGGCTTCGAGGAGCTCAACTCCTTCACGCGGGCGTTCCGGGCCTGGGAGGGCACCACGCCGCACCGTTGGCGCGATTCGATGAGATAGTGGCGCGTCTGGATTTGAGGCGCGCGGGCTCGCGCCGCATCTTCAGCCCATGACCCAAGACACTTCGCAGGTGTGGTTCATCACGGGCAGCTCGCGTGGCCTCGGCCGCGCGCTCACCCTCGCCGTGCTCGCCGCCGGGCACCGCGTTGTCGCCACGGCGCGCAACCCCGAGTCGCTCGCGGACCTCGTTCGCGAGCACGGCGCGCGCATCAAACCGGTGGCCCTCGACGTCACCCAGCCCGAGCAGGCGGAGCGGGCGGTGCGTGAGGCGGTCGAGGCCTTCGGCCGCATCGACGTGCTGGTGAACAACGCGGGCTACGCCAACATCGACTCGGCGGAGGACCTGGCGCTCGACGACTTCCGCGCGCAGATGGACACCAACTTCTACGGCGTGGTGCACGTGACGCGGGCGGTGCTGCCGGTGATGCGCGCGCAGCGCCAGGGGCGCATCCTTCAAATCAGCTCGATTGGCGGGCGGCGTGGCGGCACGCCCGGCCTGAGCGCCTATCAATCCGCGAAGTTCGCGGTCGCGGGCTTCAGTGAGGTGGTGATGAACGAGGTGGCGCCGCTCGGCATCCAGGTGACCATCGTGGAGCCGGGGGGCTTCGCCACGGACTGGGCGGGCGCGTCGATGACGATTCATCCCTCGAAGCCCGACTACCAGGCCACGGTGGGGGCGCTCAACGCGAGCGTGAGGGTCAACCCCGGCGCGGCGCGCGGTGTGCCCGAGAAGGCGGCGAAGGCGCTGCTGCGGCTCGCGGCGATGGAGAAGCAGCCACGCCGGTTGCTCCTGGGGAGCGATGCCTACGCCCTCGCCGGGCTGACGCTGCGCGAGATGGGAGCGAGCGACGAGGCCCTGCGCGAGCTGAGCGTCAGCACGGACGCGGATGGGCTGCCGGACTTCGCGGACACGGAGGTGGGCCGGCGGATGCTGAAGCTTCACGGCACCTGAGCGGCGACGGGTGTGAAGAAGGCGGGGACGGAGCGGCCCGAGCAGGTGTTCTCTCCGGGGTGCCCGGGTCGGAAGTCCGTCCGCGCCGCGAGGCCGAGTCGTTGCCGCAGAAGGTCCAGCGGCTCCTCCATCAGGGACTCGAGGCGCGCGCCCAGGAGGGCGGTGGCGGCGACGCCCCGGACGAAGTCGTGGGCCTGGATGCGCCCTTCGTAGATGTCGCGAAGGTGCTTGTACTTGTCGCGGAGGATGTCCGGGTGCACGGAGGCCGCCGCCAGGAACAAGGCGAGCGCGGAGGGGGCGAGTCCGAACACGAACGACTGGACGGCGACCTCGTCCGCGTCCGACGTCTCATAGGCGCCCAGGACGTGGAAGAAGTCGTGGCACTTGTTGAGCCGGTGAACGGCGTAGCGGGTGGGCGTCGCCTCCGGGTCGAGCTCGGACTGGATGGGGAAGAAGTCCGGGGTCAGCCGGTAGTGCGCCATGTAGGCCGCGTAGCAACGGCCGAACGAGCCCTCCGGCAGGGTGGCGAGGGCCTCGAGTTCGGGAAGGGCCGGGTCCCAGAGCTCGGCATGGAGCTCGCGGAACCCGGGCACCGACAGCAGCAAGGCATCACTGGCGGCGAGCAGCTCGGGCTCGGTGAGGACGGGGATGACCTCCCCCAGCGTCACGCGCTGGTTCACCAGGTCGCGGGCCTGCTCGACGAGCGTGGTCGGCTCCGCCAGGGGAGCCTCGAATGACAGACGGTCCGCACGAGTGTGCATGCCTCCCCCCATCTGCACACGATAAGCCATCCCCCCGGCGCCTGTCATTCCGGGGGGATGCGAGGTGTTCAAGAGGGGATGCCGCGCCCCTACACGTCAATGGCCAGGGATTGACGCGTCAACGAGGGCCCGAGGGCCTCGCTCATTCCGCCTTCGCGGCGGGGTACAGGTCCGCGGGAAGCCGCATGGAGGACAGCAGCTCGCGGAACACCTGCCAGCGGCGCTCGGGCGAGGTGTCGGCGCCCATGTGGCGCTCGACGTACTGCTTCACCAGGTCCTGGCCCAGGTTGTAGTTGATGACATACGCGCGATAGGAGTCGATGAAGGCCATCTTCTGCGTCGCCCGCTCCACGGACACCAGGCCGTAGCGCACGAACCAGTCCCGCGTCGCCTCGCGGCTGAGCTGCCCGTCCAGGTACCGGCGCGCGCCCTCGTTGCTCGCGTAGGACAGCTTCGCCGCCAGCGCCTCCACGGCCACGTAGTTGGCCGCGCGCTTCGGGTCGAGCCCCGCCAGCGGGAAGAGGACGTCCCGCAGGTACGCCTCCGCGTCCGGGAACGCCACGTCGATGCCGTAGTTCGCGCTGCCCTCGGCGATGAGCGACATGGGCGAGTGCAGCGGATACACCGTCAGCTCCACCCACCCGCGTCCGCGCACCAGGTGCTGCTCCAGCAGCGCGTTGTAGACGTGGTGCCCCGGATAGCCCTCGTGCGCCGCCAGGTCGATGGCGCGCAGGATGTAGAAGGGCAGGTCCGTGTTGATTTGAATGACGCTGGTCGAGTTGCCCTTGTACCAGTTGTACCCGCTCCACGGCTTGTTGGTGACGTACTCCAACGTGAAGTGCTCGTTGGCGGGCAGCTCCACGTGCTGGAGCGTGCGGCGCCGGGCCTCCTGGATGGCGACGCGGAAGACCTCGTCCAGCTTGTCCTTCGGGATGACGAAGTCGTTGCGGAAGCGGTCCAACCGGTCGACCAGCGGCCCCTGGCCGGGCAGGCGCTTGTCCAGCTCGGCGAGCACCGCCTCGAACTCCGCGTCGGTGTGCCCCGGGTCCTTCGCGCCGTAGAGCGCCTGGCTCTCCTCGTCGAACTTCATCTTCTCGCCCGACAGCATCCGCACCCTCGCCTCCAGCGAGCGCAGCTGGGTCAACAGGAAGCGGTGGCGCATCGCGAGCAGCTCATCGGCAGGCACCGGCGTCGCCTCCACCGCGGCCACCATGGCGGCCGCACGCGCGGCAATCTCGGGCAGGGGCAGCTTCGTGGCCTCGGCCTCCTTCGCCCAGGCCTCCGGCCCGTAGTAGGCGTCCACGTAGTTGCCGTCGTGCTGCCCGACGGCGAGGACCAGCTTCACGTACTGCTCGGCGGGGGCGTCCAGCGGGGAGGGCGTCGTCATGGAGGTTCCTGGGGAGGGCGCCGCACCTCGCGTCGCGCAGGCGAGCGTCAGCGAGGTGAAGACGAGAGCGGTCAGGCGTCGGAGGCTCGAGTGCATGGCGATGCCCGTTGTAGATGGCCCCGGCCATGAGTTCCAGCGCTCGCGCTCACGAAGGCCAGGTCAGCCGGACATGTGTGCCATGCGGCTCCACCGCGCGGAGGTCCAGCGTCCACTGGAACCGGCGCGCCAGCCGCTCCACGAGCGACAGGCCCACCCCGAAGCCTCGCTGCTCGGGCTCGCTCCGACCGAAGCCCACCCCCGTGTCTTCGATGCTCCATGACTCGGGCGTGACGCGGATGACGATGCGCCCCTCCTCCGTATACGCGAGCGCGTTCTTGATGAGGTTGCCCAGCATCACCCGCGCCACGGAGCCGGGCAGCGGCACGACGACCTCGCCCGTCGCCTCGAGGACGAGCTCCACGTCTCCCCGAGCGAGGTGGTCACCGTACAGCGCGAGCAGCTCGCGAGAGATGCCCACCAGTCCACACGTCTCATCCGAGCGCCCCGGCCGCGCCAGCCAGAGGATGCCCTCCGTCAGCAGGCCCATCTGGAGGACCGCCTGCCGCAGCCGCCCGAAGGTCGCCGAGTCCCTGGGCGGGTCCAGCTCCAGTATCTCCACCGCGCCCTGGGCCACGGCGAGCGGCGTGCGCAGCTCATGACTGGCGTCCCGGTTGAACGCCCGCTCCCGCTCCAACAGCTCCTGGATGCGGACATCCCGGGCACTCAAGGCCTGGGACAGGGCCCGCACCTCGGTGACGACGATGTCCTCGTCTCGCGGCGCCTGGCCCGACTGGACCTGCGCGACGAGCCGCTCCAGCGGAACCCCCAGCCGCCTGGCGACCAGCAGGGAGAGCCCGGCGGCCCCCAGCAGCGCAAGCATGGCGCTCACCACCAAAAGGCCCGACGTGCGACGCAGCTGGCGCGTGGTGCGGGTCAGCTCCGTCGTGTCGAGCACGCCGTAGCGCGTGAGGCCCGTCGACACGTCCGGTCGCACCGCGACATGGAAGTGTCCATGCCCGGGAGGAAAGATTTCGTACTCGCCACCCAGCGCGTCCGAGGGCACCTCCGCCCGGAGCCACGACGGCAGGCTCTCGTGGCCGACATAGGTCCTGATGCCGAGTGGCATCGCCCCAGCACCGCCACGCCCATCCATCGCGGTGGCGACGAGCCGCGCGAAGAGGGTGTCCTCGAGGTCGTAGCTGAAGAGCGTGAAGAACGCCCCCATGAGGACCAGCGAGAGCGCCGCGGACGACACCATGGCCCCCAAGAGGAGCCCTCGTATCGACCTAGTCCTCACGGGCCTCCAGGCTGTAGCCCTTGTTGCGGTGGGTGGTGATGCCGTCGCCCATCCCCAGCTCGGCGAGCGCGCCTCGCAGCGCATAGACGTGCGTGCGCAGGGCGCTGGACTCCGGTGCGTCGTCGCCCCAGAGCTGATGGGCGAGCGTCGCCGTCGACACGGGCTCGGGCGCGGACTCCATCAGCAGCTTGAGGAGCAACGCCTCGGTCCGGTTGAGTCGCACGCCGCGCTCGCCGCGCCGGGCCTGTCCGGTGTCGGGCTCCAGGGTGAGCGAGCCCACCGTCAGACGCCGACCGCTCGGAGGCACGGGGCGGCGCGCCAGGGCCTGGAGCCGCAGCCGCAGCTCCCTCAGCGAGAACGGCTTGACCAGGTAGTCGTCCGCGCCTGCCCGGAAGCCCTCCTCCTTGTCCTCGAGCGTGTCGCGCGCGGTGAGCATGAGGATGGGCACCAGTCGGGCGGCGAGCTGCCGGTAGCGCTGACACAGCTCGATGCCGCTCATCCCCGGCAGCATCAGGTCCAGCACGATGACGTCGTACTCGTGGCTCAGCGCGAGCGTGAGCCCCTGGGGCCCGGTGGCGGCGAAGTCGAGCTGGAAGTCCGCGCCCAGGAACCTCTCGATGTTGGCCTGGAGGTCACGGTTGTCTTCGACGACGAGCACTCGCATGAGCGGGCAGGGGACCTCGGGAGGGCAGGACGGTCGCAGGCTATCCGATGGAACGTCAATCGAACGTCAACCGCGGGTTGACGCCTGTCCGACACAGCGGAGGGCAGGGTGACGGTGAAGCTCACCTCTCAGGAGTCCACCATGTTCCGCTGGCTGTCGCTGTGCGTGCTGTTGCTGTCCGCCTCCCTCGCCCGGGCCGATGACCCGACGCCATCGCTGGACGTTCGCGGCGCGGATGGAGAGCGCATCCCCACGCGGGTGCTCGAGCCCGAAGGGCGCCACGCGAATCCACCCATCGCCGTCCTGCTGCACGGCCTCACGCGCCGCAAGGAGGACTGGCTGTCGGACGCGGGGCCCACGCATGGCGGGGTCCTGAAGGACGAACTCCTGCGGGCCGGCTACCGCGTCTATCTCCTCGATGCGCGACTGCACGGAGAGCGGGCGAACCCCGAGGCGAAGCCCGGGGCGCTCGCGAAGCTGGCTCACAAGGGCGAGCCCGCGCGGTACATGAAGATGATCGCTGACACCGTGCGGGATGCCCACGCGCTGCTGTCCGCGGTGCTCGCCCAGGGCAAGCCGCCGCGCGTGCTCGTCGTCGGGTACAGCATGGGCGCCCAGGCGGGGCTCCTCCTGGCGGCGCGTGAGAAGCGCGTCACCCACCTCATCACCATGGTGCCGCCCCACATCGACCCGTCGATGGAGGAGGTCGCCCCGTCGCGGCACATGTCGACGATTCGCCAGGACTGGTTGCTGCTGACCGCGAACCAGGATGACTTCGCGCCCGTCGCCGACAGCCGCGCCCTGTTCGACGCCGCTCCGTCCGTGCGCAAGATTCACAAGACGTTCGACAGTGGACACGCCCTCCCCAGGGAATACCTGGACGAGGTGCGGCGCTGGCTCACGGCGAGCCACCGCGCGCCCGGGCGCAAGTCGCCCTGAGCACGTCTTCGCGCGACCCTGGATGTCTCGCGTTGTTTGGTCAACGAACAGGGGAGCGGCGTCTGGATTCGAGGCCTCGCCCAGGCGAGGCGTCGCACTAAAGTCGAAGCATGAAGTTCCTTGGTGAACTGGACGAGACCTCTCGAGCACGGACCCAACGCTGCAACCGCCGTCTCACGGACCCGAACCGGCTGCAGGCCATCCGGGAGACCGGGTTGATGGACACGCCCCAGGAGGAGGCGTTCGACCGCCTCGCGCGGCTGGCGGCGCAGCTGCTCGACGTGCCGTTGACCATCATGTCCCTGGTGGACTCCGAGCGGCAGTTCTTCAAGGCGGACTTCGGGCTGCCCTCGCCGTTCCGGGAGAGCCGGCAGCTCCCCATCGACGCCTCGCTGTGCCGCTACACGCTCGAGGGAGACCCCATCATCTCCGGGAACGCGCCCGCGGACCCGTTCCTGAAGTTCCATCCCTCGACCGGCCCCTGGGGCATCGTCGCCCTCATCGTGCTCCCGTTGATCAACCCCGAGGGGCACGTGCTGGGGACCTTCTGCTGCATCCAACCGAAGGTGCGCGAGTGGACCGAGCAGGACCTCACGGTGATGCGCGAGCTGACGGCGTCCATCATGACGGAGATCAACCTCCGCAATCAGATACAGAAGCTCAAGGCCGAGCAGAACCTCCGGGACACCTTCGTCGCGGCGCTCACGCACGACCTGCGCACCCCGCTGTCGGTGGCGAAGATGAGCGTGCAGGTGTTGGGCAAGCGCCACGCGGACCTGCCGGGCGTGCAGACCTCCGTGGCCCGGGTGAGCGGGAGCCTGGACCGCGCGGAGCGGATGATCCAGAACCTGCTGGACGCAAGCCGCCTCCAGGCCGGCAAGCGGGTGTCGCTCGAGATGACGGAGTGTGACTTCCACGCGCTCACGTCGCAGACGCTGGACGAGCTCGCCGCGCTCTATCCGGACCGCTTCGTCCTGAAGGCGCAGGGCCTGTTCAAGATGAGGGGGGACCCGCTGGGGCTGCGCCGCATCGTCGAGAACCTGGCCTCCAACGCGGCGAAGTACGGCGCGCCGGGCACGCCGATTGAAGTCCTGCTCTCACGCGACGGACGGCAGCTGGTGCTCCAGGTGCGCAACCAGGGCACGCCCATCCCCGCCACCGACTTGCAGACCATCTTCGAGCCGTTCCACCGCACGGTGTCCGCGACCGTGAGCGCGCAGAAGGGCTGGGGGCTGGGCCTGCCCCTGGTGAAGGGGCTCGCCGAAGCGCATGGTGGCAAGGTCCGCGTGACGAGCTCCATCGAGGAAGGGACCTGCTTCACCGTCACGCTCCCGGACGAGGCGGGGTCCTTCGACATCTCGTTCCTCGGCATGAGCCGCGGCGCCTGAGCGGGCGCGGCGCGCTCCTGGCTCAGGTCGGGTTCGCCTCCCACGACAGAGCGAGCTCGCTCCGCCAGGAGACGCCCTGGGCCGAGTCCACGCGCAGGTAGGTCTCGCGGAGGGGGACGCACGGCGTGCGCTCCTTGCCGTGGAGGTGGGCGAAGAGGCGGGCCCAGGAAGGGCCCACGGAGTGGGGCGGTCCGGCGTGCGCGAGCGTGACGGCCTGCACCTCGGGCAGCTCCAGGATGGCGACGCCCTCCGGGGTGGCCCCGGGGGGCAGGGGGACGCACCAGGACTGGTCCGCGTCGTCCTCGCGGTACTCCGCTTCGTGGAAGAGACAGAAGGGCGCCCCGGCCACGTGGGGGCCGCACGCGGCGAACAGCCGGGGGAAGAACACCGACGCGTCGGAGTAGCGCCCCCGGGCCCGGTGCACGGCGACACGAACGGGTGGGAGCCAGCGTTCGACGAGGGGCGGTGGCGCGCGCAGATAGGTCTCCGCCCGCGCCTGGTTCTCGAGCAGCGTGTCCAGCGCGAGCACGGCGCGGCGCGCGCTGGCGGCCTCCTCGGCGAGCCGGGAGCGTACGCGCGCGAGCTGCTCCGCGAGCGAGACCCCCTGGCCCAACTGCGTGAGCACCCCGTGAATCTCCTCCAGGGAGAGCTTCAGGTCGCGCAGCGCGCGCACGGTGTGGGCCAGCGAGATGTCGTGCTCGGTGTAGTAGCGGTAGCCCGAGGAGGCGTCCACGCGAGAGGGCTCGAGCAGCCCCTTCTCCTGGTAGAGCCGCAACGCCTTCACGGTGAGCCCGGTGATGCGAGACACCTCGCCGATGGAGTACAGCAGCCCGCTCACCGCTCCTCCTGGAGGAAGGCGCGCACCGTGGCCGCGAAGGTCTCGGGCTGCTCCTCGAAGGGGAAGTGCCCGCTGCCCGCCAGCTCCACCCGCCGCGCGTGGGGAATCGCTTCTACCACGCGCGTGGTGGCCGAGCGCGGCTGCAGGTCCTGGTCGCCATGGATGACGAGCGTGCGCGCGCGCACCCGGCGCAGCCATCCACTCCAGTCGTGATGCCGTCCCAGGCTCAGGTAGAGCCCGAGCGAGAGGAAGCCTCCGACGCTCCCGGCCTCGGGAGTCCTCGCGTCGGGGCGCTCCGCTCGCGCGGCCCGGGCGTACAGCGGTCCGAAGGCCGCGAAGTGCTCGGCGAGGCGGGACTCGTCGTCCTTCAGGCGGGCCGGGAAGTCGAAGGTGTGCTTCAGCCAGGCGTCCAGCTCCCGCTGTCCGGGTTCGTCCAGACGGGTGCGCACCTGGGTGAACAGGTCATCGCCCTCCGAGGGCATCGTCACCAACGGGGCCGGCGCCACGAGCACGAGCGCGTCCACCCTCTCCGGCCACTCCGCCGCGTACAGCAGGGCGAGCAGGGCCCCGAAGGAGTGGCCCACCAACGTCAGGCGCTCCTGGCCGAGCAGGCGCCGGATGCGCTCCAGGTCCGCGAGCTGCGCGGCGAGTCCCAGGCGGGCCTCCACTTCCTGCAGGGCCCGCCAGGTGCCTCCGGGAGGCGGCTGGGAGACGGGCCGTGAGGAGGCGCCACAGCCTCGCTGGTCATAGAAGTGCCAGCGCAGGGAATCGCCTGTCAGCGCCGCCGCGCGCCATGGGTGCGCTGGAGGCAGGCCAGGGCCGCCGTGCACGACGACGACGTCCCGACCGTCGCCCACGACGACGTGGCGCAGCCGCACCTCCTCGGTCACCTGCCAGGACGAGGCGTCGGCGCGTTGTCCCGGTGGAACGTCCAGCGTCTCGCCCCGCGCGGCCAGCACCTGCGTCACGGTGCCGGGGTGGAAGAGGGCTCGCCCCATCCACCACCAGGCGCCCGCCGCCGCGCCCGCCAGCAGGATGAGGGTTCCAAGGATTGCCGCCGCCATGCGCTTCCTCCGAGACATGTCCGTGGGTGACATGCCCGGAGGGTGGCGCTCTCCCCCAGGGGGAGAGTCAAGCACGAGGCTCCTGGAGGGCGACGGGCGGCGCCTTCCGCGTCATCTGCTGGGAGTCGTCGGACGCAGGCGCCCTTGTCCTATATTCCGAGCGCATGAACGCCGCTGCCATGACGTGTCCACGCTGTCAGAGTCCGGCTGTCCCGGATGCGCGGTTCTGTGCCGCGTGTGGTCAGTCGCTCACGGCGGAGTCGCTCACGCAAACGGGTGGACCCCCGATGGTCATCGACCCCCGCTGGGTCTATCCGGAGCCCGAGGTGCGGCGGGTTCGCAAGGAGGACCCCGCCATCGCCGTCACCGTCTGGACCTTGGTGGGGGTCGTCGTGCTCCTCGCGCTCCTCGCCCTGTCCATGGGGAGCCGGCACCCCTTCATCTGGATCACCCTGGCCACGGTAGGGCTGTTCGTCTTCCTCTTCCGCCAAGGGAGCCGCGAGGAGCGCGAGCTGCGGCAGAAGAAGTCGGAGTTGGTGACGGAGGGCGTGCGGTGTTGGGGCCGGATCCTGGGCGTCGCGCATGCTGGCGCGAGCACGACCGTCAACGGCAGGTCCTGGGTGTCGGTGCGAATCACCGTCGAGGCCTTCGCCGCGCCCCATCCAGGAGGTGTGCAGCCGCACGCGGTCGGCACGCAGGTGGCCGACAAGGTGGTCATCCTCGCCGAGGTCTCACCCCTCCAGTTCGGCCTGTTGATTCCTGGCCACTACTGCGCGTTCACGCTGCACCCCAGGGACCCCTCCTATACGGCCCTGCACGGCTTCGTGACCGCGCAGGGGCTCGTCGTCGCCAGGCTCTAGCGGGCGCCTCCGCGCGCGAGGTCAGCGCGGCAGCTCCGCCTTGACGAAGGTGAGCTTCGGGCTGCGAAAGCCCATCCCCACCCACGCGCCGAGCAGCTTGATGAAGAACGCGACGGATTGGTGCCGGCTGTTGGGCACGTCCGTGGGGAGCGCGGGCCCGGGCGGCAGGTCGGAGGTCATCGTCCGCAGCTCCAGCGGAGGCAGGGTTGCGTCGGCCCAGAGGCCACCATAGAGGCTGAGCCAGTGGCCGTTCTGGAACTCGAGGAAGACGGGCGTGTTGCAGCACGTGGCGACGACGCGGCGGGTCTTCGACTCGGGCGTGAGGCGGAACTCCGCGAGGCGGTCCGTGCCCTGGAGGAAGTGGACGCGGTCCTTGCGGTAGAGCACGAAGCGCGACGCGTCCCGAGGTCCCAGGAGCAGCCGTGACGCGGGCAGCGTCCGGAATCTCGCGACGGCCGCGCGACAGCTGTCGCAGCAGCACTCGGCGCTGATGATGGGGGCCTTCTCCACCCGCAGGGAGACTTCCCCGCAGGCGCAGCCGAGCGATGAGGACTGGGTCATGGTGAGGCTTTCTCCGGGGGCGGGAGCTTGAAGAGCAGGCGGATGTAGCGGTCCAGGTGGTCCAGGCTCTCTCTGGCGAGGGCCGCGTCGTTCCCGGCCTTGGCGAGGACGAAGGCGCCTTGAATCACCGTCTGGGTGTGGCGTGCCAGGCCCTGGGCCGTCCAGCCTCCGGCGACGCGGCGCTTGCGCATGGCGGCGGCGATGTCCGCCTCGAGCGTCTGGGCATGACCGAAGATGCTCGCGGCGCAGGCCTCCCGGATGTCGGGCGCGCTTGCGTGGACCTCCTGCGCCAGCGTCCCCACCAGACAGCAGAACTCCGCCGGACTGCCGGTGATGATGGACTTGCGGAAGGCCACGTAGGCGAGGACCCGCTCGAGCGGGTCTGCGGGGGCGTGGTAGGGCGCGCTCGCGAAGAAGGCGGTCGTCGTCTCCTTCCAGTGCTCCGCGGCGGCCACGCCGAGCCCTTCCTTGCTCTTGAAGTGATGGAAGAGGGCGCCCTTCGTCACCTCCGCGACCTGGCAGAGCTCTTCGACCGAGGTCGCCGCGAAGCCCTTCGCGCGAATCGTGTCGCGCGCGGCCTCGAGCAGCCGCGTCCGGGCATCTCCGCGTTCAGGCGCGTGCTTCGGGGGGCGTGGCATGGAGTCGTAATACCGTACGGTTGGTATGTATGCAAGCATGCTCCAGAGGTCGAGCATGGGCGGGCCCGCCCTGTCGAAGGAGGCGCGCCAGGCGCTACGTTCCAGGGATGCGCGACCTGCGATCCCACCGGTGGATGTGGGTGAAGGCCATCCTCTTCGTCGTCATCGGCTTCGTATCGTCGGCGCTGCTCCTGATGGAGCTGCCCGAGTGGCGCGTCCTGCTCCTGCTGCTGCTCGCCATCTGGGCCTTCTGTCGCGCCTACTACTTCGCCTTCTACGTGCTCGAGAAGTACATCGACCCGTCGTTCCGCTTCTCCGGGCTCACCTCGCTCCTGCGCCACCTCGTCGACAAGCGCTAGGGCGCAATTCCTGCGTCGCTTGGGGTGGGGGCGCAAGAATTGCGTGTCATTGCCTGGTGGGAGGGGCCTGGGTTGCTTGAAGTGATGATGCGTTGTCAGTCGAGGGTTCACGCCTCCGCGTGAGACCTGTATAGGAGTGGGGCGAGGTTCCGCCTGCCCACCTTCTTGATAGTGATTGTCATCGCCGTGGCGGTCCTCGTCTCCCTGATTGCGTTCGCGGCGGGAGTGCTGACCGCGAGCCGCCTGGGGCGGCTGGTATTGCTCGCGGGCCTGGCCCTCCTCCCGCTGGTCGTCACCGGCGCGGGTGTCGCCGTCGGCGTCCGTGAATCGTCCCAGACGCAGTTCTGCCTGGGCTGTCACGAGATGGAGCCGTACGGCCAGAGCCTCTTCGTGGACAACGCCACGTCGCTGGCGGCGGTGCACTACCAGAAGCGGCTCATCAGCCGGGACAGCACCTGCTACGCGTGCCACACGGACTACGCCCTCTTCGGTGACGCGAAGGCGAAGTTCAACGGGCTCAAGCACGTCTGGGTCCACTACTTCGGCACCATCCCCGAGCGGCCGAAGCTCTATCAGCCGTATCCCAACTACAACTGCCTGCACTGTCACGGCGATGCCCGGAGCTTCCTGGAGGCGTCCGCGCACCAGGACATCCGGGCGGAGCTCCAGAGCGGCGCGCGCTCGTGTCTCACGTGTCACGACCTCGCGCACGACCTGGAGGGCGTGAAGGCGCGCAACTTCTGGTTGCCGGAGCCACGCCCATGAGCCACGAGAAGCGCATCCGGAGGGCGGCCCTGCTGGTGCTGGCGGGGTTGTTGGTCCAGCTCTTCACCACCCTGTTCTGGTCGCCGCTCACCTTCGTGGTGTTCACGGCGGTGGGCGTGCCCCTGGTGTTGCTGGGGGTGGGCTTCTACGTGGTGACCGTCTGGAAGATCCTCGAGGAGCGCAAGGCGCTATGAGCACTCCGACCTGGGGGCCCTGGCGCGCTCGCGCGGGGGCCGCGCTCCATCGCTGGCGCTGGCGGGTGGTGCTCGCCGTGCCGCTGCTCTTCGCGTCGCCCATCCTCGCGGTCAACGCGCCGCAGGATGTCCGGGTGCCTTCGCTGAAGGAACGCAAGGCGCCGGCGTCTGCCTTGTTCTCACACTGGGCCCATGATTCGCAGCGTTGCTACAGCTGTCATCCGGGGGTGTTCCCCCAGGCTCCACTGGGCTTCACCCATCAGGACATGCGCGAGGGCCGCTACTGTGGCAGTTGCCACGATGGTCGGGCCGCCAAGGCGCCGAACTCCATGCGCTGCGAGGCCTGCCATGCGCCTCGCTGACCTGGGCCGTCTGGGCGTGGGGGTGTTCCTGCTGACGGCGGTCATGCCCGCCCATGCGCAGAGCCAGGAGGAGAAGCGCCGCCAGCTCCAGGAGCGGCTGGGCATCCAACGTCCGCCGACGCCTCCTCCTGCTCCGGAGGGCGGCGCCGACGCGGGGACTGCCGACGCTTCCATGACACCCACGCCCACGAAGGCGACACCAGCACCGGTGGTGGCTCCGTCGGGGCCGCGCACGAGAGGGGGGCCGAAGCCTCGCGGGCCGACCTTCGCCGACGATGCCCGGCCCATCCTGGTGGCCCGGTGTCTGTCGTGTCATCGCCCGGAGGGCATGGCCGGCAGGTCGAAGTGGGTGCTGCGCGGCGATGGCACGGACTACGAGAACACGCTGCGGTTCGTGAAGTTGGACGCCGCCGCGCAGAGTCCGCTGTTGAAGAAGGGGACCGGCGCGGTCCTGCACGGCGGCAAGAAGTCGCTCGCGGCGGAGTCGCCGGAGTACACCACGCTGCTGAAGTGGGTCGAATCCGGCGCGCTCCCGGGGCGTGCGCCGCCACCTTCCTCGGCGGTGGCAACGTCTTCGGGGGCTCCGGCGGCCGCGCGAGTGGGAGAGGTGTCCGCAGCGCCACCGTCGGCGGTGGCAACGTCTTCGGGGGCTCCGGCGGCCACGCGCGTAGGAGAGGTGCCCGCGGCGTCACCGTCGACGGCGGCAAGAGCTCCGGGGACTCCGGCGGCCGCGCGAGTGGGAGAGGTGTCCGCGGCTTCACCGTCGACGGCAGCAGGAGCTTCGGAGGCCCCGGCGGCCATGCTCGCGGGGGATGTGTCCGCGGCGCCTCGCTCGACTGTGGCAACGCCTTCGGAACCCATGGCTGCTGCCCGCGAGGGAGCGGCGGCTCCGGTCGCGTCAGGCACGCAGCCCGTGCCGGCATCTGAGGCCGCCTCGGATGCGCTGCGCTTCGTTCCCCGCCTTCACGAGCAGCTCCTCGGGGGATGCGCGAGCTGCCACGCGGCCGATGGCTTCGCGGGGTCCACCCGCTATGTCGCGCACGCGGAGCCCGAGCCCCACCTGCGCACGGTGCTGACGCTGGTGACACCAGGCTCGGCCGACACGAGCCTCCTGTATCAACGCGCGCGAGGCGATTCGCATCAGGGCGGCGCGGTGTGGGAGCCCGGGAGCGCCGAACTCGCGCTCCTGGCCCGTTGGATTGATGAGGGCGCGCGTGGGACGGAGGCCCCTCCCGAGGCTCCCTCCGTGGCCACCTCCGCTCCACCATCGCCGTCCCCCTCCGTGGCCACCGCTGCTCCTCCGGCACCGGCTCCCACCGAGCGTCCGTCCGCGCCGTCCGGAGGACCACCGCCCGGTGTCCCACTGGGGACCTTCCCCGTGCTCGGCTCGCTCACGCTCAACGGGCGCTTCGACCTCAACTACGAGCGCCTCGGCTACAACGACCAGCCCTTCCAGAAGGGCGCCGCGAACGCGCTGCGCAGCTATCACCACTTCCTCTTCCTCACTCGCCAGTCCACCGAGGACCCGGTGACGCTGACGCTGGAGATGTTGTCACTCCAGTTCTGGGAGGTGGGCTACCGCATCAGCGGCGAAAACTGGCCGGTGCGGCTCTCCGCCAAGGTGGGCAAGGTGCTGGTGCCCTTCGGCGCGGAGCCCCTGTTCCATCACAGCTACGGCGGCCTCGCGGGCTTCGACCAGAAGGTGCTGCCGCCCGTCTTCGCGCGCGAGGGGCTGACGGCGAACGTGCAGCGCCGCGAGGGGCCGTTCCTGCTCTCCGCGGATGTCTACGTCATCGCTGGCTACCAGCTCCGACGGGCCGATGCCGTCCTCAACCTCCAGTCGGACTTCGCTCCACTGGAGGAGACGCGGCTGGGCGTGGGGACGCGATTGGGTGGCTCCTGGGGCCCGCTGAGCCTCTGGTATTCGGCCTACTACAATCCGCTGGGATACGGCCGGAGGCTGTTCCTCCAGGCCTTGGATGTCGCGTCGTGGCGCCCTCGCGGGGTGCCGGTGCTGGAGCGCTTCTCGCTGGGCGCCGGCCTGCTGCGCGCGGACGTCTCTGGCGGCGAGGCGGAGGGGTACGGCGGTCCCGGCGCGGATTACTACCACTTCGCCAGCTATCTCCAGCTCCGCTTCCATCCCACCGACTGGCTCTACCTCCAGTATCGACAGGGCCTGCGCACCTTCGGCAACCAGCGCGGGCGGATTCTCGACACCACCGCGCTCACGCGCGAGGACGCCTCCGCTCACAACGTGGGCGCGGTCGCCCGATGGAAGGGCTTGAGCGTGGGCCTCTTCCAGTTCTGGAACCTGGAGAAGGTGGACGAGGTGCCGGACGACTTCACGCGACTGGTGGTGGCGTATGAGTTCTAGGCTCGGACTCCTGCTCACGCTCCTGCTCGTCCCGGGCTGCGCGGACTTCCACCGGGGAGACGCGAGCCCCGACGCGGGCACGCCTTCCAGTGGTGACGGCGGCGGTGGCGACGGCGGTGGCGATGCGCCCTCGTTCGCCACGGACGCGCATCCCCTGCTGCTATCGGGTTGTCAGTCCTGCCATCGCGCTGGAGGCGCCGCGGGCAACACGGGCTTCGTGTTGACGGGCGACGCGGACGCGGACTTCCAGGTGTCGAACGCGCTGACGGATAGCGCTGCTCCGGCCGGCAGCCGCCTCTTGCGCAAGGCCGCCGGGGCGGGACACGGCGGAGGGGCCATCTACGCGGACGGCACCCCCGAGTACCAGACGCTCCTGTCGTGGATCTCCGGAGGCGCGCTGCCATGACCCACACACCTCCCAGGAGGGACCCGATGAAACGAACGACGTTGCTCCTGGTCACCGGGCTGTCCTGTCTCCTGGCTTGCGCGAAGCTGGAGAACGCCAACCCGGGCATCACCACCAGCGGGGCGCACTCCGTCCTGCTGGGACAGACGCTCCAGCTCACCGCCGCCACGCGCGAGGCCACGGATGACGGCTACACGTGGGAGAGCGAGGACCCGGCCATCGCCACGGTGGACGACACGGGCCTGGTGACGGGCGTCAGCGTGGGCGAGACGGCGGTGAAGGTCGTCGGGACACGCTCGCGGCTGGCGGGACGTCACGCGGTGGTGGTCGTCGGGCCGTCGGCGGGGGATGCCGGCGTGGACCCGTCGCAGGTGCCCTATTACGTGGCCTGGGCGGGCTCGCCGCACGCGGACACCACGGCGGAGGCCTTCTCGCACTGGAACGAGGAGGGGATGGTGCCGACGACGTGCGCGCGCTGCCACAGCTCGGAGGGCTACATCGACTTCCTGGGCGGGGACGGCTCCGCGCCGGGACGCGTGGACGCGCCGGGCAAGACGGAGTCCGTGGTGCGGTGCGAGACATGTCACGACGCCGCGGCTTCGCGGCTGACGGCCGTCACGTTCCCCTCGGGCAAGGAGGTCACCGGGCTGGGCGCGGAGGCGCGGTGCATGGTGTGTCACCAGGGGCGCGCCGCGGGGAAGGACATCGACGCGCAGGTCGCCGACGCGGGAGTGGGGGAGGACACGGTCTCGGCGGCGCTGGGCTTCACCAACATCCACTACTACCCGGCCGCCGCCACGCTCTTCGCGGCGCAGGCGGCCGGCGGCTACCAGTACGCCGGACAGGTCTACGACACGCGCTTCCGCCATGTGCCGGACTTCGACACGTGCAACGAGTGCCATGACCCGCACTCCACCCGCGTCCGGTGGGACGCCTGCGCGACGTGCCATCCGGGCGTCACCGATGTCACCCAGGCGTGGAACATCCGGCAGATGGCCTCGCGCAACCAGGACTACGACGGCGACAACGACCGCACCGAGGGCATCTACTTCGAGATTCAGGGGCTGCGCGACAGGCTGCTCGCCACCCTGCAGCGCTATGGCGCCGAGCGGGCCCAGCCCCTCTGCCACGGCAACGCCCATCCCTACTGGTTCCGGGATGGAGATGGTGACGGGACGTGCTCCACGGCCGAGGTCGTGAGCACCAACGCGTACAAGAGCTGGACGCCACGGCTGCAGAAGGCGGCCTTCAACCATCAGCTCGCCCGTGTCGACCCGGGCGCGTTCGCCCACAACGCGAAGTACATCATCCAGCTGTTGCACGACTCGATTCAGTCGCTCAACGGCGCGTTGACGACGCCCTTCGATACGTCGCTGCTGGTGCGCAACGACCCTGGTCACTTCAACGGGGCGAGCAAGGCGGCGCGCAACTGGGACGCGAGCGAGACGGTGCAGGCGAGCTGCTCGCGCTGCCACAGCGGCGCGCGGGGCTACCGGTTCTTCGTGCAGTACGGCGTGGGGCAGGCGGTGCCGGAGACGGCAAACGGGCTGGAGTGCGCCACGTGTCACGAGAGCTTCGCGCCGGACTACGACGTGTTCGTCCCCGCGCGCACGTGGCTGCCGGATGGCACCACGGTGAGTCTGCCGGGCCAGGACAACCTCTGCGCGAACTGCCACATCGGACGCGCGTCGAAGGCCACGCTCGACACCGCGTTGGCGGCGGGAGGCGCGCCCCGGTTCCAGAACGTCCACTACATGCCCGCCGCCGGGACACGCGAGGGCACGCTGGCGAAGGCGGGTTACGAATACGCGGGCAAGACGTACGCCGGGCGGCTCTCGCACCTGGGGGGCTCGCAGTGCACCAGCTGCCATGTCCCCGGCGTGAGCAACCACACCTTCCGCATCGCGGATGTGTGGAGCACACGGTGCGAGACGTGTCACGCCGACCAGGAGTCGGCGGAGCAGATTCGCAACGTCCACCTCCAGGACTACGACGGGGATGGCAACACCACGGAGTTGTTGCGAGCCGAGGTGGACGGCATGGCCGCGCGCCTGCTGGCCGCCATGCGCGCGGTGACGAGCAACGGCCTCTGCTACAACGGCGACGTCAATCCGTACTTCTTCAAGGACACGGACAAGGACGGCACGTGCAGCGCGACGGAGGCCGTCTCGTCCAATGCGTTCGCGCCCTTCACCCCCGCGCTCGTGAAGGCCACGCACAACTACCAGCTCAGTCGGAAGGACAAGGGCGCGTGGGCCCACAACTTCAACTACGTGGGCCAGCTGCTCTTCGACAGCGTGGAGGACCTCACGGGCGCTGTGCCCGTGAACATGGTGCGCCCATAGCCCGAGCCCGGCTCGAGACGTCGAAGTCTCAGCGCGCCGTGAGCGGGACGACGCGCAGGTTCTTCTCCGCGCCTCCGAGAATCATGGAGGCGCCGTCGGGCGAGAACGCGATGGCCCGGTGAGAGCGGGTTCCCGCCTTGAAGGCGCACCAGCGCCCATCTGTTCCGATTTCGATGACCAGGCCATTGTTGGTGCCGATGACCCCCAGGCCGTTCTCGCGGAAGTGGATGGCGTCTCCGCGGGTGCTCGGCCCCGTGGTCATTGCGCGCGTGAGCTTCTCCAGTGAGTGGCGTGAGAGCTCGTCACCGCGCTGCGCATCCAGCACGAGCGTGTCGTGGGCCACGCCGCTGCCCACCGTCACCAGCCGGTTCGTCGAGGAATCGAGCGCCATGGCGTAGACAGTGCCTTCCGTGACGAGCCGCGACGGCGGGCGCTGCCAGAGCAGTTGCCCGTCGGACACCCTCACCGCGGAGACACGGGAGTAGCTGGTGGCCGTGTAGAGGACATCGCCGTCGGACGACAGCACGGCGCAGGTCTCCTCATCGAGCAGCAGGGATGGCAGCAGCGGCTGACAGTCGAGCGTGGTCAAGGTGACCCGAACCATCGATGGCGCTGGAGTCATCAGCGAGGGCGCCGAGGCCGCGAGCGCGGGCTCCACCCGGCGCCTCTCCGTCCTGACGACAGTCGCCCCTTCGAAGGTCGACTCCCAGTTCGGCGACTGGGCGATGAAGTGCTCGTCGTCAATCCAGACGAAGGGCCGCATGAGGGGCAGGGTCCGTACGACCTGGAAGGTGAGCAGGTCGATGACCTCACAGCTGGCGGCTCTTCCCGACAGCAGCGCACCGCCCGTGAGGAGCCAGCGCCCACCGGGCGAGAGCGCACCGGGGCCGCGCAGGCCCGTCAGCTCGGCCTCGACCTCGAAGCGGGGACCGCTCCGCCGCACCAGTCGGCCCAACTGGCTGGCGATGTTGGGCGCCTCGATGACCAGCAGGGCGCCACGCGGCTCGAAGGCCAGGAACTCGACGTAGGGGACCGTGTCCTTCGCGACGGAGGTGGAAGCCGCGCGAGGCGGCGCCGGTGCGCGCTGGGGGTGCAGCTCCACGCTGTCAATCATCCTCATGCGCGAACCCCTATACCACGACGGGTCCGCGCCCTTTGCCGGGGGGGGGCCGCGCCCCGGCTCACGCGGGGAAGAGTTCGACGGGCAGCGTCGCCGGCCCGCGGACGATGAGGGACGGCGTCCACTCGACGTGCTCCGTGCGCAGCTCCACCCGGTCCACGCGGGAGACGAGCTCCTCCAGGGCGATGCGCGCCTCCAGTCGCGTGAGTCTCGCGCCGATGCAGAAGTGGATGCCGTGGCCGAAGTAGATTTGTTGGGCGTTCTCCCGCTCGAGGATGAACCTGTCCCCGTCGGGAAAATGCTTCTCGTCACGAGACGCGGAGACCAGCGACACCAGGACGGTGGCCCCCTTGGGCAACGTGACTCCCGCCAGCGTCACGTCCTCGGTGCACGTGCGCGGGATGGACAGGATGGGGGGCTCGTAGCGCAGGGTCTCCTCGACGAATCGGGGGATGAGCGTCGGCGTCGCCCGCAGGCGGGGCAGCAGCTCCGGCCGCATCGCGAACATCCGTGCGCAGTGGCTGAGCAGGCTGACCGTCGTCTCCAGTCCGCCGACGAGCAACGCGACGAAGAAGCCCACCAGCTCATCGTCGGTCAGCGCCTCCGTGCCCACCCGGGCCTGGACGAGGTCACTGACCATGTCTTCGCGAGGCTCGCGCCTCCGGTCGGCCAGCATCTGCCGGGAATAGCCATCCAGCTCTTCGACGGTCGCGCGGCACCGCGCCATCCCCGTGGTGTCATCCGGCGCGACACCGCTGAGGGTCGCGATGTCCAGGGTCCATTGTTTGAGCTGAGCGTGCCTGGATTCGTCCAGGCCGAGCAGATGCCCGATGACGCTCGCGGGGATGGCGGTGGAGAGCGCGTCGACGAAGTCGACCTGGCGCTTCTCCAGCATGTCGTCCACGCACTTCCGGGCGGTGGCGTGGATGCGGGACTCCAGGCGCGCGAGCGCCTTGGGAGTGAAGGCCTGGGTGACGAGGGCTCGCAGTCGCCCGTGGTGAGGCGGGTCCATGAAGGCGATGGAGTAGGAGAGTGGATTGGTTCGTCCGAGCCACGCCGGAGAGAAGGCGAAGCGCAGCCCCGACGAGGAGAACAGCCGCGGCGACTTGAGCACGTGCTGGACCTCGTCATGGTGGGTGACGGCCCAGATGCCGCCGGGGTCCACCTGGACGACGGGGCCCTGGCGTCGCAGCTCCGCCAGGTGCGGATGGGGGTTCTCCATGAACTCGCGCGACAGGAAGTTGATTCGGGGACTCATGGGCTGATGGCCTCCAGGTCCTTGAACGGATGAGGCAGTGAAACCTTGTTCAACTCACGTCTGAAACACAGCCCTGCGGGGTTTGCCCTCGCCCGCAGGGGGCATCAGGTGATGCCGTGACGAGAATTTTGTCGGAAGCACGCCCTGGGCATGTCTGATGTGTCTTTGTGGTGTTCGAACATGCTGGAGCCGCGTGGATATTGCCCAGGAAAGTGACGGCGACGAAGTCCGCCACCCGACACCTTCCTGGGCCCGGTGCACGACGACGGCCGCGTCCTGCGGGGCGTGCTGCGGGCCTCAGGTGGGGAAGAGCTCGACGGGCAGCGTCCTCGGCCCGCGGACGACGAGGGAGGTCGTCCAGTCGATGCGCTCCGTGCGCAGCTCCATCCGGCCCACGTGGGGGAGGAGCTCCTCCAGGGCGATGCACGCCTCCATTCGCGCCAGCATCACCCCCAGGCAGAAGTGGATGCCATGGCCGAAGCTGAGGTGCTGCGCGCTCTCCCGCTCCAGGATGAACCTGTCACCGTCGGGGAAGACCTTCTCGTCACGGGCCGCGGAGGCGAGCGACACCAGCACCACGCTTCCCTTGGGCAGCGCGGTGTCGGCCACCGTCACGTCCTGCAGACACGTGCGCAGCAGGGCCACGGCGGAGGGCTCGTAGCGCAGCGTCTCCTCGACGAAGCGGGGGATGAGGGCCGGCGTCTGTCGCAGACGGAGGAGCAGCTCCGGGTGCTGGCAGAGCATCCGGGCGCTCTGCCCGAGCAGATAGGTCGTCGTCTCCACCCCGCCGGTGAACAGCACGAAGAAGAAGCTCATCAGCTCCTGGGGAGTCAGGGCCTGCCCGCCCGCGCTGGCCTGGAGCAGGTCGCTCATCAAGTCATCGCCCGGCGTCTTGCGCCGCGCGTCCAGGGCGCCCTGGACATGCCGCTCCATCTCGTCGAGGGTCCTCCGGCACTGCTCCATCTGCTTCGTGTCCTCCGGGTGGACACCGCCGATGAGGGCGATGTCATGCGCCCAGCGCTCGAAGTGCTTCAGCAGCGCGGTGTCCAACCCGAGCAGCCAGCAGACGACGGTGGCGGGAATGGGCACGGCGAGGGCTTCCATGTAGTCCACCGTCCGTTGCTCCATCAGCCTCGCGATGCGCTCCCGGGCGAGGGCGCGGATTCGCGGCTCCAGTCGCTTGATGGCCGCGGAGGTGAAGTCCCGCAGGACGAGGGTCCGCAGCCGTCCGTGTTGGGGCGGGTCCAGGAAGGGAAGCGACTCCGCCAGGGGATTGGCGCGCCCCAGCCATTCCGGCTGGAACGCCAGGCGCATCCCCGTGGAAGAGAAGAGCTGCGGCGACTTGAGCACGTGTTGTGCTTCGTCGTAGCGGGTGACGGCCCACATGCCGCCCGGGTCCACCTGGACGATGGGGCCCTGGCGTCTGAGCTCCGCCAGGTGGGCGTGGGGGTTCTCGATGAATTCGCGAGACAGGCAGTCGAGACGGGTCCTCATGATGCCACGGCCTCCATGCCCGCGGAGCGTCCCCGCGGGCCGTGTAGTTGTCTGGATTGTCTTTGTGGAGGGCGAGCATGTCGTGAGTGAGCAGGAATTGCGCGGGAGGTGAAGGGGCGCGAAGTCCGCCACCGGACACCTCCCGGGTCCCCTTTCATCGGGACCTGCGCGGGAAGTGCGGCTTGATACGTCCTGGGCGTGCCCCTCGCGCACGGATTGCGTGTTCGGAGTCGCCGTCCCTATCAGTCCCAGTAGCGCAGGTCTCCAGGGAGCCCCCGGTTCCGACCCGGGAGGTCCTCCCTGATTGACCCCCACCGCCACCGCTGATAGGACAAAGGGGGTGCGCGTCGATAATGAATATGAGATTCAATATCGAAATCGTCCTGGGAGCCTCCGACCCGCACCCCGTGACCATGCCTACACCTCGTCGCTGGCGGGGCGCCCTCGCGCCGACCTCTTCGTTCTCCGCGCTCGTGCTCCTGTCGCTGTTGTCGGTGGGGGAGGCGCGAGCCCAGGAGACGAGTGAGCCTCCGGGGTCCGCTGTCGCCGCCCCTGCCACCCCGACGCCGTCCGAGGAGGCGCCCGCGCCGGCCACCGGAGTCGTCCCCCCGTCGCTCGTGTCCAAGCCGGAGGCCGTCTACCCGCCCGAGGCCCTGGCCGCGAAGGTCGAGGGGGCGGTGAAGCTCTTGCTGACGCTGGACGAGGAGGGCCGCGTCACGCGCGCGCAGGTGGTCGAGGGGCTCGGCCACGGGCTGGACGAGGCGGTCGTGGACGCGCTGGCGAAGGCGCGCTTCACGCCCGCGATGCAGGACGGCACCCCCGTCGCCTGCCAGTTCGAGTTCATCCACCACTTCGTCCTCGCGGCCCCCGCCGAGGCCGCTCCCCATGTCGCCGAGAGCCCCGCGCCCCAGGCGCCCGTGTCCGAGGCGCCCGCGCAGCCCGCCCCCGAGTCGAAGTCGCCCTCCTTCACGTCGATTGTCCGAGGCAAGGCCACCGAGGCGCGTGCGCTGGTGCGCGGCTCGGAGGCGGTGGACGTGGTGGAGCTGGAGAAGGCCCAGGAGCGCGCCGAGGACCTCGCGGAGGTGCTGACGCGCGCCTCGGCCGTGCAGGTCCAGCGCACGGGCGGCCTGGGCAGCCGCACGCAGCTGTCGCTGGGCGGCCTCTCCGGCGACCAGGTGCGCGTGCTCCTCGACGGCGTGCCCATCGAGTACTCGCCCTATGTCTACGGGCTGGGGAGCGTCCCGGTCTCCCTCATCCGGCAGATGGAGGTCTTCAACGGCGTCGTCCCGGTGCGCCTGGCGACGGACGCGCTGGGCGGGGCCATCCACCTGCGCTCGGACCTGTCGGCCCCCGAGACGGGCGCGTCCCTGTCGCTCCAGGCGGGCTCCTTCGGCAGCTACCGCGGCACCGGCCGGGGGACGTGGCGGGCGAACGAGCATGTCTTCGTGCGCGCCGCGGGGTTCCATGACCGCGCCCAGAACGACTACCGCATCACCGTCGACGTTGCCGACCGCGTCACCGGGCGGGTGGGGCCGCGCGCGCTGAGCCGCAGCCATGACGCGTATCGCGGCTCCGGAGGGAGCCTGGAGTTGGGCGTCGAGTCGCTGCCGGGGCTCGACCGGCTGGTGCTCACCGGCTACCTGGGCCAGTACGACAAGGAAGTCCCGCACGACCAGCTGATGATCCGCCCCTATGGCGCCGTCACCTCCGGACAGGAGAGCTACGGCGTGGGGCTGCGCTACGAGGTGTCTGCCCACGAGCGGCTCAAGGTGCTGGCCATCGCGGGATACAACCAGCGCATCGGTGAGCTGTACGATGTCTCGAATTGTCTCTACGACTGGTATGGCGTCTGCCAGGACACGCAGGCGCGGGCGGGTGAGATTGGCTCGTCCCCGCTGGAGAACACGCAGAAGCGCCAGACGCTGTTCGGACGTGTGCGATTGCTCGGGACGCTGTTCGACGCGGAGGACCTGGAGCTGTCGCTCGGCGCCGACGACAGCGACCGGACGGGGGAGAACGCCTACCTGACCCGCCTGGGGCAGGAGGACCCGCTGCGGATTCCGCTCGGGCTCACGTCCGGCTTCGGAGGGCTGTCCCACCGGCAGACCCTGTGGGAGGGCCGGCTGGAGAACACGCTGTTCGTGAAGGGCTACGTGCAGCGCTTGACCTCGGGGACCAACGCTCAGCTGTCAGAGACGCGGTGGGCTGGCGGTTACGGCGACACGCTGCGCTTCAGCGTGACGCGCTGGCTCTTGCTCAAGGCGTCCTATGAGCGCACCACGCGGATGCCTCGGGTGGAGGAGCTCTTCGGCGACGGCGGCCTGCTGGTGGAGAGCACGGCGCTGCTCCCCGAGTCGAGCCACAACGCCAACGTGGGCGTGGAGCTGCTCTCGCTGGTGACGCCCGTGGGCCGCTTCGGCGCCAACGCTTCCGCGGGCCTCCGCGACGTCGAGAACCTCATCCAGCTGTTCCCTGGCGACACCACGCAGGCCTACGAGAACGTGGACCACGCCCGCTCCGTCACCGCGCACGCGGGGCTGGACTGGGACTCGCCCGGCGACTGGGTGGGGCTCACCGGCGCCGTCACCTGGCTCGACTTCAAGAACCTGGCGGAGGAGGGGCAGTTCGCGCGCTTCAAGGGCGACCGCATGCCCAACATGCCGTGGCTGCAGGCCACCGGCACCGCGCGGTTCCAGGTGAGCCGGCTGCTGTCCCGCGAGGACGCGCTCGGCCTGGAGTGGACCACCCGCGTCGTCGGCTCGTTCGACCGCTCCTGGGAGAGCGCGGGGAATGGCGGCACGAAGCACTCGGTGCCGACGCAGGTGCTGCACTCCACCGCGCTCACCTACCGCGCCCGGTTCGAGCGGCGCGCGTACTCCTTCTCCTTCAACCTCCACAACCTCACCGACGCCGCCGCCTTCGACCTCGTCGGTGTCCAGCGGCCGGGGCGCGCCCTGTCCGCGCGTCTCACCGTCGACCTCTGAGTCGCTCTTGTGTCCCCTTTCAGGATGTCATCGCCAAAGGAAGCCCGATGAAGCTGAAGACCGCACTGCTCGCTCTCGCCGTGTTCGCCACCGCCTGCTCGGATTCGGATGACCCGACGCCGACCCCGGATGCCGGCAATCCGACGGACCCCGACGCGGGGACGCCCGACGCGGGGACGCAGGACCCGCTCTACGCCCTCATCACGCAGGTGCCCATCGCCGGTGGCAACACCCAGAGCTACCTGGTGACGGTGGACGACATCCAGGAGGCCAAGACTGTCGGCATCGCCAACGCCCTCGAGCTGTCCGCGGACGCGTACATCGTCGCGGGCTACCCGGGCGCCGGGAAGCTCTTCGTGAGCAGCTCGTCCCAGCCGACGATGACGCCCTACACGCTCAACGCCTCCGGGGCGCTCGTGCCGGAGGCCGCGCTGTCCTTCACCGGCTACGGCGTCCGCGCGACCAACGGCTACCAGTCCCAGCACTACTTCGTCAGCGAGTCGAAGGCCTATTACTTCGACCACGTGAACTACAAGCTGGTCATCTGGAACCCGAAGGACCTGTCCCTCATCGGCTCCAAGGACCTGACGGCGCAGCTCAAGGACGGCGAGTTCACGTTCCGCTATTCGCAGAGCCTGGCCGTCACCGCGGGCAATGACGTCATCATCGCCGGTGGCTGGCACGCGTCCGACGTGAAGACGATTCCGGCCAAGACGGCGCTGGTCATCGTGGACACGCAGACGGACGAAGTCACCGTGAAGACCGACACGCGCTGCGGCTGGGCGCGCGACGGCGTCAAGCACACGGACGGGAAGATCTACTACGCCACCGAGTCGCTCGCCGCCGGCGCGCACTTCGTGTCGCCCACGACGGCGGCGAAGCCGTGCATGATTCGCTTCGACCCCGCGACGGGCGAGTTCGACAACTGGTTCACCACGCTCGACGCCTTCGTCTCTCCCGGCACGGACGGAGACATCGCGTCCATGCTGCTGCCCGGCGCGCCCGGCAAGGGCTACGTGCGGGTGATGGACAAGGCGGCCGCGCAGGTCGCGTTCGACGCCGCGGTGGCGGGTGGCCGGCCCTTCCACGGGAGCCATGCCTCGACGGGCGGGTGGTGGAGCCTGTGGGAGGTGACGCTCGGCGACGCTCCGACGGCGACGGCCGTCGTGCGCGACGACCTGGTGCCGACCAACGGCCGCACCATTCCCCAGAACCCGGGCGAGTTCCTGGTGCTGCCCGAGTTCGTCAACGACAACGCCCAGACGCGCTTCCGCATCATGAGCCCGCAGACGGGCCTGGGTGACGCGAAGACGGTCGTCGAAGGCCAGGTGCGCGGCCTGCTGCGCATCCGCTAGTCCTCGTTGTCTCACCGAGCAGGGCCTCCGCCGTGTCCCGGCGGGGGCCTCGTTCCCGCTGTCCCCTGGCTTCCCCTGGCGCCATGAATCCCTTCGTCCCCCTCGCGCTGCTGCTCTCCCTCGGGGGATGTCTCGGCCTGTACCTGTCCTCTCGCCACCAGCGCCTGCTGCGCGCCCCCTTGCCCGCGCGTCCGGCGCGCTGGGTGGGGTCGCTCCTGGTGCTCGCGGCGCTGCCGCTCCTGGGGCAGTCGCTCCAGCCCTGGGTGGCGCTCTACGTGCTCTTCGTCTGGACGACGCTGCTCCTCATGCTGCTCCCGTACGCGGCGCTGCTCGTCGGCAGAGGGGAGGCGCGGTGATGGCGGGCGGCGATGACGAAGTCCTCCGGCCGGACTGGCTCTCCAAGACGCTCGCGGGCGTGCTGCTGGGGCTGGTGCTCGCGTTCGGCGTGAGCGGCCTGTTGTCCCTGGCCCTGTCGCCCATGGCGACGAGCTCCCGCAACCAGCTCGTCATGTGGAGCGTGATGCCCGTGTGGATGGGCGTGCTCGGCGGCTGCTTCTTCTTCAGGACGGGGCCGCGCGCCTGGCTGTGGCTGGGTGGCGCGACGGTGCTCACCTGGGGCGCCTTCCTGCTCCTGCGCAACCTCTGACTTCCGCCGGCACTCCCATGCGCTCCGCCCTCATCAAGGTCTACAAGGTCGTCCACACCTGGGCCGGCATCGTCGCCGGACTGGGGCTCTTCATCTGCTTCTATGCGGGCGCCTTCACCGTCTTCAAGGACACGCTGGCCCGCTGGGCCACGCCGCCCGGTGAGCGGGCCTCCTCTCAGCCCCGGTCCTCCGCGGAGCTGCACGCCCTGGTGACGACCACCCTGGCCCAGCACCCCGAGGTGGCCGAGGAGTTCACCCTCACGCTCGAGGCGGCGCCGGCGCAGGCCCCCTCGCCGATGAGCTGGCATCGCAACGAGGGCGGCGAGGACCACGACACGCTCGGCGAGCGTCAGTTCCACGCCACGCTCCAGGCAAACGGCGCCGCCGTCGTCACCGAGGGTCACCCCAGCAAGGTGGGCGAGTTCATCGACGTGCTGCACCGGGTGGTGGGCCTGCCGTTCGACACCGAGGTGGGCCGCGTGCTCACGGGCGTCATCTCGCTGCTCTATGCGCTCGCGCTCTTGTCGGGGCTGGTCATCGTCCTGCCGTCCCTGGTGAAGGACTTCTTCGCGCTGCGGTTGGGCAAGGGCCTCAAGCGGTGGTGGATGGACGCGCACAACGTGGTGGGCATCGCGAGCCTCCCGTTCCACCTCTTGATTGCCATCACCGCGGCGGTGTTCGGCCTCCATGACGTCATCTACGACGTGCAGGACAAGCTCATCCACGGCGGGACGCTGCGCGCCGGGTTCAGGCCGGCGGCCGGTGACGTCCGGAGCGCTCCGGACCCCACCACGATGCTTCCTCCCGCGGAGCTGCTCGCCCGGGCGCGGGCCGCCGCTCCCGCGCTGGAGCCACACTCGCTCCAGTACGTGAAGGTCGCCACGCCTCGCGCCCTGGTACGCGTCTGGGGGCATGACCCGGCGGCGCTGTCTCCACGCGCGCTCGGTGGCTTCGTGGCGCTGGACCCGTACAGCGGGAAGGTGACGTCCACCGACTTCCTGCCGGGCCAGATGTCCGCTCCTGTCACGCTCATCAGCAGCTTCTTCGCGCTGCACTTCGGGACCTTCGGCGGCCCGCCGGTGAAGTGGATCTACTTCCTGCTCGCGCTCAGCGGCGCGTGGCTGTTCTACAGCGGCAACGTGCTCTGGGTGGAGACGCGCCGCAAGAAGGCGCGCGCCGCGGGGGAGCTGCCCGTCCAGCGGCGGGACGTGCGCTGGATGGCGGCCATCACCGTCGGCATCTGTCTGGGCTGCGTGAGCGGGATTTCGTTCACCCTGGTGCTGGCGAAGTGGCTCGGCTCCCACGTGGCGGACGTGCGGGTCTTCCACCAATACGGCTACTACGCGGTCTTCTTCGCCTCCATCGGCTATGCGCTGGCGCGAGGCGCGGCGCGCGCGTCCATCGACCTCTTGTGGGGCGCGGCCCTCTGCACGCTGGCGATTCCGCTCACCACGGTGGTGGGGTGGCTCGTACCGGGGCTCGGCCCCTGGGCGACGCTGGACGGGCTGGGCGTGGACCTCACCGCGCTCTTGGGGGCCTTCTGTTTCGCCTGGATGGCGCGGGCGACGTCCCGACGCGCGCACACGGGTCCCCAGGACAGTGTCTGGTCCCTGGGCGCTCCGGCCGCGAGCCCCAGCCAGGAGCCGTCTGTTCCCAAGGAGTGGGCCACCTGATGCGAATCCCCTTGTTCCTCGCGGCGGGTCTGCTGACCGCCAGCTGTTCCTCGGGGCCCACGCCCCGCGCCGATTCGGTGGTCCAGGTGGACTGGGCGCCGGTGACGCTGCCGGGCGCGTTCCAGTTCGATTTGGAGTCGACGCACACCGGGCGGACCCACCGGATGTTCGTGGCCATCCCAGAGGGACCCGCGCCCGCGGCGGGCCACCCCGTCATCTACCTGCTGGATGGGGGCTCGCACTTCCCCACGCTGGAGCGCCTGTCGCGTGCGCTCCCCAGACTGGCCAAGGGCTTCGGGGTGCCGGCCACGCCGCCCATCATCGTCGGGCTGGGCTACCCGGGCGACACGGCTTCGAGCGACCAGGCGCGCGGTGAGGACTACACGCCGCCGGCCCCGGACCTGTCGAACACGGGGGACCGGTTCTCGAAGAAGCAGGGTGGGGCGGACCGCTTCCTGGACTTCGTGAAGAAGGAGCTGGAGCCCGCGCTGGCGGCGCGGCTGCCGGTGGACACGTCGCGCACGGCGCTGATGGGCCACTCCTATGGTGGGCTCCTGGTGGTGCACGCGCTCTTCACGCGGCCCACGTCGTTCGAGGCGTACATCGCCGGCAGCCCCTCCCTCTGGTGGAACCACCGCCACGTGCTCACCGGGAAGCAGTCCTTCCTGGCGCACCACGCGGCGACGCCGGTGAAGGCGCGCGTGCTGCTCACGGTGGGCGGGCTGGAGCAGACGCCCCGCAAGAGCCAGGGGGAGCGGGGCATGCTCGCCGTCGAGCGGCGGATGGTCGACAACACCCGCGAGCTGTCCGGCGAGCTCTCCGTCCTGGGCGGCGGGCTGGAGGTGCGGTTCCTGGAGTTCCCAGGCGAGGACCACTACGGCGCCTGGATGCCCATGCTGAGCCGCGGGCTGCTGTTCTTCTCCTCGCCCCCGCTGTTGCCGGGCGCCGAGTGACGCCGGGAGGCGTGTAGTCGTGCCGTTCAGGGTGGCCGCCCTCGAGGCGTGAACAAGGTCGGCCACCTTGGCGAAGAGGACCTGGAGACCCGCGCCCGTGGCGCCGTGGTCCGGTCCATCGCGCCGGGAAATGGGACGTAAATCCGCCCCGTCGGTCATGGGGGCGAAGGGCGCGCTTCTTTCGTCCCGATGCCCCGCATGGGGACCCGTGCGCCCTTCGACACCCTGAAGGTTCAGTGAGGTCTCGAGATGAAGACATTGGGAATGGCGGTGGCCGGACTGCTGCTGTCGGGTTCGGTCGCCCATGCGGAAGAGGGGGCGGCGTCGCGCGAGGTGACTCGGGTGCGGGCGATGCGCGCGGCGGTGGAGCCGATGCTCGCCAAGGAGTTCGGCGCGAAGGCGTTCGTCGCCACGCTGCATGGCCGCGGCGCGCAGACGGTGCTGGGCGTCATCGAGGAGGCACCTCCGCCGGGGACGGACCTGCAGCCGAGGCTGGCGGTGCTGCGCTACGACGAGGCCCGGGGCACCGTGCGCGTGGTGGACCGCGCCTTCAAGTACGCGGAGGCCAGCGCGCTGGGCGACAAGACGCTGCTGCTCACCCCCGAGGGGGATTTGCGGCTGCGTGAGGGCTCGGGCCGTGAGCGCCTGCTCGCGCAGCGTGTCCTCGGAGACCTGGCGCCGTCCGTGAAGGGCGATGGCGTCGTCGCCACCCTGTCGCGCACCGGCGCCGAGTCGCATGAGACGGCGGTGGGCTTCGTGGGCGTGGATGGACGCGTCACCGTGGTGGCGGACGGGCCGGGACTGGATGCGATGGGCTCGGTGTCCCCGGACGGGCGCACGGTGGTGTTCGTGTCGGGACGCACCACCATGGCGTCCTGGTTCCGCACCACGCTGGATGGCGCGGAGCCGGTGCAACTCACCAACGTCGGCCTGAAGGCCGGAGCGCTGCGTGACGGAGTGCCCGCGAACTTCGTGCCGCCTCCCATCAACACGGGGGCCATGGAGTGGTTGTCCGAGGACCGGCTGCGCTACGCGGCCGGCGGCGGGGAGCTGTGGACGCTGGATGTGCGCACCGGTGTGGCGGTGCGGGAAGGAGGTGCCCGGTGAAGACGACGCGCTCGATGAAGCTGCAGGCCCTGCTGGTGGGGGCCTTCCTGGTGGCGCCCGCGTCCGCGCTGGCGGGCACGATGTTCCGCTTCCCCATGTCCATGAACCCCGGCCAGTGCGCCAGCGGCGGCTGCTACGTCGGCGCGTACAAGGACCTGGGGGGCGTGAAGGACTGGACGTGCCAGGGCTGGACCTACTACGGCCACCTGGGCACGGACTTCTCCCTGGCCGGCGGCCTCCCGGCGATGGACGCGGGCGTCTGGGTCATCTCCGCCGCCTCCGGCACGCTGGAGAGCGCCGTCGACGGGTTCTACGACCGGTGCCTGGCCTGGAACAAGGACGACCCCAACGCCAACTGCGGCATCCGCGCCGCCAACTACATGATCCTCCGGCACGCCGACAACCGCCGGAGCAAGTACTTCCACCTGAAGAAGTTCAGCTTCCAGTACAGCGTGGGCGCGAACATCCCCTGCGGCAACTGGATTGCGAAGGCGGGCTCGTCGGGCGCCTCCACGGGACCGCACCTGCACTTCGAGTTCTCCGACCCGACGTGGGGAACGGATGACCCGTACGCGGCCACGCCGGGCTGCGGCGGCACCATCTCCCTGTGGACGTCCCAGGGCTCCTACCAGGGCCTGCCGGGCATCACCTGTCAGTAGCCCACGCCCCGCCAAGAGGAACGGCTCATGCGAACGCTCTGGAATCGGACGGCCGCCATCGCGATGGTGGCCGCGCTCGGAGGGCTCACCTCGCCCGACGCGCAGGCCTGCACCCGGGATGACTGCGGCTCGGGGGGATTGAACGCCTGCTACAACCTGACGGGCTGGAAGTGGTGCGGAATCACCTACAGCGGCTCCCAGCACTGGACGTCGGTCAACGTCTACAACCACTCGTCCATCAGCCAGGTGCCGCAGTCCTGGACGAACCTCAACAGCCCGCCCGCGGCGCCGGGGAACACGCTGTACCTCAACACGGACGGCTCCAACCACTCCAACCACGACATCGACTACTGGGACGCCAACACCTCCGACACGTGGTGGGGTTACACCACGTACCCGGGCGGCATCGGCGCCAACAACTGCATCAACCGGGGCGGCGCGATGATTCAGTTCAACCTGGCCCGCGTCACGGCGGATGCCACCTGGCGGCTGTGGCTGGCCGAGCACGAGACGGGGCACGCGGTGGGGCTGGGCCATGTCTGTGGTTGCTCCCAGGGCCGGGTGATGAACCCCTGCACCGAGTGCTCCAACCCCGCCACGCTCAGCGGCTGCGACGCGCAGGGCCTCACCGCGCTGTATCCCTGACACGCCCCCAGGAAAGGAGAACGCCATGCATGAATCCAAGAAGGCCCGCATGCTGTTGCTGCTCCCGTGCGTCTGGGGAGCGATGGTGGGCTGCGCCCGCGAGGCGCCGTCCCCCGAGGTCGCGCAACCGGTGTCCCAGCCGCTCGAGTCCGTGGAGCACAGCCACCCGATGACGGTGCATTGGGTGACGCACGACAGCTTCAAGGAGATGGTGGGCGAGTCGGGCGTCATCGTCCAGGCCCGGGTGGTGTCGTCGCGTCCGGTGGCTCAGCGCGTGTACGGCTGGAACGAGAAGGCCCAGCGGTACTTCACGCCGGAGGAGGCGGGGGACCGCTACGCGGAGACGCCGCTGACGGTCTCCACGCTGGTGGTGTCGGACGTCGCCCGCGCGAAGGCGGGGCTGGTCGCGCTGGGGGGCGCGAAGCTCGGGCCCGACAGCAAGCTGGAAATCGTCGAGCTGGGGGGACTGGCGCCGGACGGCCACCGGATGGAGCCGGACGACAAGCCCGTGCTGCGTCTGGCGGAGGAGGCCATCTTCTTCCTCATCCCCGCGGCGAAGCACCCGGGCGCGTACCACGTGCTGGGGGGCTGGCAGGGGCGGCTACGGGTGACGGCGTCGGGCGAAGTCCAGGCGCTCGGCTCCGAGGTCCACCCGGGGCTCGCCGACTTCAGCGTGCATGACGGCCGCACGGCCAAGGCGCTGATGGACGAGCTGCGCGGCACGCCCCGCTGACGGCGTCATTGCACGGCTCCGAGCGACTCGCGGAGCCGTGCGATGTCCCGCGACGGCGGCGCGCCGAACATCCGGCTGTATTCGCGGCTGAACTGGGACGGGCTCTCGTAGCCCACGGAGTGCCCGGCCATCGCCGCGTCCATGGCCTCGGCGAGCATCAGGCGACGGGCCTCCTGCAGGCGCAGCTGCTTCTGGTACTGCAGGGGGCTCATCGCCGTCACGGACTTGAAGTGGTGGTGGAGCGCGGACGGGCTCATGTGGACGGTGCGCGCCAGGTCTTCGATTCGCAGGGGCGCCGCATAGTGCGCCTTGAGCCAGTGGATGGCGCGGGCGATGGCGTCCAGGCGGCTGTCGCCCATGGCGATTCGCCTGAGCCTCGCGGTGTTCTCCCCGGACAGCAGGCGGTAGAGGATCTCCCGGGTGATGAGCGGCGCGAGCACGGGGATGTCGCGCGGGGTGTCCAGGAGCCGCACGAGCCGCGACGTCGCGTCCAGGAGCGGTGTCCCCACCGGGCCCAGCGCGAGCCCCCGGGCCACGCCGCGGTCCTCGGGGGACTCCAGCGCCGCCTCCATCATCAGGCTGCTCAGCTGACCGGGCTCCAGGTCCAGCCGGAAGCAGAGGTAGGGCTTGTCGGGCGTCGCCTCGATGACCTGGCCGGTGACATGGAGGTCCATGGAGGCGACCAGGCACTGGTCCGTCCCGTAGACATAGACGTCGTCCCCGAGCAGCACCTGCTTGCGGCCCTGCGCGACGATGCACAGCGCGGCGGCCTGCAGCGCGTGCAGCTCCGGGGTGGGCTCGGAGGCGCGGATGAGCGAGAGCCGGGGGATGGCGGTGGCGTGGATGCCGTCCGCGGGCGTGTGGCGCGCGAGGAGCGTCGCCAGTTCGTCCAGGCTGGGATTCGGAGCGGGCGCTGAAGGTGGGGCGCGCTTCATGGGGGGAGTCAAACGTCCCGTGCAGGATTAGGCAAGAGCCGGCGAGCATCCGGATAACGCCCCCAGGCCCTCGGTTGAGAAGGTGTGCATGTCCCCGGCGCCCTCCTGGCACCGGGCAATCCATCGAGGGACGTGCACATGACGACGAACATCCAGGGCAAGGTGGTGGCCATCACCGGAGCGAGCAGTGGAATCGGCGAGGCGACGGCCCGCCTGCTTGCCCAGCAGGGCGCGAAGGTGGTGCTGGGCGCGCGGCGCCAGGAGCGGCTGGAGGTGCTGGCGAAGGAGCTGACGGCGGCGGGCGGCGAGGCGCGGGTGCGCGCGGTGGACGTGACGAAGCGCGAGGACGTGGAGGGCTTCGTGCGCTTCACGGTGGAGCAGTTCGGGCGGCTGGACGTGCTCATCAACAACGCGGGGGTGATGCCGCTGTCGCTGTTGGAGAAGCTGAAGGTGGACGAGTGGGACCGGATGATCGACGTGAACATCCGGGGCGTGCTGCACGGCATCGCCGCGGCGCTGCCGGTGATGAAGCGGCAGAAGTCCGGGCAGGTCATCAACCTGTCCTCCATCGGCGGGCACGCGGTGAGTCCGACGGCGGCGGTGTACTGCGCCACGAAGTTCGCGGTGATGGCCATCTCCGAGGGGCTGCGCCAGGAGGTGGGCGGGGACATCCGCGTGACGGTCATCTCCCCGGGCGTCACCACGTCGGAGCTGGCGGAGAGCATCAGCGACGCGAACGCGCGCGACGTGATGCGCGAGTTCCGCAAGGTGGCGATTCCCGCCGAAGCCGTCGCCCGCTCCATCGCCTACGCCATCAGCCAGCCGGCGGACGTGGACGTCAGTGAAATCATCATCCGCCCTACGGCGAGCCCGTACTGAGTTGAGTGCTTCAGCGTGTTGCCTGGATGCGGCGCTGGCGCAACCAGGGCTCGAAGCGCATGAGTGAGAGCCCCAGCTCGCTCGCGAGCTCGGGCCGGGCCAGCGCGGGGGCGACGTTCATGTACGTCAGCCCTCGCGCCACGCCTGGATGGAGGCCCGCGGCGACGGCCTCCTCGATGGAGCTGGGCTGGACCGTATAGGTCTTTCCATCGACGCGGGAGAGGACCTCCGCCATCTGCCGGGGCGTGAGCAGGTCCCCCGCGAGCTGCAGCGTCACCCCGTGGAAGCGCGTGGGGTTCAGCAGGGCCGCCGCGGACGCGTTGCCCACGTCCTCCGGGGCAATCAAGGGGATGGGCCGGTCCGCTTCGAGCACCGTCACCCACCGGTGTCCGTCGACGAAAGCGGACGTGTCCAGCATCGCGTGGTCCATGAAGGTGGCGGGCAGGATGAGCGTCCAGTGCCTGAAGCCGGCGCTCCGGACGCGCTCGCAGGTGGCGAGCTTGTTCTCCCAGTAGACCTCGTGCTCCTTCCAGCGGCCCTCCGCCCAGCCCTCGATGTTCCGGTGGTCCCCGACGCCGGACGTCGCGGTGTGCACGTACGTCTCCACGCCCTCGGCCAGCGCGGCCTCGATGAGGTTCTTGCCCTGCTCGACCTCCTTGCTGAAGTCGACGCCCGTCGCGGAGACGATGGGGGACTGCATGGAGAAGACCCCCTGTACCCCCGCGCAGGCGGCGCGCAGTGACGCGAGGTCGTCCAGGTCTCCCACCACGACCTCCGCGCCCGCCGCCGCGAGCGCCTTGGCGTTGGGCGCCTCCGGATTGCGGACCAGGACGCGCACGGCGGTGCTGCCTTCGGCCAGCAGCGCTCGGGCCGTGGCTCCGCCCTGTCGCCCCGTGGCGGCGGTGACGAGGACAGTCGGGTGACGACGCATCGGCGGCTCCTCTTGAAAGTGGGGGACCCCACCATTTGTATTTGCGTTGAATACGGAGGGGTCCTCCGTTTGTCAAGGGAGGTGGCGGATAAATGCCTTTCAAAATCCCGAGCACCTGCCTCCATTCATCTGTCGACGCTGCCCACGCCGCCTGGAGGAACCCCTTGAGCCTGCTGCTTGCCCTGAGTCTCGTCGCGCCCACGATGCTTGCCCAATCGCCGTCCTCGCCCCGTGATGAGACGGTACGGGTGCGAATCGAGACGGACTCCCCCGAGGTCAGCCTCTTCCGCATCACCAGCGAGGGGTATGGCTCCGTCGCCACCGCGGGAGGCGCCGGCACCGTGGGCATCATCCACTACCAGCGCGAGTGCAGGATGCCCTGCGACGTCACCCTGCGCGACCCGACGACGGACTTCTTCATCGCGGGGTCCGGCATCACGCCGTCACGGCGCTTCACGCTGTTGGACCACGGGCGGGACGTGTCCCTTCAGGTCGACCCCGGCAGCTCTGGTCTGCGATTCACCGGCTGGGTCTCCACGCTGATGGGGGTCAGTCTGGCCATCTTGGGCGGAACCATGATGCTCATCGACAGTTCGTCCGCCGAGGACTCATCCCTTCCGGAGGACAAGCTCTTTCGCAAGGTGGGCGTGGGCTCGCTGATTGGCGGCGGAGCGTTGATGGTGATTGGCATCCCCCTCATCGCGTTCAACGGAACGGATGTGAAGTTCGCGCCGAACAAGTTGACGGGGAACCAGGGGATGGACCTCTGATACAGATGCCACCCGGATGAGCCACCTCCAGCGCGCCCGCGTGTCCTCATGACCTCGCCCCTCGTCCTGGGGGTGGTGCTCCCGCTCCTCGCCACCGCGTCGCCAGCGCCTTCGTCGGCGCGGTGGGGGCTGCATTGGAACGCGCCCTCGGAGTGCATCCAGGCGGCTCCGCTGGCGCGCGCGGTGGAGGCGCGTCTGGGGCGCTCCGTGTTCGGTGCCTTGCCGGACGTGCTCATCCACGGCGTGCTGGAGCAGGCATCCTCGTCGGGCTGGTCCGCGAGGCTCACGCTCGTGGATGCTCGGGGCACTGTTCTGGGCAGCCGCGACATCGACTCCGCCGCGCCCGCGTGCGCGGACATCGAGCGGCGGCTCGTGCTGGTCCTCGCGTTGATGATCGACCCGGAGGCCCTGCGTCCCCGGGAGCCCACCGTCGCGCCCTCCGAGCTGGAGCCTGCTTCCGAGGACGCTGCTCCGCCTCCCGACGCGAGGCCGGACCCGACGGTGGACGAGGCTCCGCTCGATGAAGCATCTCCGCCGACTCGCGCGGCTCCATGGCCCGGCCGCTCGACGGTGTCCATCACCGGCCTGGCGACGACGGGGTTCTCTGACGGCCTCGCGTGGGGAGGTCGCCTCGGCTGGCGGGGGGCGGGGAGCGTGACGTGGCTCGTAGGGCTCTCCGTGGTGCCCTGGGCCCGCTCGGAGCTCGGGGACGGCCGGGTGGACCTGACCCTGGCGACGCCCGAGGTGGGGCTCTGCCCGCTCGTGGTGGGGGACTCCCGATGGGAGGTGTCCGCGTGCGCGACGGCGGCGTTCTCGTTCGTGATGGCGGACTCCCAGGGGACGTTGGTGGACGAGGTGGACCTGCTCGTGCGGGGGGAGGCGGGGGCGCGAGCACAATGGGAGCTGCGACTGGGGAGGACCACCGGGTTGCATGTGGGGGGTGGTGCCTCGGTGGGGTGGCTGCGGCCATCGCTGCCGCTGCGCTCCGCCTGGGAGGGTCGGCTGGGGGCACCGTTGAGCGCGTTCGTCGAGCTGGGCCTGTCGTTCCGGGGACCCTGAGCCGCCGGGGGCGGGTAGCGCTTCACCTGGCGCCGGGAAGCTCACTAGAGTCCGCCGGCCCCGGACTCCGCGCGATGCCCCCTCCTCCCCAGGCCCTGTCCGCTCCCGAACGGGCGGAACCGCTCGACTTCGAGCGGGTGCATGCCCAGCACGCGGCCTTCGTGTGGCGCACGCTGCGGCGCATGGGCGTGAGGGAGGCGGACCTGGAGGACGTCTGCCAGGAGGCGTTCCTGGTGGTCCATCGTCGCCTCCCGGAGTTCGACCCGCGCGCGCCCGTGGCCGCGTGGCTCTTCGGCATCTGCATGCGATTGGCCTCGGACCACCGCAAGCGGGCCCACGTCCGCCGGGAGACCCCCGTGGCGCAGCCCCCCGACGAGGCCCGTCCCCCCGAGCAGCTCGAGTCCGTGGCGCGCACGCAGGCGCGGGCCCGGCTGGACCGCATCCTGGATGCGCTCGACGAGGACAAGCGGGCGGTGTTCGTCCTCTTCGAAATCGAGCAGTGGGCCATGGCCGACGTGGCCCAGGCGGTGGGGTGCCCCGTGCAGACCGCCTATGCGCGGCTGTACGCTGCGCGCAAGCAGGTCCAGGAGGCCGTGGCCCGGTTGCAAGGAGGCGAGAGATGAGGACGCCCGAGCCCGTGCGACTCCTGGAGGAGTCCTCCGACGCCTCGCCCGAGCTGCGGGAGCTGCTGGGCTCCGCGCTGGACGATGGACCTTCGGCCGCGCAGCTGGCGTCCCTCGCGGCCCGACTGGCGCCGCTCCAGCCGCCCCCGAGCCCGGCGGCTCCCGCTCCGGCTCCGGTGGCGCCCGCGCCCGCGCCGCTCGCGGGAGGCGCGACGGTGGTCGCCGGCCTCAAGCTCAAGGTGCTCGTGGGCGTGGCCGCGCTCGCGGGGGCCGCGGGCTCCTTCCAGGTGGGCCGGGTCTACGAGCGCGCGCAGCCTCCGGCGGTCACCCAGGCCCCCCGGGAGACGGCTCCGGTGGAGCGTCCCCGGAGCGAGGTGCCTCCCGAGGCCGTCGTCCCGGCGCCGCCCGTTGCCCAAGTGCCGACTCCGAGTCCCGTGCCCGCCGCCCCCAGCGTGGAGCGTGCGCCGACTCCCGTGCCGCCGCGCACGAGCCCGCCGCGGGCCCTCCAGAAGCCCGTCGTGGAGCCACCTCCGGAAGCTGGCGCTTCGAGCGCGGAGGACGAGGAGCTGCTGCTCATCGACGACGCCCACCGCGCCCTCCAGCGAGGCGCCGCCGAGGAGGCCCTCTCGCTGCTGGGCGGACACGCGTCCCGGTTCCAGGCGGGCACGCTCGCGCAGGAGCGGGAGGTGCTCGCCATCGAGGCGCTGATGCTGCTGGGCCGACGCGCGGAGGCCCAGCGGCGCGCCGGGGACTTCCAGACGAAGTACCCGACGTCCTCCCACCTCGTCCGGCTCCAGAAGCTGCTCCTTCCGCCAGCGCCGGAGTGACGAGGTGCCCGGGCCCGTGTGCTCGGGAGCCGTCCTCAGTACGCGGACTGGAGCCCCACGTCGCGGCCGTTCAACGGCTGCACGGGGCGGTTGTTCGGGTTGAGGTGTGGCAGCCGCTCGAAGGCGGCGATCTGCGAGTCGGACAGATGGATGGGGTTCTTCATCACGAACCACTGGAGCCCCTCGCTGCACGGGGGCGTGGTGAGTGAGCCGGCGTAATGGAAGAACGCCCGGTTGAACGGCAGGAGCGCGCTGGCGTTGATGAGCGCGCCCAGCGGCGTGCTCGTCTCACCCTCGTGACGGGGCAGGTGACGGAAGGCGGTGAAGAGCGCCGCGTTCACCAGGCCCTCCTCGATGAGCACGCCCACCACGACCCTGGGCGTCCCCGCCGCGTCGGTGTGCACCAGGTGCACCTCGAGCGGATAGTGCACGCCGTTCTGGGTGTGCTCGCTGGGCGTATGGAAGTGGAACTGCGCCAGCTTGTACTCCTGGTTGCCCAGGCGCAGGGTGCTGCCCACGTCGTAGTTGAACTGCACCGTGTGGCCGTTGTTCACCATGCGCACCTGGCTGGTGCCGTAGTGGAAGCTGGGCGCCTGCACATTCGTGTGCGTGGCCCCGGAGGTGGACAGCGCCACGGGGGATTGCTGGACGCCCGTGGAACACAGCGCGCCACCGGCGACCTCACCCCAGTGCTCGGGGTCGACGGTCTGCGCATAGCCCCAGTGCGTCTCCTCGGCGAGGGCAGGGGCGGCGAGCAACACGGAGGACAGCAACGCGCTCCGAAGAGCGCGCACGGAGAGGGTGCGAGGGTGTGACATGAGTGATGAGTCCTTGAGTGAAGACACCAGGAACGGGCGGATGTCCCGCCATGCCGGGCCTGGTGTCTGTCCTAGCGGCCGAGCCAATGTTTTGCCGTAAAATCCATTGAAGTGGTACTGGCTTGTATTTCCCGAAATGAATCGAAATGAAACAACGTGTTGACAGAAAATCCCCGGGTGGATGGGGCTTGTGTGTGTCCATGGCGAGCGCTGACTGCGATTGCGGGCCAGCAGGAGACACGGGGTGCCTGGGTCCTGAAACGCCCGGGTAACGGCGGCCCTACGGCAGGTGGAGTCCCCCGTGTCATTCCGTGGTTGAATGTGGAGGGCTCCCCCGGTTGTGGGGGAACGTCACGGTGAGGAGACAGGTGTCGTGGAGCGGGTGAAGTCATTGCGAGTGGATGGCCAGCGCAACCGGGAGCGGATTGTCGCGGCGGCCTCGGAGCTGGTCGCGCGGGATGGGGCGCAGGCGTCGCTCGAGGAGATCGCGCGGCGGGCGGGGGTGGGCTCGGCGACGCTGCACCGACACTTCCCGACGCGGCAGGCGCTGTTGGAGGTGGTGTTCCGGGATGGCGTCGCGCAGCTGTGCGCGATGGCGTCGGCTCAGCCGGGCAGGAATCCCGCCGCGGAGCTGGCGGCCTGGCTGGAGGAGGTGACGGTGTACACCGCGACGCACCGCGGGCTCGCCGCCGCGCTGCTCGCGGGGCCGGAGGGGCTGTCACCCGAGGAGCTGTGCTGCACGGACATGCTGCTCGAGGTGTTGACCGGCCTGGTGGCGCGGGCGTCGTCGGCGGGCGCGATTCACGCTGGAGCCACGGCGGAGGACCTGCTGCGGCTGGCGAACGCCATCGCGGTCGCCAACGAGCAGGATGCCCCCACCGCGCGCCGGGTGCTGCGCCTGGCGCTCCTGGGCATCCGGCCGTGAGCGAGGGCGCCACTCGGACGGCGTGATTGTCCCACGCGCCGTGAGCGCTGAACGCTACACTCCGGGGCCCATGTCGACCCGTGGTGCAATCGCTGTGTACACGTCGGGCTCGGGGATTCCCGAGCACGTCTCCTCGCGGCCCTGGCGCGGTGTCTATCATCACTGGGATGGCTATCCCACGGGCCTCGGGCAACACCTGATGGCGCGCGTCGAGCGCGCCCACGGGGACATCCAGGCCGTGGTGGGGCGGCTCATCGACGAGGCCCCCTGGGGTTGGTCCACCTGTATGGGTGGGAAGGGCGAGACGGAGGAGGAGCGCTATTCGGAGGAGAGCCCGGGCCTCCCGGTCGCACCGGATGAGACCGGGAACGTGTCCTATGTCTATGTCTTCGATGTGGAGGCGCGTCGGCTCGATGCGTTCTCGACCTACGTCGGCGGGGACGGCAAGCGGCTCGGCTCCGTGGTCTTCTCACCCGAGGGCACACCGGACCTCCCCGCGTTCGACCTCCTGCCGGAGGAGCGGGTCAGCGAGCCGCTCCTGCCCGGCGAGGAGCTCTCGGCGGAGGCGCTCCAGGCGTACCTCGAGGGCCTGCCCAGGCTCGGGTCGGACACCCGGCTCCTCCATTGGTTCAGCACCGAGGAGTGCCCGGACCGGGGGCTGTGCATCGTCTTCCGGGTGGTCGTCTTCGAGGAGGACGAGGTCCGAGATGTGGTGGAGCGGGAATGGATGCTCGTGCCGCCCTCCGCGCGACGCGAGCCGGCGCGGGTCCGCCACTTCATCGAGGCGCTCGTCGAGGTGGTCAGCGAGGACCCGAGGTCGCTCGACGCGTTCTGGATCGCCAGCCTGGACTCACTGCGTCGTTCCCAGGCGCGTCAGCGCGAGAGCTTCGTGCGAATCATCAAGGCGCACCGCGCCAGCGACTCCGGCTCCGAGTCGCTCTAGAGTCCTCGCGCGCTGGCTGGAACACGAGGAGGACATGCATGCGGCACCATGACCTGGGTTCGAGGCTGGGACTGTGTCTGGCGTTTCTCCTGACCTCGGGGGCGATGGCCTCGGAGGCTCCCTCGAAGCCGGAGGAGGCCCAGGAGCAGCTCCGGCTCCAGCGGCTCACCTCGCTGGGCGAGCTCTGGGGGCAGGTGCGCTATCGCCACCCGTGGATGCTGTCGCGGCGCATCGACTGGGACGCGGCCTTCCTGGCAGCGGTGCCGAAGGTGGAGGCCGCCACCAGCGACGAGGCATTCGCCGAGGCCGTCCAGTCGATGCTCGGCGCGCTCGAGGACTCCGCCACCCTCGTGAAGAGCGCGCGGCCGCCCGCGGCGCTGGCTCCGCCGACGCTCCGGCCCCTCTTGGGCATGGAGAAGGACGTGGTCGTCCTGGACCTGCGCAACCTCACCACGCCCGAGGGCTCCGAGACCTTCTGGGGCATGGGCGAGAAGCTCTGGGGGGCGCTGGGCAATGCGCGCGCAGTCGTCGTCGACATGCGCCTGCGAGGCTTCGACGAGAGGTCCATCTGGAGCGTCTCCGGCGCCGTGGACTGGATGCTGCCCCTCTTCGTCGATGGCGAGCTGTCGGTGCCAGGCATGCGCTCCTCGCTCCATGGCGGCTTCAAGGCCCAGACGGGCTCGGACTCCCCCTACACCACGGCCTTCAACCAGGACGTCAGCTCGGTGGTGGCGGGCCGCGCCGGCAAGAAGTTCTCGCGCGTCGTCTTCCTCATGGACTCGCAGAGCGCCGTCTCGCCGAAGGTGCTGGCGCTGCGCGCCTCGGGACGCGCGCTCTTCGTGGGCGAGGGTCCCGTGACGAACTCGATGGCCGTGGATACGCAGGACGTGCCGCTGGGGAACACGCTCGTCGCCACGGTCCGCACGAGCGAGACGGTGCTGCCCCTGGGGCTCGACGCGGAGGTGCCGGCGCGCGCGGACCTGTCCGCCCCGGACGCGGCCTACACGCGCGCGTTGGCGCTGGCCCAGCAGAAGTCCAGGCCCAAGGGCCCAAGCGCTTCGGCGCGGCCCGAGGCCCAGTGGCGTCCGGACAAGGCCTACGCGGAGACCCATTACCCCTCACGCGAGCTGCGCCTGCTGTCAGCCGTGCGGCTGTGGAACGTGGTGGAGCTCTTCTTCCCCTATCGCCACTTGATGGACGTGGACTGGAGCCAGCAGCTCCCCGGGATGCTGAAGCGCTTCGAGGCCGCCCAGGACGCGAAGGCGTACGCGCTCGAGGTCGCGAAGTCCGTCCGGGAGCTGCGTGACGGGCACGTCTCGCTCAGCGGCCATCCCGCGTTCACGGACCTCTGGGGTGGAGTCGCCGCGCCCCTCGATGCGTACGACGTCGCCGGGAAGGTGGTCGTCACGGAGCTCTCCAAGGACTGGCTCGCGCAGGGGCTCCAGGTGGGGGATGTCCTGGAGAAGGTGGACGGGGAGCCCATCGACGAGCGCATCCGCCGCATCGACGCCATCCACCAGGCCTCCACGGCGGCGGCGACCCGCCTGTACCACATCTACCTGGCGCTCGTGGGTCCCCCGGAATCGGAGGTGTCCTTCACGGTGCTCGGCGAGAAGGGGCGGCGGGAGGTGAAGCTCAAGCGGCCCGCCGCGTACTCCCGCATGGAGCGCCCCCATGAGCCCTTCAAGCTGCTGGAGGGTAACATCGCGCTCGTGAACCTCTCGCAGCTGGGGCCCGGCGAGGTGCCGGAGGTCATGCAGAAGGTCCAAGGCACCCGGGCCGTGGTGTTCGACCTGCGAGGCTATCCCCGGGGCACCGCGGGGGTGCTGGCGCCGTACCTCAATGTGAAGCGCGCGAAGATCTGGTCCCGCTTCGAGGTGCCCGTCGTCGCGGGCTCCACGTTGGTGAATGGCCGGATGGCCCTGACGCAGGAGCTGCCCACCGCCGACGTGCCGGTGTATCAGGGCCGCGTCGTGGCGCTCATCGACGAGAGCGCCGTGAGCCAGGCCGAGCACCTGGGGCTCATGCTGGAGGTCACCAGCGGGGTGACTTTCGTCGGGAGCCCCACCGCCGGAGCCAACGGGAACATGACGTACGCGGTGCTGCCCGGTGGCATCTGGATGAGCTTCACCGGCATGGATGCCCGGCACGCGGACGGCGGTCAGCTCCAGCGCAAGGGGCTCACGCCGCACGTCGCGGTGCGCCCCACGCTCGCGGGCCTGCGCGCGGGCCGGGACGAGGTGCTGGAGCGGGCGCTGCGCCTGCTCCAGGAGACGCCGCGCCCCGCCGCCGCGCCCATGTCCCGCCCCGTGCAGCGTCCGTAGTCCCGTGGACGGGCCGGGCTAGCGAAGGGCGGGCCGCGGCGTGGGCTCGCGGGAGAGCCGGGCCTCCAGTCGCGAGCGCCACTTGAGCGCGGGGCGCTCCACGCCGTGGTGCAGCGCGAGTGACGCGAGCAGCACCGCCCCCGCGCCGGCCAGCAGCGTGAGCGGGTGGAAGGCGTCCAGGCCGTAGGGCTCCAGCGCGACGCGCGCTGCGTGCTGCAGGGCCTTGTGGGTGAGGTAGATGGTGAAGCTCAGCAGCGCGAAGGTCTTCACGCCGGGGAGGCGGGCGCACACGCGTGACGCGCTGGGGCTCGCCATGGCCACGAGCAGCGCCGCGTAGCCCAGCGACGTCAGGGGGAAGGCGAGCATCGTGTGGACGAGGCCGCGGAAGTGCTCCTCGTTCAGCCAGAACACAGCGCCCAGGCACGCAAGGCCCGCTCCCGCCAGGACGCCCGCGCGTGCTCCTCGGGTCCACCGCTCCCAGGCCGCGGGGCGGAAGACGCGCAGCGCCGCGAGCATCGCGCCACACAAGAGGCCGTCGAGTCGCGCGTAGGTCGGGTAGTACAGCAGCGTGTCGTAGCCGCGCCACGCGACGTCCTCGGGCGCGAGCATCGAGAAGTGCCGCTGCCACAGCCCGGCCCGCAGGAGCATCCCGCCGAGCATCAGCCCCGCCGCGCCCACGAGCAGGTGCGCGGCCCGGACGCGTCCGCGCAGCGCGAGCACGGTGAGCGGGAGCACCAGGTAGAAGTGCTCCTCCACGCACAGCGACCACGCGTGGGAGAAGCCATTCCGGCGCAGCCCGAAGTTCTGCGTGAAGGTGAGGAAGCGCCACGCGGGCGTCTCCACCGGACGCTCGCTCCACGCGGGGACGAAGAGGTACAGCGCCAGCACGATGAGGTAGGGCGGGAGGATTCGCAGCGAGCGCCGCAGGTAGAATCGCTTCAGGGACGGCGCCTCGCCGCGCGACACCGGCTCCATCAACTGCGAGCCGATGAGGAAGCCGCTCAGCACGAAGAACAGCTCCACCCCCGTCCAACCGAAGTTGGCGAGCATCCGGTAGGACTCGTGTCCCTCGGGGCGTGGGTAGTGGAAGAGGACGACGATGAAGATGGCCAGGCACCGGAGCAGGTCCAGGCCGGCCAGGTGGCGCGGTTCGGTGGTGTTCAGCGGAGTCGACCTTCAGCGGCGGGGAGGCCTGATTCTAGGCACTTTGCTGTGGGTGTGTCGCCCACATTTCTCCACCAAGGTCTGGGACGGGTCCGTTGATTCCGTCTGCCTCCATCGGGACGGAATCAACGGGACCGACACGGCGTGAAGGCTAGTAGCAGAGCCACTTGTTGAAGGGCGTGCGCTGACACTCGCACTCGCCCAGGTTGCCGTCGGACCAGGTGCAGGAGGTGAACGCTCCGGGGCGACAGAAGGTCCCGACGAGGGCCTCGCAGCTGCCGGCCAGCTCCGACGCCGCCTGCTCGGTGGCCTCGGGCGCCATCGGCTCACCCGTCTCCACGCCCCCACAGGCCGTCAGTCCGAACGCCACCGCGATTGCCAGGATTGCTCGCATGACCATCTCCAGTTGATTCGCGAGGAATGCGCGAAGTGCGGGGATAGCTTATGCGAGCCCTGGCGGGTCGACGACGCCTAGGCCCTGTCTGATGGATGCAGGTGGCGCAAGTAGGAGCAGATGAGCGCCACCTGCACCATGGCGAGGTAGTTGACGGCGAGCTTGTCGTAGC